>NZ_JBSFDP010000001.1:0-78695 GCF_053593975.1 Streptomyces sp. NPDC002004
GCCCCCTCGGGACGCGGCGGCCGCTCGGTGTGATGACGGAATCGGGCGGTCAGCCCTGCCGGGCCAGGTCGGCCGCGCCCACCAGGCCCGCCTTGTTGCCCAGCTGGGCGGCGAGTACCTGGGCGTGCGGGCGCCACTGGCTGCCGACCAGCCAGCGGCGGAAGGACTTGCGGATCGGGTCGAGGACGAGCTCCCCCTCGTCCGAGACGCCGCCGCCGACGATGAACGCGGACGGGTCGAACAGCGATGCGAGGTCGGCGAGACCCGCGCCGGCCCAGCGGGCGAGCTCACGGAAGGAGTCGAGGGCGACCGGGTCGCCCTGCCGCGCCGCCGCGCTGACGTGCTTGCCCTCGATCCCCTCGGGCGTGCCGTCGCCCAGCCCGAGCAGGACCTCGGCGTTCTCCGGGGTGGCACCCGCCCGCTGCTTCGCGTACCGCACGAGGGCGCGCCCGGAGGCGTACTGCTCCCAGCAGCCCTGGCTGCCGCAGCCGCACAGCAGACCGTCGGGAACCACCCGGATGTGCCCGAACTCCGCGGCGACGCCGAAGCGGCCGCGGCGCAGTTTGTTGCCGATGATGATGCCGCCGCCCAGGCCGGTGCCGAGGGTGATGCAGATGACGTCCTCGTGGCCCTGGCCTGCTCCGAACCTGTACTCGCCCCAGGCCGCGGCGTTCGCGTCGTTCTCCACGACGACCGGCAGGCCCACGCGCTGCTCGACCTTGTCCTTCAGCGGCTCGTGGCGCCAGTGGATGTTGGGTGCGAACAACACGGTCGCGCGCTTGTCGTCGACGTATCCGGCGGCGCCGATGCCGACGGCTTCGATGTCGTGCCCCTTGCCGGCGCCCGTGACGGCGGAGGCGATCGCGTCGATGATGCCCTCGGCGGTCGTCGGAGTGGGCACCGTGTGCGTTTCCAGGATGGTGCCCTCTTCGTCGACCACGCCGGCCGCGATCTTCGTGCCGCCGATGTCGACGCCGATGGTGAGTCCCATGTGTCCCTCAGTTCGGTCGAGCCCCGCTATGGCCAACCGTACCCGAGTGGATGTCAGTCGAGGTCGATGTGCTCCCCGGGGCCGGGGCCCTCGTCCCACCGGTGGGAACCGGGTCCTGAGCCCTCCCCGCGGGTCCAGCGGCGCTCCTGGGATTCCACGGCGGAGCGGTAGGCGGCCAGCAGTTCGTTCCCGGCGGCGGCGAGGTGGTCGAAGACGTCCGGATTGCGCTCGATGACGGGTTCGACGGCGGCCTTGGCCTGCTGCACGATCTGCTGGACGACGTGCTGCGCGGCGCCCTGTCCGGCCATGCCGAACAACGGCGACTGCAGCCCGGAGAGCTTGTCGGCGACGGCGTCGACGAGCTTGCGCAGCTCCTCGGCCGCCGTGCCGGGCGGTGGCGTGCTGCGGGCCCGGCGGCGGGCCTTCTCGTCGGCGAGGTCCTCGGCGCAGGCCTGCGCCCAGGCGTCGGCGTCGATGCCGCCGTCGCGCGGGGTGTCCTTCTGCGGAGCCTCGTCGGCGGGGGTGCGGGCCTCTCCGCCAGGGTCGGGCACGGGGTTCTCGTTGGCGTCGCTCATGGCGGTCGAACTCCTGCGAAACGGGGAGGGATGCGCGAAGCGCTCGTCGGAAGCGTGACGGACGACGGGAACGCTACGTTTCGTACGGTCGACGTTACCCGAACGGGGGCGTCCGGTTCACCGGGTCCCGGCGGCCCGGGTCCGGGTTCGGCCATCGGGTCAGCCGCGCTGCGGCCACAGGTCCGGGTCCGGGGTGAACCGGATCCGCAGCTCCCCCTCGCGCAGCCCCGCCCCGGCGACGGTGCAGCGGCGCAGCGCCGACGGCAGCGGAACTATCCGGCGGAACAGCGGTCCCGCGGTGACCACGAGCTCGTCGCCCCGGCGGATCAGGTCCAGGTCCTCGCGCACGGCGCCCGGGAGCGGGATGTGCCAGACCAGGACGCCGTCGTCGGCGCGGCGGTCGGCGAGCGGCCAGTCGACGCGGCCGGGGGCGTCGCCGGGATGCGGCACGGCGAGGGCCGCCAGGTCCTCGGCGCCGCGTGGGTCGCGGCCCAGGTGGGCGACCTCGTGGACGTCGTACCCCGCCGCCCACTCCTCGACGGCCTTGCGCTGCTGTGCGGCGAGACCGGAGAGCCAGGGGTCGGCAGAGGCGTCCGGCAGCATGCGGTTGGCGACGAGCGCGTCCACGCGCAGGCCGTGCAGGGCGAGTCCGGTCGCGGTGGTGCGCAGGGCGTCGGCGGCGGCCGGACCGGGTTCGGCGACCAGGCGCACGGTGGTCCCGGGGTCCTCGATCACGGCCTGTACGGCGGCCAGCTCCAGGTCCCAGCGGGATGCCGCCTCGTACAGCGCCTCGGTGGGCATGGGGACGCCCGCGAGGCGGCCGAGCACAGGGCGCAGGGCCCGGGCCGCCTGGCGCTCGGGGGGCAGCAGGCGGCGCAGGTAGCGGCGGAGCTGCTCGGGCAGGGCGAGGGCGGCGATCGCCTGCGGGGCCGCGGGGAGGTCGACGACCACCAGGTCGAAGGAGGCGGTGGCCGCGTCGCGGAGGGTGCGCAGGAGGGCGAGTTCGCCGGAGCCGGGAAGCGGGGTCAGTTCCTCGGGGTCCAGGCGGGACGCGCCCAGGAGGTCCAGGACCGAGGCGGCGCGGGACTGGAGGGCCGTGAGGTCGTCACGGAACGCGGCGGCGGCATCGGGCCGCAGGGCCGTGAGTCCCGGCTCGACCTCGGTCGGGGTCCCGCCCGTGGGTGTTCCCAGGGCCGCGCCCAGCGTGTCGGCGGGGTCTCCGGAGAGCACCAGCGTTCGGGTGCCGTTGCGGGCCGCGGTCAGCGCGGTGGCTGCGGTGACCGTGGTGCGGCCGGAGCCGGCGGGGCCGGTGACGAGGACTGTGCGCATGGGTAGTGACCGTACTGCGTGCCGCTGCGGGGCCCGATGGCGGTCCCGCGGTGCCAGGCACCGGGACCGGGCCGCCTGCCGGGACCGGACGGGGCGGAGGGCACGTCGGCCGTCGGCGTCCCGTGCGGCCGCGGGAGGCGCCCTCGGCCCGCCCCGCTACTTCGACTCGACGCGCTTCTTCAGGCCCGCCAGCGCGCGGTCGATGATGACCTTCTCCGCCTTGCGCTTGATCATCCCGAGCATGGGGATCTTGACGTCGACGGTGAGCTGGTAGGTGACCTCGGTGGTGCCGGTGGAGGTGGGCTTGAGGAGGTAGGAGCCGTCGAGGGAGCGCAGCATCTGGGACTTGACGAGGGTCCAGGAGACCTCGTTGTCGCCGGTCCAGGTGTAGGCGAGGGTCTGGTCGTCCTTGATGGCGCCGGCGTCCATGACGAGGCGGACCTGCTCGGCGCGGCCCTGGTCGTCGCTGGCGAGGACCTCGGCCTCCTTCACCTCACCCGTCCAGTCCGGATAGCGCGCGAAGTCGGCGATCACTCCCATGACATCGGCCGGTGCCGCCTCGATCGTGATGCTCGAGCTGGTGTATTCCGCCATCGCCGTGGCTCCTCCAGATGCGGTCCGGTGAGGTGAGGTGCGCGCAGCGGCGCGCGCCGTGCCGTGCGCGTCGTGCGTGCGCGTCGTGCAGCGTGAAGGCTACCGCGCGGTGACTTGGCCGCCGTCACCGCGTGGGGCCCGATCAAGCCCTGCGTCCGCCGGCGCCGGGCACGTCCCCGGCACCGTGGACGCGGCGGTCAGGCGGTCACCACTCCAGGGCGAAGGGCGTGCCGGAGCCCGCGAAATGGCCGACGTTCACGCATTCGGTCGCGCCGATGCGCATGCGCCGCGCCAGGGGCTGGTGGACGTGGCCGAAGAGGTGGTAGCGGGGGCGGGTGCGGCGGATCGCGTCGAGCAGCGCCCGGCTGCCGCGCTCGAAGCGGCGCGCCACCGTGTCGTAGACCAGTTCGGGGACGTCCGGGGGGATGTGCGTGCACAGCACGTCGACCTCGCCGACGGCCTCGATCTTCGCCGCGTACTCCTCGTCGCTGATCTCGTAGGGCGTGCGCATGGGGGTCTTCAGGCCGCCGCCGATGAAGCCGAAGACCCGGCCGCCGATCTCGACGCGTTCGCCGTCGAGGACGGTGGTGCCGGGGCCCGCGTACTCGGCCCACAGCTGGGGCATGTCGACATTGCCGTACGTCGCGTACGTCGGCGTCGGGAAGGCGGCGAACATCTCTGCGTACTGCTTGCGCACCGCCCGCTCGATGGCCGTCGCCCGGTCGCCGCCGAGGTCGCCCCACAGGGAGGCGCCGAAGGCGCGGGCCTCGTCGAAGCGGCGCTCGGTGCGCAGCGCGACGATCCGGTCGGCGTTCTCGGTGCCGAAGAGGTCGGGGAAGATGCCGCGCGAGTGGTCCGCGTAGTCGAGGAACAACACCAGGTCGCCGAGGCAGACCAGGGCGTCGGCACCCTCTCCCGCCCGGGCCAGGTCGCGCGCGTTGCCGTGGACGTCGCTGACGACGTGGATCCGCATGGAGCCGGGGCGGCTGCCCTCTCGTGTGCCTGCCATGGCGATCACCCTAGGACCGAGCGGGCAAAGGAGGCCAGAGGTGGCCGGACCTGCGGTTACTTCTCAGTCGGGAAGCCGGTGGACTACTGTGCGCGAAGCAACGCCATGGCGAGTGAAGGTCGTGTGACGCAGCGAACATCTGGCCGGGACCCCCTATCGAAGAAGCCGTACCGATGGGTAACGTCCGGGCAGTCCAGTCGTGCTCTGGGTTTCAACCATTGGCTTGGCCAGTGGCTTCGCCCCGAGCACCTGCCCGAGCCTTGGACCGCACCGTCGCAGCAACACAACGTCGTGGCGCCGGCGCCCTATGAGGAGCAGCAGTCTTGCGCGAGTTCAGCCTTCCGGCTTTGTACGAGGTCCCCGCGGACGGCAATCTGACCGACATCGTCCGGAGAAACGCCGCGCAGCACCCGGATGTGGCGGTCATCGCCCGCAAGGTGAACGGCACTTGGCAGGACGTCTCCGCCACCGCCTTCCTCGCCGAGGTGCGGGCCGCGGCTAAGGGCCTGATCGCCTCCGGTGTGCGGCCCGGCGACCGGGTCGGCCTGATGTCCCGCACCCGCTACGAGTGGACGCTGCTCGACTTCGCGATCTGGAGCGCGGGCGCGGTCACCGTGCCGGTGTACGAGACCAGCTCGCCGGAGCAGGTGCAGTGGATCCTCGGCGACTCGGGTGCGGTCGCGTGCCTGGTGGAGCTGGACGCGCATGCGGCGACCGTCGACGCGGTCCGCGACCGGCTGCCCGCGCTCGCCCACGTCTGGCAGATCGAGGGCGGCGGACTGGACGAGCTGGTCGCACTGGGTGCCGGGCTCGCCGACGAGGCGGTCGAGGAGCGCAGCTCGCTGGCGAAGGCCGACGACCCGGCGACGATCGTCTACACCTCGGGCACCACCGGCCGCCCCAAGGGCTGTGTGCTGACCCACCGCAGCTTCTTCGCGGAGTGCGGCAACATCGTGGAGCGGCTGCGCCCGCTGTTCCGCACCGGCGAGTGCTCGGTCCTGCTGTTCCTTCCGCTCGCGCACGTCTTCGGGCGGCTCGTGCAGATCGCGCCGATGATGGCGCCGATCAAGCTGGGCTGCGTACCGGACATCAAGCACCTGACGGACGAACTGGCCGCGTTCCGTCCGACATTGATCCTGGGCGTGCCGCGCGTCTTCGAGAAGGTCTACAACTCGGCGCGCGCCAAGGCGCAGGCCGACGGCAAGGGCAAGATCTTCGACAAGGCCGCGGACACCGCCATCGCGTACAGCAGGGCGCTGGACACCCCGTCGGGCCCGTCCCTCGGCCTGAAGATCAAGCACAAGACGTTCGACAAGCTCGTCTACAGCAAGCTGCGGGCCGTGCTCGGCGGGCGCGGCGAGTACGCGATCTCGGGCGGCGCCCCGCTGGGCGAGCGCCTGGGCCACTTCTTCCGCGGCATCGGCTTCACGGTCCTGGAGGGCTACGGCCTCACCGAGTCCTGCGCGGCCACCGCGTTCAACCCGTGGGACCGGACGAAGATCGGTACGGTCGGCCAGCCGCTGCCCGGTTCGGTGATCCGGATCGCCGACGACGGCGAGGTGCTGCTGCACGGCGAGCACCTGTTCAAGGGGTACTGGAACAACGAGGCGGCGACCGCCGAGGCGCTGGCCGACGGATGGTTCCACACGGGTGACATCGGCACCCTGGACGAGGACGGATATCTGCGGATCACGGGCCGCAAGAAGGAGATCATCGTCACGGCCGGCGGCAAGAACGTCGCCCCCGCGGTGATCGAGGACCGTATCCGGGCGCATGCGCTGGTCGCCGAGTGCATGGTCGTCGGCGACGGCCGCCCCTTCGTGGGCGCGCTCGTCACGGTCGACGAGGAGTTCCTGGGCCGGTGGGCCGAGGAGCACGGCAAGCCGGCCGGGTCCACGGCGGCCTCGCTGCGTGACGACGCGGATCTGCTGGCCACGATCCAGCACGCGATCGACGACGGCAACGCCGCGGTGTCCAAGGCGGAGTCGGTGCGGAAGTTCCGGGTTCTCGGTTCCCAGTTCACCGAGGAGTCCGGTCACTTGACCCCGTCCCTGAAGCTCAAGCGGAACGTGGTGGCGAAGGACTTCGCCGACGAGATCGAGGCGCTCTACCGGGGCTGACGCCCGGGCGACGGCGGCTTCCGGCCGCGGCCTCACCTGATCGTCCCCGACCCCCGTCCCAGCGGTCTTCCGCTGTGGCGGGGGTCAGCTGTCGGCGATGACGCGGTCCATCGCCCGTTCCGCCAGTGCCGTGATGGTCACGAACGGATTCACGCCGATCGAGCCCGGTATCAGCGAGCCGTCGGTGACGTACAGCCGCGGGTAGCCCTTCACCCGGCCGTAGTCGTCCGTCGCCTCGCCGAGCGGGACGCCGCCCAGCGGGTGGTAGCAGAAGTCGTCGGCGAACGGGCTGTTGTTGCCGAAGAGGTCGTACCGGTAGATCGTCAGGTTGCGCAGATTGATCCGGTCGAAGAGCTTCTTCGTGGCGTCGACCGAGGGCTGGTTCTGGGCGCGGCTCCAGTTGAGCTTCGCCGAGTCGGTCCCGGGGTCGTACGAGAAGGTGCCGCGCTGCGGGTTCTTGGTGATCGCCAGATACAGGCTGATCCAGTGCTCGAAGCCCATGGGCAGCGGGGCGATCTCGGCGAAGACGGGGTTGGCCGCGTTGTCCCAGTCGTCGATGCCGAGGGTGGGCATGGTGGCCTCGTTGGCGCCGACGGTGTCCCAGATGTGGTTGGCGCGGGCGGTCATGATGTTGCCGTTGCCGCCCCAGCGGGTGCCGACGGCGGGGCTCAGATCGGGCAGGGCGCCCGTCTCGCGGGCGCGCAGCAGGAGTTCGGTGGTGCCGAGGCTGCCCGCGCCGAGGACGAGCGTGCGGCAGCCGATCTCCCGGGTCCCCACGACGGCGCCCGTGAGGTCGGTGCGGTCGGCGGTGACGACGTAGGTGCCGTCCGGTTGTCTTCGTACCGCGCGTACGTGCTGCTGGGTGTCGATGGTGACGTTGCCGGTGCCGAGCGCGGCGGCGAGGTAGGTCTTGTCGACGCTCTTCTTGCCGTGGTTGTTGCCGTAGATGACCTCGCCCGCGAGGGCGGACTTCACGGCCGTGCCCGCGGCCTCGCGCTGCATGTACCCGAAGTCGTACACGTTGGGCACGAAGACGGTCTTCAGCCCGGTGTTCTGTGCGTGCTTGCGCGAGGTACGGGCGAACTTGTACCACTCGGTGGACTCGAACCACGCCGGGTCGATCGTGTTGACGCCGAGCATCGTGTTGGCGCGCGGGAAGTAGGTGCCGTACATCTCGTCCGCGTCGACCCGGGGCAGGACCTCGGAGAAGTACGACCTCTTCGGCACCACCGCCATACCGCCGTTGACCAGTGAGCCGCCGCCGACACCGCGCCCCACGTACACGGACATGTCGGTGAAGTGCACGCGGTCCAGGACGCCGGGGTAGGGGCTGATGTCCCTGTTCACGACGTCCAGCCAGAGGAAGGTGGCGAGGGGGGCCTCCGTGCGCGTGCGGAACCACATGGAGCGCTGGTCCGGCGCGCTGGTGGAACAGAAGACCTTGCCGTCGGACCCGGGGCTGTCCCAGAGCCGGCCCATCTCCAGTACGAGGGTCCGCACACCGGCCTGCCCGAGGCGCAGCGCGGCGACGGCCGCGCCGTAGCCGGAGCCGATGACGACGGCCGGGGCGAAGTCGGTGGCGGGAGGTTCCTCGGCACGGGCCGAGGAGAGACCGATACGGGTGAAACCGAGCGCGGCCGCAGCCTGCAGGGCGCCTAGCCCCAGGATGTGACGGCGCGTCAGATGTGTGCTCATGGGCGCAGCATGTGCGGATTTTCGGCTTCCGCCCAGACGGTGCGCGGACCCAAATCCGGGAGAATGTTCGAGAGAGGGCTGCGCGGACGTCAGCGCAGGGCTGGGCGAACGTCGTAGCAGGGCCTGGGCGGACGCCGGAGAGGACTCCGGGAGAACGTCAGAGCAGGGCCTGCAGCCTCTTGGCCAGCAGATCCCACCGCCACGTCGTCTCGACCCACTCCCGCCCGCGCTCCCCCATCCGCGTGCGCAGCTCCGCGTCGCCGAGGAGGGTGACGATGCGCTCGGCGGCTGCCTCAGGGGACCCCCCGGGCACCACCCACCCGGTCTCCCCGTCGAGCACCGCGTCGGGCGCCCCGCCGGAGTCCCCCGCGACGACCGGCAGCCCCGTCGCGGACGCCTCCAGATACACGATCCCGAGCCCCTCGACATCGAGCCCTCCGCGCCGGGTGCGGCACGGCATGGCGAACACGTCCCCCGCTCCGTAGTGCGCGGGCAGCTCCTCCCACGGCACGGCCCCCGTGAAGCGCACCGAGTCGGCGACCCCGGTGTCGGCGGCGAGCCTGCGCAGCGCACCGTCGTAGGGGCCGCCGCCCACGATCAGCAGCACCGCCTCCGGCTCCCGCGCCAGGATCGCCGGCATCGCACGGATCAGCGTGTCCTGCCCCTTGCGCGGCACGAGCCGCGAGACGCACACGACGACGGGCCGGTCGGCGAGCCCCAGCCGGGCGCGCACCTCGTCACCGCCGGAGTCCGGGTGGAACGTCTTCTCGTCGACGCCGGGCGGCAGATGCGCCATGCGCGCGGCGGCCTCCGCCGTCAGCGCGGCCGCGATCCTGGACCGGGTGTACTCGCCGAGATAGGTGAGCGTGTCCGTGCCCTCGCCGATCCGTCGCAGCAGCTGCCGCGAGCCGGGCAGCTGTGCCCAGCCGGCCTCGTGCCCGTGCGTGGTGGCCACGATCCGCTCGGCGCCGGCCGCGCGCAGCGCGGGCGCCATCAGCCCGAGCGGGGCGGCCGCGCCGAACCACACCGACGTACAGCCGTGCTCACGGAGCAGACCCACCGCACGACGGGTGACGCGGGGGGTGGGCAGCAGCATGGTCGTGCGGTCGCGTACGACGGTGAACGGCTGCTCGGCGTCGAACGCCGCCGTGGCCTCGATGCCCTCGCGGTCGCGCTTCCAGGTGGAGGCGTAGACGACCAGCCGCTCCGGGTCCAGGCGCAGTGCCATGTTGTGCAGAAAGGCCTGGATTCCTCCGGGCCGCGGCGGGAAGTCGTTGGTCACGATCAGGGTCTTGTGCATCGCCGTCCGACAGTACCGAACGCCGCACGGCCGCGCCTCTTCGCTCCCGTACGACCCGGAGCGGCATCATGGCCCTCCGGCCGTGAGGCAGGCACGACGAGGACGGACGAGGTGGTCATGACGGTCGCGCCGGTCGCCGCGCGGGCAGCGGTCGCACGTCGCAGGACCATCCCGGCTGCGGTGTGGGCGGTCGCCGCGTGGGCAGCGACGAGAACCCTGCTCCTGCTGTGCGTCTTCAAGGTCGTGGCCGTGGCCGGCCCGGACGTGACCAGCGATGTCTCGGTCATCTACCACGGCTGGTACGAGGTGCTGCGCACGGGAGCGTTCCCGGAGCACGACGTCACCTGGCAGTACCCGCCCGGTGCCGCCCTCGCGGTCCTCTCCCCCGCCCTGCTTCCCTTCCTGTCCTACACCGCGGCGTTCTTCGTCCTGGCCTGTCTGACGGACGGGCTGGTGCTGGGACTGCTGCTGTACGCGGGCGGGCGCCCGGGCAGGTCGCTGCGGGGCGCCTGGGTGTGGGTGGGCGGCGTCGCACTGCTCGGCCCCACCGCCTATGCGCGCTACGACCTGATGGTCACCGCCGTCGCCGTGGCCGCACTGCTCGCCGGGGCGCGCCGGCCGGGCGGACTGGGCGCGCTGGCGGCGGTGGGCGCACTGCTGAAGGTGTGGCCTGTGCTGCTGCTGAGCGGTGCGGGGCGCGGGCGGCCGGCGCGGCGGGCCTGCGCCGCGGCGGCGGCCACGACCGTCGGCATCGGCGCCGTGTTCGCGCTGCTCATGCCGGGCGCACTCGCCTTCGTCACCTCCCAGCGGGACCGGGGCACCGAGGTCGAGTCACTGGGCGCGCTGGTCTTCCACACGGCCCGGCACCTGGGCTGGCCCGGCCTGGTGCAGTTGAACTACGGCTCGATGGAGTTCATCGGTCCGTACGTGCCGGTGGTGAGCGTCCTGGCCCAGATCGCGTCGATGCTGGCACTGGCCTGGCTGCTGTGGTGGCGGCTGCGGGCCCGCACCTGGTCGGCGTCGACGCTCGGCGACGCGGCGTTCGTCGCGGTCCTGCTGCTCACGGTCACGAGCCGGGTGATCAGCCCCCAGTACATGGTGTGGCTGGCGGGCCTGGCGGCCGTCTGCCTGACCCACCGGGCGACCCGCATGACCACGCCCGCCGCGCTGGTCCTGGCGGCGAGCCTCGTCACGCTGCTGGAGTTCCCCGTCTGGTTCGCCCACGTCGTGGCGAGCGACTGGCTGGGCCTGACCCTGCTGTACACCCGCAACGGTCTGCTCGCGGCCGCCACCGCACTGGCGGCCGTCCGGCTGTGGCGGCAGACGGTGGCGGCCGCCCCGGCGCCGGCGCGGTCAGCCGGTTCCGCCGCGGTGCACGGCCCGGTACGAGGGGACGGGCCGGACCCGGCCCTGCTTACCGCCCCGGCCCCCGCGTCGGAACAACAGCCCGGCGAGGGCGCCCTGGACGGCCATCGCGATCCCCATCGCCCAGCAGATCCCGGGCAGCCCGAGCCCGGACAGAGCGTGGGCGAGCGCTAGCTGGACGGCCGTCCCGGCAAGGGTGATCCGCAGCAGCACCGAGGCGCCCCCGCTGCCCTCGAAGACGCCGCCGAGTGCGATGAACCCGGCCATGAGCAGCAGGTAGGGGCCGATGCAGCGCAGGAACAGCACGCCTTCGCCGGCGACCCGGGCGTCCGCGCCGAAGGCGCGCATGATCCAGGGGGCGAGCACGGCCAGCAGCAGGGCGGCCGCCAGGCCCAGCGCACCGGACAGGGCCACGGCCGCACGCCCGATGGCCCGTCGCTGGTCACGACCCCGGCCACCGGTGTGCGCGGTGTGGATGGACGCCGCCTGGCGCACCGCGTAGAAGGCCATGGTGGCGATGTACAGGACCTTGTAGCCGATGGCGTACGCGGCCACCGGTGCGACGCCGAGCCGGGCGACGATCGCGACGAGGGCGAGCGCCCCGGTCTGCCGGACCGTGAAGTCGGCGGACATCGGCAGCCCCGTGCGCACCGTGCGGCGCAGCGCGGCGGATGCGGACACCGCGGGAGCGGCCGCACGGGCGGTGCGCACCGGGGCGGCCCGACGCACGGCACGGACGCCCACGACGAGTGCGACCAGGCGTCCGGTCACCGTGGAGACGGCGGCGCCCCGGACCCCGTAGGCGTGGATGAGCAGCGGGTCGAGGACGAGGATCAGGCCGTTCGCGAGCAGGGCGAGCCGCAGCGGGGTGCGGGTGTCGCCGGTGCCCTTGAGGATGCCGTCGACGAGGTTCTGCACGAAGAACACGGCCATGCCGGGGAGTGAGATCGCGAAGTAGGCGGTGGCGAGCGGTACCGCGGCGCCGTCCCCCAGAACCGTCCGTGCAATCGGCCCGCGCAGCAGGAATCCGCCGCCGGCGACGAACGGCACGAGCAGGGCGCAGAGCGCGGTGCCGCCGCGCAGCGCGGCGTGCAGGGCGCCGGGGTCACCGGCGCCCCTGGCGTGCGCGACGAGCACCGTCGTGCCGGACCCGAAGACCAGGGCCACACCGAGCAGCACGTTCTCGGCGTTCGTCGCGGCGGCGACGGCGGCCACGGCGGGGCCGCCGAGCCGGGACACCCAGACCGTGTTGATGATCCCGGCGGCCACGGACGCGAGCAGTGAGACGTAGACGGGCCCGGCGAGGGAGACGAGCTGTTTGCGGTGTACGGACATGGCGACCCCCGTGTGTTCCGTCGATCCATACCTCGAATCGATGTACAGCGAAGAGAGGTACCATGATGCAGTGGGACCCGCAAGGGCCACGGACCCCAAGGAGCCGCCGGATGCTGGAGCTGCCGATCCTCGGATTCCTCTACGAGGAGCCGCTGCACGGCTATGAGCTGAAGGAACGGATCAAGGCCCTCAGCGGCCACGTCCGGCCGGTCAGCGACGGCGCGCTGTATCCGGCGCTCACCCGGCTGGTGAAGGCGGGTGCGCTGGAGCAGCGCACCGAGCCCGGTGCCGGCGCCGCCCCGCGCCGCATCCTCTCGCTGACCGACGCCGGACGTGCGCAGCTGCTGGAGCGGCTCCGCCGCCCCAAGGACGTGGAGATCACCGACCATCACCGCTTCAATACGGTCCTGGCCTTTCTGCGCCATCTCCCCGACCCGGCCGAACAGGCCGCCGTGCTCCGCCGCCGCCAGGAGTTCCTGACCACCCCGGCGAGCTTCTTCTACCGCGACGGCAAACCGGTGCGCGCGGCGGAGGCGGGCGACTTGTTCCGCCAGGGCATGCTGCGGGTCGCCCGGGCGACGAGCACGGCCGAGAAGGCGTGGCTGGCGGAGACGATCGCGGAACTCGACCGGCGGAGCGCGCCGGGCGGGCCTTCGGCGGGAGGCGGGTGAGCACAACGGGCCGGCCGCCGGCCGGAGACCGGTCACTCCGGGCAAGCCGTCGGCCGGACACCGGTGAATGCTCCGGGCGGGCCTTCGGCGGGAGGCCGGTGAACACGCCGGACAGGCCACCCACCGAAGACCGGTGAGGGCGTGGCTCAGCCGCTCAGTTCGGTGCGCAGGTAGGCACGCCAGCGGGCGGTGAACCGGTCGGGGGTCGTGCGCAGGACGTCGCGCAGGGCGGCCTCGACCGCGCCCGGGCGCTTCCCGTGGGCGCCGACGGTGCGGTAGAAGGCGTTCAGCTTCGCCTCGCCCCAGTTGTCGGCGATCATGCGGCAGGCCAGCCATCCGCCCTCGTAGGCCTGCGCGAGGCGGGTGGCGTCCCCGCCGAAGCCGAAGTCCCGGTCGGCGGGCAGGTCCGCGGGGACCTGCCCGGCCGTCACGGCGCGCGCGAGTTCGGGCGCGGCCTGCGTGGGCCGGCGGCCGGTACCGCGGTATCCGACCCAGTCGGCGTAGCCCTCGGAGAGCCACAGCGGGGTCGCCCGGGTGGTCAGGTCCCGGGTCGCGACATGGGTGGTCTCGTGGGTGAGGACGACCTGCTTGCCGAGGTCGCCGAGCACCGCGTAGGCATCGGGGTTGACGACGACCCGGTCGGCCGGCGCCCGGGTGCCGCTGCCCGCCTCGCCCGTGGTGACGGCGGCGATCCCGCGGTACGCGCTGGGGGCCGCGCCCAGGAGTCCCGCCATGCCCTCCAGCGACTTCGGCACCAGCACCACGACGTGGCCCGACCAGTCGCCGCCCCAGGCGTCGCGCACCGCGGGCACCGCGTGATCGGCGAGCCGGGCGAAGTCCCCGAGCCGCCGCCGCTGCTGCCCGACGCCGAGCACGAGGCTGTGCGCACCTTTCACCACCGTGACCGGCCCCTGCTCCCACAGCTGCTGGGGCGCCCCCGGCGCAGGCCGGTCCCCGGCGACGTACCACCGCCCGTCGCGCTGCCGCAGGTCCAGCTCGCGCAGGGCGCTGACCGGGGTGCGGTCGTAGCCGGTCACGCGGTAGCGCAGGTCGGCCTCCACGGTGGCCCGCGCCCCGGAGCGGTGGAAGCCGGTGATCCGGTACGTCCAGGAGGTCAGCGGCACGTCCGCGAGGGCGCGGAAACCGGCGTCCGTGCCGGTCGCGCGGAAGGCCGACGCGTCATGGTGCAGCACGGCGTCCGCCCTGCGGTCCAGGACCCGCTGGACGCCGACCTGGGCGCCGCCCGGCGCCGCACGATCGCAGCCGACGAGCCCGCCCGACAGCCCGAGCAGGGCGGCGCACACCGCTGCCACCCACGCCCCGCGCCCACGACCAGCCATCTGCCCGATGGTACGGGGCCGTGCCCGGCGCCTCGGACCGCAGGTGACCGGTACGCGATCACCCCGTGCCGGGAGCCCCGGGCGTCAGAGCCGGGTCACCGAGGAGACCGGCATCATCCCGACGGGGTCGTACCGCACGGCCGCCCCCGGGTGGGGCGCATGGATGACCTGCCCGTGGCCCACGTACATGGCGATATGGCTCGCGTCCTGACGGTAGGCGACCAGATCGCCGGGCCGCGCCTCGGACAGCGGTACCCGGCGCCCCGCGAAGCGCTGTTCCTGCGAGGTGCGCGGAAGCCCGACCCCGGCATGCGCGTACGCCCACTGCATGAGCCCCGAGCAGTCGAAGCCCGAGGGACCGCTGGCGCCCCACACGTAGGGGCGGCCGAGCGCCGAGCGGACCGCAGCGACGGCGGCGGCGGCCCGCCCGGACGGGGCGACCGCACCGCCCAGGTCGGGTACGAGGTCGCGGCCCGAGCGCGAGGCCCGTTCGTACGCCGCACGCGCCGCCGCCGGCAGCGCCCCCAGCAGCCGCTCGGCCTCCGCGAGCTTGTGCTCGACGGTCCGCTTGTGCCGGGCCACCGCCTTGCGGGCCCGCTCCAGCTCGGCGAGGTCCTTCATCGCCTCGGCCCGCTCCTGGGCAAGGCCTCGCTGGGCCCGCTCCAGGTCCTTCAGCTTGCCGGTCTGCAACGCCCCGATGCGGTCCAGCGTCGAGGCCTTGTCCAGATAGCCCTCGGGGTCCGCGGAGAGGAACAGCTCCAGCGAGGGGTCGATGCCGCCCGAGCGGTACTGGGCCCCGGCGAGCGAACCGAGCGCGCCCCGCATGGTGTTGATGCGCTCCTGGCCGCGGGCGATCCGGTCCTGTGCCGTCGCCACCCGTGCGCGCAGCCGGTCCGCCCGCTCATCGGCGCGGTCGTACGCCTCGGTGGCGCGCTCCGTCTCCTCGAACAGCCGGTCCACGGTGGCCCGGGGGTCGGAGGGCCTGTCGTGCGGCACCGCCACGGCCGGTGCCGCGCCGAGGGCGGCCGCCGCGGTGGCCGCGGCGGCGGACAGGACGGTGACACTGGTTCTCCGGTCGAGGCCGGAGGCTGCAACGCGGCGATGGGACCCCACGGGTAGCCGCTCTCCCTTCCGCTGACGGACCCCCGGTTTCGGGGGAATGCGACACCGGACAGTAGCCGTGCGACTACAGCGGGACCAAAGAGCGCGGCGGGCACAACGGCTGACGCCCCGCCGGAGACGCAGGTCACCGACGGGGCGTGGGGTCAGCGGGGGCTGCCGGAATTCGCCCGTTCGGGCGGCACGGCAGGTGGTGTCAGATACGGACGCCGAACTGGAAGGGCATGTTGGCGATCGCCTCGTAGCGCACGTTGGCGCCGGTGTGCGGGGCGTGCAGCACCTGGCCGTTGCCCGCGTAGAGGCCGATGTGGTGCAGGTCGCCGTAGAACAGGACCAGGTCGCCGACCTGGAGGTCGCTCTGCGAGTAGATCCGCGTTCCGGCGTTGGCCTGGAGCTCGGAGGTGCGGGGTATGGAGACACCGGCCTGGGCGTACGCCCAGGAGGTGAGGCCGGAGCAGTCGAAGGAGCTGGGGCCGGAGGCACCGTAGACGTACGGCGAGCCGATCTTGCTCTGCGCCGCGGCGAAGGCGGCACCGGCGCGGCCGGACGCGGGCTTGGCGTTGCCGATGGCGCTGCGCTCGCTGGCGCGGCTGGCGCGCGCCTCCTTGGCGGCCAGCTCGGACTTCTCCTTGGCCGTCAGGGTGTTGAGGAGCTTCTGCGCCTCGCCGAGCTTGCCCTGGACTTCCTGCTTCTTCTTGCCCAGCTCGGCGCGGGTGTCCGCGAGGTCCTTGAGCTTGTCGGAGGCTTCCTGGCGCTCCTGCGTGAGGGAGCGCTGCTTCTCCTGGATCTTCTTCAGCTGATCGACCTGCTGAGCGCTCAGCTGGTCCATCGTGGACGCCTTGTCGAGATAGTCGTCCGGGTCCGAGGAGAGGAAGAGCTGCACCGAGGGGTCGATGCCACCGGAGCGGTACTGGGCGCTGGCCATCGAACCGAGGCCGTCCCGGAGGGTGTTGAGCTCGTCCTGGCCGCGGGCGACCTTGTCCTGGAGATCGGAGATCTCCTTCTCGAGCTTCTTCTGCTTCTCCTTGGCCCCGTCGTACTTCTCGGTGGCCTTTTCCGCCTGCTCGTACAGAGCATCGACCTTGGCCTTGACCTGGTCCTTGCTCATCTTGGGCGCGGCCTGGGCGGCCTGCGAGGTCAGGGCCACGGCAGCGGCGGCGGTTGCGGTGAGCACGGTCACACGGGTGCGGCTCGGCTGCTTGGGTCGACGGTGGGACGCCACGAAGGCGAGCTCCTTCTTCCTTCAGCCGCCTACCGACGCACCGGTGGGCGGTGCCCCCGCTGCCACTCCTCATGAGTGATCAACCGAGCGGGGGTTCGCGCCAGACCCTAGTGACCTTCCTGTGATCAGTTCAAATCCTCTTGAGAAAAATCTCTGTCACCCAGCGCATTCTTTGCACGCAACTCACGTGCAGTAATGCTCGATTGACGCTACGTTGCGTGAAGGTTTCGCCAATTCGGGCATCTCACACAGTTGTTGCGGTTGGTGCGTATGCGCCTACCGGCACGAAAGGGGCTTCCCGGCCCGCCGGCCCGCCGGGCATCGAACCATCGCGGCAAACTCCCGCAAAAGGTGCATGGGGTGGAGTCGATCCGGCGAAGACCCGTCCGGCCCTTCCGCCGAACTCCCGTCGGCCGCCGGAGGGGCGGACGGAGCGGGCGAGGCGTCAGGGGGTGTCTTGTCGATCGGGCCGGATCAGGGAGCGGGGCTTGGTGCGCTGCGTTCGCTTCGCTCTCTCCGCCTCGGCTCTTCGATTCATCCTCCGGATGCCGAGCGCAGCTGCAAGGCGGAGGAGGGAGTCGACGCGATGGGGGTCCCCCCGCGCGAGCGCAGCCGAGCGTGGGGGGAGTCGGCGACCGACGACAACGCCGCAGATGTGCGTGCCAAGCCCCGCGAGCCCGGCGTGATCGGCAAGACACCCCCTAGCCCCGCGAGAAGCGCTTGAGGAGCACCACCGAAGCCACCGGGCGCGCCCCCGCCTTCGCCACGCCGTCGGCCACCTCCCGGTCGGTCGAGGCGACGATGACGGGGCGCCCCGGCGGCTCGGCGCGCACCAGCTGGCGGATCAGCTCGTCGGCCGTCACACCGGGCTTGGAGAACAGCACCCGCACCCCGCGCGGCGGCGCGAGCAGCACCGGAGCGGCCAGCTCGGCGCCGTCGAAGACGCAGGTGACCTCGGCGCCGGTCTGGGCGGCCAGCAGCGACAACTGACCCAGCAGCCGCAGTCGCTGCTTCTCCAGGGGCATCTGGGGATAGCCGGTCTTGGTGACGTTGTAGCCGTCCACCACGAGATGGGCCTGCGGCAGCGCGAGCAACTGGTCCAGGATCGCGGGATCGTGCTCGGACAGGGCGCGGGCCGCGATGTCCTTCGGGGACATTCGCCCCGGTTCGACCGCATCCACGGTCTCGGCGGGACGCACCGAGACAGGGGGCAGGGCGAGTTCACGCCGCAGCCCCTGGGCCGCGTCCAGCACGGTGTCCAGCAGCAGCCGCACCCGCATGTCCTCGACACTGCGGCCCTCGCGGGCGGCACGGCGGGTCGCCTCCAGCGCCGCCTCGGCCTCGCCGAGGCGGGCCTTGAGCCGCCGTGTCTCGCTCTCCGCTGCCGACACCTGCGCCTGGCCCTCGGCCCGTACGGTCTCGATCTCGCCCTGGACCTTGCGCAGCGCCGCCTCGCCCCGCTTGATGTCGCTGAGTGCCCCGCGGAGCTTGCGGTGAAGCGATTCGGCTTCCTTCTTCGCGGCCTCCAGCTCGGTGCGCAGCCGCTCGGTCTCGGTGCGTGTCTGGGCCTGCGCATCGGCCAGCTCCGCACGCAGCCGGTCCAGTTCGGCCCGGGTCTCCTCGTCGACCCGCTCGGCGTCGGCCCGCTCGGCCTCCTCGCCGGCGGCGGTCACCAGCTTCACCCAGCCGACGGGACGCAGCACATAGGCGGCGGCGGCCACGTCGAGCGGGTCGGCGGCGGGCGGCGGAGCGCCCGCGTCGAGGGCGCCGGCCAGTTCCTGCTGGCCCTCCCGCAGCTTCTCGGCGATGCGCTGCCGGAACAGCGCATCGGTCTCCACCGCCGCCGCCATCGCGTTGCCGCCGAACTTGGCGCGGCGAGTCGGGGTGAAACGGGCGTACTGCCGCAATTGCGCGGGAAGTTCACTTACGGTCAGCCCGCCGAAGCCGTCCGAGACGATCTGGACGACCCGACGGCGCACCCCTTCGGGCAGCGGGCGGTCGAGCACCTCAGCGGTGCCGTCGACCGGCCCCCCGCCTGCGCTCTCCACCATCCGTCACCCCACTAGCTGTGCGGGGGCCCGCTCCCTCAGGAGCCGGCGCCCGGCCTGTCCACGAGTTCCACCTGGTCCACCGCATTGCACCAACGACAGCGGACCGACTCGATCGTCTCACTGACCACGTCGCGCTCCTCGACCTTCGGCTCGCCCGCGAGGTCGAGATGGAGGTACTCCACGACCTTCGACGATCGGGTCACGTCGAACCGGGTGAGGTTGCCGCAGAGCGTGCAGCGCCACCGAGTCGTCGCGGTCGGGAGGGGAACCGTCATCGTGACCGTCGCTTCCTTCGTCGTGTCCGGTGCACCTGTATTCCATGGTGCGTCCGTTTCCATGGTGCTTCCGCGTCGTAACCCTAGGTGCGTTTGGGTCGTAACCCTACGGCCTGCGGGCTCAGGTGTGCTCGGCGCCCGTCTGCGGCGAGGCGGTCTGTGCGGTTCGGTCCGGTTACGTCATGCTCTGCACATGATCAGCAAGGTGACGTACGGACTGATCGGGCTGTGCTGTCTTCTCTTCGTGCTGAGCCCGGTCTCCGGACTCAGTCCGATGTACGGCTCCGGCGACGCGCTCCTCGCGGCGCAACGCGCCTACTTCGAGCGCTGGGGGGTGGTGCCGACGGAACTGCTGACCGGCGTGCCGCGCGCCGTCATCACCCCGGCGACCGCCCTGTTCGTGCACGGCAGCTGGCTGCATCTGCTGGGCAACATGCTCTTCCTGTACGTCTTCGGGGCGATGGCGGAGGAGCGCATGGGCTCCGTCGCGTTCCTGCTCTTCTACCTCGTCTGCGGCTATCTGGCGCTGCTGGGCTACGCGGTCGCCCACGCGGATTCGGCGCAGACCCTGGTCGGCGCGTCGGGGGCGATCTCCGCCGTCCTCGGCGCCTTTCTCTTCCTCTTCCCTAAGGCCCGCGTGACCAGTCTCTTCCCGTTCCTGTTCTTCCTACCTCTGCGCTTCCCCGCGTGGGTCGTGCTGCCGTTCTGGGCCGCACTCCAGTGGCTGGCCGTGCGCCAGACCCCCCAGGGACCCGGGGTGGCCTACCTGGCCCATCTGGTGGGCTTCACGCTGGGCTTTCTCTACGCGTGGGCCCGGTACGGCAGGCACGGGACGGGCGCCCACGACGGCCCCGCAAGGGCGCTGGGGGGCGAGGGACGGCCGGATAGAGTGAAGGACACAGCGCCGGCCACCGAGGGAGACAGCAAGCCGTGATCACCGCGATCGTGCTCATCAAGACCAGCGTGGACCGCATCCCCGAGATCGCCGAGTCGATCGCCGCGCTGGACAGCGTCAGCGAGGTCTTCTCCGTCACCGGCACCTACGACCTGATCGCCATGGTCCGGGTCAAGGCCCACGACGACCTGGCGGACGTCATCCCCGGCAGGATCAGCAAGATCCCGGGCGTGGAGGCCACGGACACGCATGTCGCGTTCCGGACGTACTCGCAGCACGACCTGGAGGCCGCCTTCGCGATCGGCCTGGACTCGTAGGGCCGCAGGGCCCCGCACCGCGGGGCCGGAGCCCCGTCGCCTGCGCGGTGCGCGGCACGGGTCCGTACGGGCAGCACGGAGCCCCCGGCAGGACGACCGGGGGCTCCTGCGTGTCCGGGGTCAGTGCGCCGCCGTGTCGGGCACGCAGCGGCCGTCCTCGGTGCGGTACGTCCAGCGGGCGCCGTCGCTCACGAGCTCGCCGACGGCACGGACGAACCGCTCCACGTGCTCGTCGGGCGTGCCGGCACCGAAACTCACCCGGATCGCGTTGAGGGACGGCGTGCCGGGTGCGGCCTCGGGGGCGCCGCACTCCCCCGGCTCGTCGGGCTCGCCGCCGAGCAGCGTACGGAGCAGCGGGTGGGCGCAGAACAGGCCGTCGCGCACGCCGATGCCGTACTCGGCGGAGAGCGCCGCGGCGAAGTGGGAGCTGTTCCAGCCCTCGACGACGAACGAGATGACGCCGACCCTGGGCGCGTCGTCGCCGAACAGCGACAACACCTTGACCTGGGGAATCGCGGCGAGTCCGGTGCGCACCTTCGCGATCAGGTCCTGCTCACGGGCGACGAGGGCGTCGAAGCCCGCCTCGGTGAGCGCCTTGCAGGCGGACGCGACCGCATAGGCGCCGATGACGTTCGGCGAACCTGCCTCATGGCGGGCGGCCGTCTCGTGCCACTCCACGTCGACGCCGCCGTCGGCACGCCGCGCCACCGTGCGGCTGGCGCCGCCGCCCGCCAGGTAGGGCTCGGCGGCGCGCAGCCAGTCGGCGCGGCCGGCGAGGACACCGGAGCCGAAGGGTGCGTACAGCTTGTGCCCGGAGAAGGCGACCCAGTCGACGTCCAGGCCGGCGATGTCCACGGGGTGGTGCGGGGCGAGCTGGGCGGCGTCGAGGACGATCCGGGCGCCGTGCGCGTGGGCGACGGCGGCCAGCTCCCGGACCGGCCACAGCTCACCGGTGACGTTCGAGGCGCCGGTGACGCAGACCAGCGCCGGGCCGTCCGGGCGTCCGCCGCCCGGACGGAGCGGGGACCCCGGGGAGGAGCCCTCGTGCTCGGCGAGGGCGCGCTCCAGCGTGCGCACGGCGTCGCCGGGCGTACGGGGGGCGTCGAGGTACGTCACCCGGGCGTCCCGCCACGGCAGCAGCGAGGCGTGGTGCTCGGTCTCGAAGACGAAGACCCGGCAGCCGGCCGGAAGGGCCGCGGCGAGCAGGTTCAGCGAGTCGGTGGTCGACCGGGTGAAGACCACCTGGTCGTCGGCGCGGCAGCCGAGGAACCCGGCGACGGTCTTCCGGGCGTTCTCGAACAGGTCGGTGGACAGCTGGGAGAGGTATCCGGCGCCGCGGTGCACGCTGCCGTAGTACGGGGCGTACGCGGCGACGTCGTCCCAGACGCGCTGCAGGGCGGGCGCGCTGGCGGCGTAGTCCAGTGCCGCGTAGGTGACCTCGCCGCCGGTCACGAGCGGCACGGTGACGTCCCGGCCCAGGACGGGCAGCGGTGCGGTGGCACAGCAGGGGGCGGCGGCGGTGGCAGTGGCGACGGCGGTGTTCGGGCATGCGGACATGGCGGTATCTCCCGGCGGGACAAGGCGAAATGGCTGGGGGACCCCGGCGCGGGTACGGCGTGACACGCCTTCACGGCACGGGGGGGACCTCGACGCACGGCGTCATGGGACGCGCTCGTGCGGAGGTGGGACGGGAAAGGGGCCGACGGCCCTAGCGCATTCGCTTGCTCACGGAGACAGCTCCCTCGAGGCCAGGACCCCAGGGACTGCAAGGGGTCCGCGCTTGCCGCAGGCCTTGCTGCCTGCGACCTGGTCTTCACCCGGGGCACCCCGCCACGGACGGAGGGTTGCCGGACAGCGGGCCGGGGCCGTGTCGCTGTCACTCATGACCTGCCGAAAAACCTACGCGAGCTGATCGTCGCGGTGCAACTCGTGTCCGGATGCCGGGACGTCGGCGCTCCGGCGCACCGCGAACCCCCTGCGGGGCGGTGCGCCGGGCGCGTTGATCCGTGGGACGGGAAGTCCCCTATGCGTTGCTGGCCCGCACCCAGCGGTCCAGGACCCGCTTGGCCGCGCCCGAGTCGATGGACTCGGCGGCGCGGGCGATCCCGGCGCGGAGCTGGTCCGCCAGGGGCTCGTCGGTGGGGTGGAGGGCGACCAGGGCCGCCGCCGAGTTCAGCAGCACGGCGTCGCGCACCGGGCCCGTCTCGCCGGAGAGCAGACGTCTGGCCACATCGGCGTTGTGGGAGGCGTCGGCGCCGCGGAGCGCCTCGACCGGCACCAGCTCGATCCCCACGTCCCGAGGGTCGAAGTGCTGCTCGGCCACCGCCCCGTCGCGGACCACCCATACCTTGGAGGTCGCCGTGGTGGTGAGCTCGTCCAGGCCGTCGTCGCCGCGGAAGACCAGTGCGGAGGAGCCGCGGTCGGCGAGCACACCGGCCACGATGGGCGCCATACGGGCGTCGGCGACCCCGGTCGCCTGCGTCTTCACCCGGGCCGGGTTCGTCAGCGGGCCGAGGAAGTTGAAGACGGTCCGGATCCCCAACTCCTTGCGCGCGAGCGCCACATGACGCAGCGCGGGGTGGAACTTCACCGCGAAGCAGAAGGTGATCCCCGCCTCCTCGGCCACCTCGACGACCCGCTGGGGGGTCAGATCGAGGTTGACGCCCAGCTTCTCCAGGACGTCCGAGGCGCCGGACGCGCTCGATGCTGCGCGGTTGCCGTGCTTGACGACCCGCGCACCGGTGCCGGCGACGACGATCGCCGACATCGTGGAGATGTTGACGGTCTTGGCGCCGTCGCCGCCCGTACCGACGATGTCGACGCTCGGGCCGGGCACGTCGATGGTCCTCGCGTGCGCGTACATGGTGCGGACCAGCCCGGAGATCTCCTCGACGGTCTCCCCCTTGGCACGCAGTGCCACCACGAACCCGGCGATCTGCGCGTCCGTGGCCTCGCCCCTCAGGATCCGGTCCATCGCCCAGGCGGTGGCGTCCGCGCTCTGGTCGTGCCCGGTCAGCAGCGAGTCCAGTACCTGGGGCCAGGAACGGCCCGCCGCGGTGTCGCCTCCAGCGGGGGTCACAGCGCTCATATGCCGCTCCTGGGTCGTCTCCGTGCCGGGTACGCATCCCGTACGTATCCGGTGCCTCCACCCTATCCAGGTCCCGGTACGGCAAAGAGCCCCGTCCATGCAATGGACGGGGCTCCTGCCGTGGCGACCTGTTGGGTCAGGACATCAGTGGTGGCCGTGGCCGCTGGTGATCTCCTTGTACTCCTCCACCGTCGGCTTGGGGATCTGGTTCCCCTCTCCGTACAGGTTCTCGGAGAGCTTGGCCTTGAGCTTCTGCGTGGCGGGGATCTTGCGCTCCACGCCGTTCTCGTCGACCTCCGGGCCGAGCTCGAGCGGCTTGTACTGCTCGTGCGCGGTCAGCGTGTGCAGCTGCTCCTGGTCGAGCGGCTCGTGGACCTCGATGAACTCACCGTGCGGCAGGCGCTTGATGATGCCGGTCTCGCGGCCGTGCAGCACCTTCTCCTTGTCGCGGCGCTGGAGACCCAGGCAGATCCGCTTCGTCAGGACGAACCCGATGACCGGGCCGACGAAGAAGAAGATCCGGACGAACCACGTGATCGCGTTGATCGACAGGTGGAAGTGCGTGGCCCAGAGGTCGTTTCCACCACCGACCAGCATGACCATGTACGCCGTCACCCAGGCGACACCGAAGGCCGTACGGGTCGGGGCGTTGCGCGGGCGGTCCAGGATGTGGTGCTCGCGCTTGTCGCCGGTGGCCCAGGACTCCAGGAACGGCCAGATCGCGATCAGGGCCAGGACCAACGGGAAGAGCACCAGCGGGATGAAGACGCCCAGGACGAGCGTGTGACCCCAGAAGTTGATCTCCCAGCCGGGCATGAAGCGGATCAGACCCTCGGCGAAGCCCATGTACCAGTCGGGCTGGGCGCCGGTGGACACCTGGTCCGGCCGGTACGGGCCCATGGCCCAGATCGGGTTGATCTGGGCGATCGCCGCGATGACCGCGATCAGACCGAAGACCAGGAAGAAGAAGCCTCCGGCCTTGGCCATGTAGACCGGGAGCAGCGGCATGCCGACCACGTTGTTGTTGGTCTTGCCGGGACCCGCGAACTGCGTGTGCTTGTGGTAGAAGACCAGGATCAGGTGCGCCACCACGAGGCCGAGCATGATGCCCGGCAGCAGCAGGATGTGGATCGAGTAGAAGCGCGCCACGAAGTCGTGGCCCGGGAACTGGCCGCCGAACAGGAAGAACGACAGGTACGTGCCGACGATCGGCACGGACAGGATCGCGCCCTCCATGAAGCGGACACCGGTGCCGGAGAGCAGGTCGTCCGGGAGCGAGTAACCGGTGAAGCCGGTGAACATGCCCAGGACGAACAGCAGGAAGCCGAACAGCCAGTTGATCTCGCGCGGCTTGCGGAACGCACCCGTGAAGAAGACGCGCATCATGTGCACGAACATGGCCGCGAGGAAGATCAGCGCCGCCCAGTGGTGGATCTGCCGGATGAGCAGACCGCCGCGGACGTCGAAGCTGATGTGCAGCGTCGAGTTGAACGCCTCCGACATCAGCTGACCCTGGAGCGGGGTGTAGCTGCCGTCGTACACCACCTCGTTCATCGACGGGTGGAAGAACAGCGTCAGATACACACCCGTGAGGATGATGATGATGAAGCTGTAGAGCGCGACCTCACCCAGCATGAAGGACCAGTGGTCCGGGAAGATCTTGCGCATGTTGGACTTCGCCAGGGAGTAGATCCCCAGCCGGCCGTCCGCCCAGTCCGCCACCCGCTCGCCGGCGGGCGCCTTGCGGCGTGAGTCGGTGCCGGTGTTCGTCGTAGTGCTCATCCGCGCTCCCAGAAGGCAGGACCGACGGGCTCTGCGAAGTCGCCGAGCGCCTCGAGGTAACCGTCCGAGTTGACGCCGATCTGCAGCTGCGGCAGGGCGTGACCGGCCGGACCGAAGATGACCCGGGCACCGTCGGAGAGGTCGAAGGTGGACTGGTGGCACGGGCAGAGGACGTGGTGCGTCTGCTGCTCGTAGAGGGAGATCGGGCAACCCACGTGGGTGCAGATCTTCGAGTACGCCACGATGCCCTGGTGCGACCAGTCGAGCTCGCGCTTGTCCTTGATGTTCTCCGGAGCGATCCGGACGAGCATCAGGGCGGCCTTGGCGATCTCCTCCTGGAACTCGGGGTTGGTCTCCTCGAGGCCCTCGGGCTTGGCGAAGGTCAGCGAACCGACCGGGATGTCCGAGGCGCGCAGCGGCTGGTTCGTGTTCATGTTCACGATCAGCTTGCCCTTGGACCACGCGGTGTGGCGCAGGCTGTCGCCCGGCAGCGGACCGAGGTCGCGCAGCAGGAAGAGGCCGGACAGCGGCACCAGGCCGAGCGCGCCCACCATCGTGGTGCGGATCAGCTTGCGACGGCCGATCGCGGACTCCTCGGCACCCGCCCTGAAGTCGGCCATGACCTTGGCCTTGACGTCCGGCGCGGCCTCGATCGGGTGACGGTCGTCCGCCACCTCGACGTCCGACATCAGCGTGCGGGCCCAGTGGACCGCGCCGGCACCGATGCAGAACAGCGCCAGGCCGAGGGTCATACCGAGCGCGAGGTTCAGCGCGCTCATGTGACCGACCGGGAAGACGAAGATGTCCCGGTCCTTCGGGATCGTCACGTAGGACGCGATGAACCCGACGGTGGACAGCATGGAGACCGTGAACAGCAGGGCGACCGTGCGCTCGGAGCGCTTGGCGGCCCGCTCGTCGATGTCCTGGATGCGGTGCTCGTGGGGCGGAAGGCCCGGGTCCGCGAACGGATCGTCCTTGACCGCTACGCCGGTGTGGGCGGCGTCCTGCGCGACGGGCAGGTTCTCTTCTGGAATGTCTTGGCTACTCATGACTTCTTGGCCTTTGCGGTCCGAGCTGCGACCCAGACAGCGATGACGATCGCGGCGCCGAGTCCGAAGATCCACGCGAAGAGGCCCTCGCTGACCGGTCCGATGCCGCCCAGCTCGAGGCCACCGGGGTTGGTGGTCTGGGAGCTGTCGACGGCCTGGAGGTAAGCGATGAGGTCCTTCTTGTCCTTCTCGGGCATCGTCGTTTCCGGGAAGGAGGGCATGTTCTGCGGGCCGGTCTGCATGGCCTCGTAGATGTGCTTGGGGTCGACGCCCTCGAGCGTCGGGGCGTACTTCCCGTGCGTCAGGGCGCCACCCTTACCGGTGAAGTTGTGGCACTGCGCGCAGTTGGTACGGAAGAGCTCACCGCCATGAGCCATGTCCGCGCCCGCGGGGCTGTACTGGTTCTTCGTCGGCACGGCCGGGCCGGCGCCGAGCGAGGCGATGTACGCCGCGAGCTGGTCGATCTGGTCCTGCGTGTAGATGACCTTCTTGCGCGGGGCCTGCGCGCCCTGCTGCTGCAGCGGCATACGGCCGGTGCCGACCTGGAAGTCGACCGCGGCTGCGCCGACGCCCACCAGGCTGGGGCCGTCGGAGGTGCCCTGACCACCGACACCGTGGCAGCTGGCGCAGCCGACGGCGAAGAGCTTCTTGCCCTCTTCGATGGAGAGGGACTGGGCGGTTGTATCGGCCTGCGCCCTGTCCGCCGGCGCGAACGCGGCGTACAGCCCCCCGGTGGCCGCCAGCGCGAGGAGTAGGACGACGACCGCCGCCAGCGGATGGCGTCGTCGTGCGGAGAGCTTTTTCACGGATTACCCCGGTGTCAGGATCTTCTGCGTCGATGCTTCTGGATGTGGGTCGGGCGCATCGCCCGACTGATCGGATACGTGCCCGATTACTTGATCATGTAGATCGTGGCGAAGAGGCCGATCCAGACGACGTCGACGAAGTGCCAGTAGTAGGACACGACGATGGCGGCGGTCGCCTGCTCATGGGTGAACCTCCGGGCCGCGTAGGTGCGGCCGAGGACCAGCAGGAAGGCGATGAGACCGCCTGTCACGTGCAGGCCGTGGAAGCCGGTGGTCAGGTAGAACACCGAACCGTACGGGTCCGAGGACAGCGAGAGGCCGTCCTCCTTGACCAGGCTGGTGTACTCGAAGACCTGACCGCCGATGAAGATCGCGCCCATGATGAAGGTGACGATGAACCACGCCCGGAGCTTTCTGACGTCACCGCGCTCGGCGGCGAAGACGCCGAGCTGGCAGGTGAGGGAGGAAAGCACCAGGATCGTGGTGTTCGTCGCCGAGAACGGGAAGTTCAGATGGTCGGCCATCGCCTTCCAGTGCGCGGCCCCTGTCACCGATCGCAGGGTGAAGTACATCGCGAAGAGGGCCGCGAAGAACATCAGCTCGGAACTCAGCCAGATGATGGTTCCGACGCTGGTGAGGTTCGGCCGATTGACCGACGGGTGCGCGTGCCCGGTTTCTACTGTCGTTGCTGTCGCCACGACCGACATTATGTCGGTCGCTTATGTGGCGCTCACTCCGGGGGGTGCCGTTCGGAGTGTCCATGGGCCGTGTCCAGCCCGTATGGCCCATCGAAGCGGTGTCCGAACCGCTGTTGACGAGGTGTGCGAAGGAGTAGCATCCGCCGCATCGGTACCCCGGAGTTCCCGACCAACGACGCGGAGGAACAATGCGACCGACCGCAACGGTGCTGCTCTACAGCGACAACGCGAGCACCCGCGAGCAGGTGCGGCTGGCGGCCGGCCGCAGGCCCGCCCCGGACCTTCCCCCGGTCGAGTTCGTCGAGTGCGCGACGCTCCCTGCGGTCCTCAAGGAGCTGGACCGGGGCGGCATCGACGTCTGTGTGCTGGACGGGGAGGCGGCGCCCGCGGGCGGTATGGGCGTCTGCCGGCAGATCAAGGACGAGATCTTCCGCTGTCCGCCCGTGCTGCTGCTCATGGGCCGCCCGCAGGACGCGTGGCTGGCGACCTGGAGCCGGGCGGACGCCGCGGTGACCCTGCCCGTGGACCCCGTGGAGTTCGCCGACGCGCTGGCCCGTCTGCTGCGCTCCCGGCTGTCCGTGGACGCCTGACCGGCCCGTCTCACACCTCGGGCTGCAGCCGCGCCTGATCGGCCTGGTTGGGGACGTTCACGGTGCCGGCGGGCAGGGAGCTGCCCTTGCGCCAGGTGGCCCAGGTGAGGTTCCAGTCGCCGTAGCCGTTGCTGAACGGGGCCATCTCGTCCCCGTTGCTGTTGACGACCTTGACGACGTCGCCCTCGCGGACGTTGTTGAAGAACCAGGCGGCGTTGCTGGTGCTCATGCCGGTGCAGCCGTGGCTGACGTTCGCGTACCCCTGGTCACCGACCGACCAGGGTGCGGCGTGGACGAACTCGCCGCTCCAGGTCACCCGGGTGGCGTAGTAGACCGGCAGGTCGTAGGACTCGGAGCCGCCGATGTCGACGGTCTCGCTGCGCATCCGTACGAAGTACTCCTTGTCCAGGATCACCTTGATGCCGTTGCGGGTCTCGTAGCCCGGCTTGCCGGTGGTGACGGGGATGTCGTTGATCTCCTTGTCGTTGCGGTAGACCTTCATCCGGTGCGTGGCGGCGTCGGTGATGGCGACGAGTTTGTCGCCGATGGTCATCTTCACCGCTTTGGAGGTCTCGCCCCACAGCCGGTCGTTGATCTTGATGCCCTCCAGGTTGCTGGTGGCCCGGACGGTGGCGTGGGCGGGCCAGTACTCCTCGGGGCGGTAGTGCAGGTGCTTGTCGTCGACCCAGTACCAGGCGCCCCGCACGGCCGGTGTGGACTGCACCTTCAGGCCGTTCTCGATGACCCGGCGGGCGGCCTTGTCCTTGATGGGCTGGTCGAGTTCGGCGACGACGGGCTGACCGACCCCGTACTGACCGGAGTCGGGGATGAAGGTGACCTTAACGGTCTTCTTCTTCTTGGGGGCCGCGGTGTCGAACGCGTAGACCTTGCGGCCGGGTGCCGCGTGGTCGTCCTCGGTGCTGATGGTCACCGTGTAGTGCTCGTTCGCCGCGAGGGGCACGGTGCTGTGCCAGCGCTTGCCATCGGCGGACATCGCACCGGCGAGGTACCGGCCGTGCGCGTCGGCGACGGTCACGTCGGTGATCCGTCCGTCGCCGGTACGGGAGGTGACCTCGAGAGGCTTGTCCGGGTCCGCCTTCCGGCCGTTCACAGGGCCGTTGAAGGCGATCTGGGACGCCGCATCGTACGGCTTGAGCGAGAGCGGGCGTTCGGAGCCGTCACAGGCCGTGGCGCCCGCTCCGAGGGCGGCCACCAGCAAGGTGCAGCTCAGTACCGTGTGCAGGCGCGGAGTGTGGCTCATGCGTCAACGCTATGGACGTTCCCGCGGTGCAGCGCGGTGAGAGAGCCGTTCGGGGGGCCGTACCGGAGGACAGGGCCCGCACCGCCCCTGCGAGCCGCCGCACCGCCCCGCACGGCTCCCGCACACGGGACACGGGACACGGGACACGGGACAGGAGAACACGACCGCGGCGGATGTCGCGCGGCATGCAAAAGGGGAGCCCGGTCACTCCGTTCGGAGTGACCGGGCTCCCCCGTGCTGCCTCAGCGTGCGCTACTGGGTGCGGTTCTCACCGCGGTAGTACTCGAAGACCCAGCCCCACAGACCGATCAGGATGACCGGCGCGGAGAAGTAGAGCAGCCACCAGCCGAAGACGACGCCCATGAAGGCGAGCGCGCCACCGGTGCCGAGCGCGAGCGGCTGCCAGCTGTGCGGGCTGAAGAACCCGAGCTCGCCGGCGTCGTCCGAGACCTCGGCCTCCTTGTTGTCCTGTGCGCCCGCGTCGACCCGCCGGGCCGTGAAGGCCAGGTAGTAGCCGATCATGATGCACAGGCCGAAGGCCAGGAACAGCGCGGTGGTACCGGCCGGCTCCTTCGACCACACGCCATAGACGATCGCCATGACGAGGACGAAGACGCTCAGCCAGATGAACATCTTGCCCTGGATCTTCACTTGCCGGCCTCCTTCTCACCGGTGGTGAGCACGCTGGCACCGTGACCGCCGTGACCGAGCTCCTCCAGAGCCACGATCTCGGGGTGGTGCAGGTCGAACGCCGGGGATTCGCTGCGGATCCGCGGCAGAGTGAGGAAGTTGTGCCGCGGCGGCGGGCAGGACGTCGCCCACTCGAGCGAACGGCCGTAGCCCCACGGGTCGTCCACGCCGACCGGCTTGCCGTACTTGGCGGTCTTCCAGACGTTGTAGAGGAACGGCAGGATCGACAGGCCCAGCAGGAAGGAGCTGATGGTCGAGATGGTGTTGAGGGTGGTGAAGCCGTCGGCCGCCAGGTAGTCGGCGTACCGGCGCGGCATGCCCTCGGCGCCCAGCCAGTGCTGCACCAGGAACGTGCCGTGGAAGCCCACGAACAGCGTCCAGAAGGTGATCTTGCCGAGGCGCTCGTCCAGCATCTTGCCCGTGAACTTCGGCCACCAGAAGTGGAAGCCGGAGAACATCGCGAACACCACGGTGCCGAAGACGACGTAGTGGAAGTGCGCCACCACGAAGTACGAGTCGGAGATGTGGAAGTCCATCGGGGGCGAGGCCAGGATGACGCCGGTCAGACCGCCGAAGGTGAAGGTGACCAGGAAGCCGACGGCCCACAGCATCGGTGTCTCGAAGGACAGTGATCCCTTCCACATGGTGCCGATCCAGTTGAAGAACTTCACACCGGTCGGGACCGCGATCAGGAAGGTCATGAAGGAGAAGAACGGCAGGAGCACGCCACCGGTGACGTACATGTGGTGCGCCCACACCGTCACGGACAGACCGGCGATCGCGATGGTGGCGCCCACCAGGCCCATGTAGCCGAACATCGGCTTGCGTGAGAACACCGGGATGACTTCGGAAATGATTCCGAAGAAGGGCAACGCGATGATGTACACCTCTGGATGGCCGAAGAACCAGAAGAGGTGTTGCCAGAGCAGGGCCCCGCCGTTGGCCGAGTCGAAGACATGCGCACCGAACTTGCGGTCCGCCTCCAGGGCGAACAGCGCGGCGGCCAGCACCGGGAAGGCCAGCAGGACCAGCACACCGGTCAGCAGCACGTTCCACACGAAGATCGGCATACGGAACATCGTCATGCCCGGAGCGCGCATGCAGATGATCGTGGTGATGAAGTTGACCGAGCCGAGGATGGTGCCGAAGCCGGAGAAGGCCAGACCCATGATCCACATGTCGGCGCCGATTCCCGGCGAGCGGACCGCGTCCGACAGCGGCGAGTACGCGAACCAGCCGAAGTCGGCGGCACCGTCCGGGGTGAGGAAGCCACCCACGGCGATCATCGAGCCGAACAGGTAGAGCCAGTAGGCGAACATGTTCAGCCGCGGGAACGCCACGTCCGGCGCACCGATCTGCAGCGGCATGATCCAGTTCGTGAACCCGGCGAACAACGGCGTCGCGAACATCAGCAGCATGATCGTGCCGTGCATCGTGAACGCCTGGTTGAACTGCTCGTTCGACATGATCTGCAGACCCGGCCGGGCGAGCTCGGCGCGCATGAACAGCGCCAGCACACCGCCAATGCAGAAGAACGCGAACGACGTGACCAGATACAGCGTGCCGATGGTCTTGTGGTCGGTGGTGGTGAGCCACTTGACCACGACGTTACCGGGCTGCTTGCGCCGCACGGGGATCTCGTTCTCGTACGAGTCCGCCGCGGCACCCTGAGGTTCGTTGAGGATGCTCACAGGTTGTTCGTCTCCCGGTTCTTTTCGTGGCTGGTCTGCGCGATACCGGCCGGGATGTAACCGGTCTGACCCTTCGCCGCGAGTGCCTTGAGGTGAGCCTGGTAGGCCGCCGGCGAGACGACCTTGACGTTGAAGAGCATGCGGGAGTGGTCCTGGCCGCACAGCTCCGCACACTTGCCCATGAAGATGCCCTCCTTGTTGGGGGTCACCTGGAAGGCGTTGGTGTGGCCCGGAATGACGTCCTGCTTCATCAGGAACGGCACCACCCAGAAGGAGTGGATGACGTCACGCGAGGTCAGGACGAAGCGGACCGTCTCGCCCTTGGGGAGCCAGAGGGTCGGGCCGGGGTTGCCCGTGTCCGGGTTCCGCGTGCCGGGCGTGCCGTACTCGTACACGCCGCCGGCCTTCGCCGGGAAGTCCTTCTTGAACCGGTCCGGGATGCCGGCCAGGTTCGCGTCGGTCTTGGCGTTGCCGGTGGAACCGGGGACGTCCTCGACGTAGTTGAAGCCCCAGCTCCACTGGTAGCCGACCACGTTGACCGTGTGGGCCGGCTTCGGGGAGAGGGAGAGCAGCTTCGACTCATCACGAGCGGTGAAGTAGAAGAGCACCGAGACGATGATGAGCGGGACCACGGTGTACAGCGCCTCGATGGGCATGTTGTACCGGGTCTGGGCGGGCACCTCGACCTTGGTGCGGCTGCGCCGGTGGAAGACGGCGCTCCAGATGATCAGACCCCACACCAGCACGCCCGTGGCGAGCGCGGCCGCCCACGAGCCCTGCCAGAGGCTGAGGATCGTCGGAGCCTGCTCCGTGGCGGGGTTGGGCATACCGAGGCGAGGAAAGTCCTTGTATGAGCAACCGGTGGCGGTTGCAAGGACCAGGCCCGCAGTCAGCACCTGCAGCAGCTTCCGCCGCATCGGGCGCCGCGACGAGCGGTCGGAGCCGTTGGGACTCACGTAGCGCCTTCCCGAGAGTCTCGCCCGCGCGGTCGGCTGCGGCCTTACTCGCTGGTCGGTCGCCGCCCTGCGTCGGGCAGGGGTTTGGATGTTTATGCGGACCAAACCCTACTGGACGCTATTTGGGGTCGCGCGGGGAGGGTGCCCAACGCGCCGCCCGACTCCCCGAAGGAGTGCCGATCGCTGCTGCGGGCCCTCCGGAGCCTCCCGGAATGCCCAGCTCCGGGCGCCTTCTGACACCCCCTCCACGGCTTGGGGTTAGCGTGGCAGCGTGCCTTATTTCGACGCCGCATCCTCCGCTCCGCTGCACCCCGTCGCCCGGCAGGCCCTGGCCGCCTCGCTCGACGAGGGATGGGCCGACCCCGCGCGCCTGTACCGCGAGGGGCGGCGGGCCCGGCTGCTCCTCGACGCGGCGCGGGAGGCCGCGGCGGACGCGGTCGGCTGCCGCCCGGACGAGCTGGTCTTCACCCCGTCGGGCACACGGGCGGTGCACACCGGTGTCGCGGGCGCGCTGGCCGGCAGGCGCCGGGCCGGACGTCACCTGGTGGTGTCCTCCGTCGAACACTCGTCGGTGCTGCATGCGGCGGAGCTGCACGAGGCGGGCGGCGGGACGGTGACCCGGGTGCCGGTGTCGCGGGAGGGCGCCGTCACGCCCGGCGCGTATACGGATGCCCTGCGCCCCGACACCGCGCTGGCGTGCCTCCAGTCGGCGAACCACGAGGTGGGGACGGAACAGCCGGTGGCCGAGGTGGCCGAGGTCTGCCGGGCGGCCGGGGTGCCGCTGCTGGTGGATGCGGCGCAGTCCCTGCTCTGGGGTCCGGTGCCGGGCGACTGGTCGCTGCTCACCGCGAGTGCGCACAAATGGGGCGGTCCTGCGGGGGTCGGTCTGCTCGCCGTGCGCAAGGGTGTGCGATACGCGGCCCAAGGGCCTCTCGACGAGCGGGAGTCCGGGCGGGCCCCCGGGTTCGAGAACATTCCGGCGATCGTCGCGGCGGCGGCCGCGCTGCGGGCGGTGCGGGCCGAGGCGGCGGAGGAGGCGGGGCGCCTGCGGGAGCTGACCGAGCGGATCCGGGCGAGGGTGCCCGAGCTGGTGCCGGACGTCGAAGTGGTGGGCGACCCGGTCCGGCGCCTCCCCCATCTGGTCACCTTCTCCTGTCTCTACGTCGACGGCGAGACCGTCCTCCACGAGCTCGACCGGGCGGGCTTCTCGGTCTCCTCGGGCTCGTCCTGCACGAGCAGCACGCTCACCCCGAGCCATGTGCTCAAGGCCATGGGGGTGCTGAGCTCCGGCAACGTCAGGGTGTCGCTGCCGCTCGGCACGGACGGGGACGACGTGGACCGCTTCCTCGACGTGCTGCCCGGTGTGGTCGCCTCCGTGCGCCGGCAGCTGGACGCGCCGGTGGCGCCGCCGCCCCGCGAGGAGGCCGCGTCGCTCGTGGTGGACGCCCTGGGCAAGCGCTGCCCGGTCCCCGTGATCGAGCTCGCCAAGGTCATCGGTGACGTGGCGCCCGGCGCGACGGTGACCGTCCTGTCGGACGACGAGGCGGCACGGCTGGACATTCCGGCGTGGTGCGAGATGCGGGGGCAGGAGTTCGTGGGGGAATCCCCGGCCCCGGGAGGCACGGCGTACGTGGTCCGCCGCCGCGCGTAGGCCTTGGGCGGCCGGCCTGCGCAGCGCTCGGCCGCGGGGCGCGGGCGCGGGGGTGCGCAGCGCTCGGGCGCGGGGCGCGGGGGTGCGCCGGTCGTTGGTGGTGGCTGGGGACCGCCACGCAGCCTGCGGCGCTCGGGCGGGTGCGCCGCCTGCTCGTGGTGGGTCTTGCCGCGCCCCGGCCTGCGGCGCTCGGGCGGGTGCGCCGCCTGCTCGTGGTGGGTCGGGTGCGCGCCGGGACCTCCGTCCTCGGACCGGCGCGCCTGCGTCACACGTTCAGACACTCGGCACTTGCGCGCCGGCCACTGCGGGCGGAGGTCCCGCCACGCCCCCTGCGGCCGGTTCGGCGGCTGTCCCGCCCTGGCGGGTGCGCCGACGGCAGCGGTCGGCTGCGGCAATACGGGGGTCCGCCGCACGGCCCGCCCCCGCTGTGGGCAATCGTTCCTCCCCCAGTGCCTCAAGCCCCTGGGCGGTACCCCCAGGGGCGATGGGGGTCCCCCCTGCTCGAGCACACAGTCGAGAGCTTGGGGGAGGGTGGGCACAGCCCCCGGTACCGCGTCCCCGGCGTGCGACGTGCTGTGGTGCCGGGAGGGCACCGTGCGGCCTCGGTGCCGGGGGCTCCGAGGAAGGGGAACCCCGGCGCCGGGAGGGTGTGGTGCTCCGCCCGGCGCCGGGGACCGGGGTCAGGCCAGGTGGGCGCGGACCTCGGCGGCGGCCTCGTCGCCGTAGGCCTTGGTGAAGCGGTCCATGAAGTGCCCGCGCCGCAGCTGGTACTCCTGGGTGCCCACCGTCTCGATGACGAGGGTCGCGAGCATGCAGCCGACCTGGGCGGCGCGCTCCAGCGACACGCCCCACACCAGGCCGGAGAGGAACCCGGCCCGGAAGGCGTCGCCGACGCCGGTCGGGTCGGCCTTCAGCTCCTCGTCGGGGCAGCCGACCTCGATGGGCTCCTGACCCATCCGCTCGATGCGCACGCCGCGCGAGCCGAGCGTGGTCACCCGGTGGCCGACCTTGGCGAGGATCTCCTCGTCCGTCCAACCGGTCTTGGACTCGATGAGCCCCTTCTCGTACTCGTTGGAGAAGAGGTAGGTCGCCCCGTCCAGCAGTATCCGGATCTCTTCGCCGTTCATCCGGGCGATCTGCTGCGAGAAGTCCGCGGCGAAGGGGATGGACCGAGAACGGCACTCCTCCGTGTGGCGGAGCATGGCCTCCGGGTCGTCGGCGCCGATCAGCACGAGGTCGAGCCGGCCCACCCGGTCGGCGACCGACTTGAGCTCGATCAGCCGGGCCTCGCTCATGGCACCGGTGTAGAAGGAGCCGATCTGGTTGTGGTCGGCGTCCGTCGTGCAGACGAACCGGGCGGTGTGCAGGACCTCGGAGATGCGCACCGAGCCGGTGTCGACGCCGTGCCGGTCCAGCCAGGCCCGGTACTCGTCGAAGTCCGACCCCGCGGCACCGACCAGGATCGGCGTGGTGCCGAGCTGGCCCATGCCGAAGCAGATGTTGGCGGCGACGCCGCCCCGGCGTACGTCCAGGGTGTCGACCAGGAAGGACAGCGAGACCGTGTGCAGCTGGTCCGCGACCAGCTGGTCGGCGAAGCGACCGGGGAAGGTCATGAGGTGGTCGGTGGCGATGGAGCCTGTGACGGCGATGCGCACGAGAGACACACTCCTGCGGGGGTGATGGATTGACTCTTCACGCTACCGGGTCGGCCGACCCCCGGCTCACCATCGAAACTACCCGATAGTAGGGCTTTTTTCATGCAGTGACCGGTGCATACGGTTCGGCTATGACGAACCTCAAGGTCAAGGACTCCGCTCCGCTCGACCTGGAAGGCGGTCTCGCGGCGCTGCGCGGTGACTGCGCCCGGATGGTGCCCCACTGGGTGGCACCCCACACCCCCGCCGACCCGCGGCCCGTGCCCGCGATCCACGGCGTCGTCGTACCGCCGGCGTCGGCCCGTCTGCTGGAGGCGATGTCCGACTACGGCGACTGAGGGACACCGCTCCCGCGCACTCGGCGGCACGGAAGGCGCTCACGGAGGGAACCGTGCGCTCCCCCGCCGCGTCCCATCGCTGTCCCCCGTGAGGGCGAGGCATCATACGCCCGCCCCGGGGACCAAGGGACGGCAGCGCAGTCGAAGGAGCGATGCGGTGAGCACGGAGCGACCCCACAACGACGAAGGCACGCCGCGCGACCACGACCTGGCACGCGACCACGACACGGAGGGCGGCCACGAACCGGCGGCCGCGAGCAGGCGGCGTTCCCCGCTGGCCATCGCCTCCGTGGCGGCCGCCGTGCTGCTCGTGTGCGGTGGCGGCGCGTACGTCGCCGCGAGCGCGTCCGGCGGTGACAGTGGCCGGCACGGTTCGGGAGCCGGGGCGGGCGACGACAAGAACCCGCCCCCGCTGGCCCTCGACGGCTACTCGGACGGAGACAGGGGCGCGGACAAGGGCGGAGGTTCGCCGGGCATCGCTCCCGGCGAACCCAACCCCTACGGACCCGCGTACACCGTGAAGGGCTCGCTGCCCTCGGGTCCGGACGAGGCACCGGTGTACCGGCCGCACGGCTCGGTCACAGCGGCCGAGGTGACGCGGCTGGCGAAGGCGCTCGGGCTCTCCGGCACCCCGCGGATGTCCGCCGGGGCCTGGACGGTCGGCCCCGGCAAGGACGGTACGGGCCCGTCGCTCCAGGTCACCAGGCAGGCGCCCGGCACCTGGACGTTCACCAGGTTCGCGCCGGGGCAGGGCGACAACTGCCCGCGCGGCAAGATGTGTGTCAACAACAGCCCGACGGGCGGCACCGGCGGCGCGGTGAGCGAGTCCGCCGCCAAGGCCGCGGCCGCGCCCGTGCTGAAGGCGCTCGGCCAGGACGACGCGAAGCTCGACGCCCGCCAGCTCATGGGCGCCGTACGCGTGGTGAACGCGGACCCGGTGATCGGCGGGCTCCCGACCTTCGGCTGGTCGACCGGGCTGCAGATCGGCGCGGGCGGCCAAGTGGTGGGCGGCAGCGGCGAGTTGAAGGCGCCGGCGAAGGGTGACATCTATCCCGTGATGGACGCCGAGCGGACGCTGGAGCTGCTGAACAAGTCGGGCCACGGCAGCCGGATGCACCCCGACACCTGCGCGCGTCCGGTGCCGCTCGAGCGGGACCGCGGCACGAAGCCCACCACCCCGTCCTGCGCCCCGGGTGCCCCGACGCAGAAGCCGTCGCCGATCGTCGTCGAGCACGCCGTGTTCGGACTCGCCACACACTTCGAGGACGGGCACCAGACGCTCGTGCCGTCCTGGCTGTTCCGGGTGAAGCCGCAGGGCGCGGCGGACGACTACACGGTGTCCTACCCGGCGGTGGACCCGAAGTTCATGAGCTCGCCGAAGGAGCCCGGCAACCCGACCGGCAACCCGACCGGCCGGCCGAACGCCGGGCCGCGTGACGCGCGCATCGCGTCGTACAGCGCCGATGGCCGGAAGCTCACCGTCCACTTCTGGGGCGGCGTCTGCTCGGACTACCGGGCGTCGGCGAAGGAGACCGGGTCGACGGTGACCGTGAAGGTGACCGGGACCGACCGGGAGCCCGGCAAGGCCTGCATCATGATCGCCAAGGACATGACCAAGACGGTGACCCTGGACAAGCCGCTGGGCCACCGGAAGGTGCTCGACGACCGCGGCACGACGGTCCGGGCGCACTGACCTCGCCGGTCAGGCGGCCCTGCGCGGACGCGCCGAAGGCGGCGCTCCCTGCTCGGGAGCGCCGCCTTCGGCGTACGACCGGGGACGACTCAGCTGAAGGAGTCGCCGCAGGCGCAGGAGCCCGTGGCGTTCGGGTTGTCGATCGTGAAGCCCTGCTTCTCGATGGTGTCGACGAAGTCGATGGAGGCACCGCCCAGGTACGGGGCGCTCATACGGTCGGTGACGACCTTCACGCCGCCGAAGTCCTTGACGACGTCACCGTCGAGCGAACGCTCGTCGAAGAAGAGCTGGTACCGCAGGCCGGAGCAGCCGCCGGGCTGAACGGCGACGCGCAGCGCGAGGTCGTCGCGGCCTTCCTGGTCGAGCAGGGCCTTGACCTTGGCCGCGGCGGCGTCGGTCAGGATGATGCCGTCGGTGACGGTGGTGGTCTCGTCCGATACGGACATCTACATCTCTCCCGGGTTGTACGGAGACTGCTTGCCGACGGTAGCAACCGACGGGGCTGCGTATTCATTCCCATGCTCGCACATGGCGCAGCGGTGACCCCAGGCCGCGAGTCCGGTCGGCGGACGGCGGGCGCGGGCGGCACCGGTCCGGCCGCGTCAAGCCCCCCGCGATCGCGTCACATCGACACGATGGCCATCGTCAAACTGACGTGAAGCGGTTATGATAGATAGCGTCATTTCGACGAAAAGGCTTCACCGTACGAGCCGCACCTGTCGTACGGGCCACAGAGAGTCCGCAGAGAAGAAAGGGTGCGTGACGTGACCACCGCCCAACCCCGACTGGATCTCGACGTCCAGCCGACGCCCCTCGCCCTGCTGTTGCTCGGCCGGGAGGCCGACCCGAAGAGCGAGCGCGGGGTGGAGTGTCCCGGCGACCTGCCCGCCGCGTCCGACCCGGACCTCGTCGCACGCGCCCGCGCGGCCAAGGAGAAGCTCGGCGACAAGGTCTTCGTGCTCGGTCACCACTACCAGCGCGACGAGGTCATCCAGTTCGCGGACGTCACCGGCGACTCCTTCAAGCTGGCCCGGGACGCGGCCGCGCGGCCGGAGGCCGAGTACATCGTCTTCTGCGGTGTGCACTTCATGGCCGAGTCGGCGGACATCCTGACCACGGACGACCAGAAGGTCGTGCTGCCGGACCTCGCGGCCGGCTGCTCGATGGCCGACATGGCCACGGCCGAGCAGGTCGCCGAGTGCTGGGACGTGCTGACCGAGGCCGGCATAGCCGAGCAGGTGGTGCCCGTCTCGTACATGAACTCGTCCGCCGACATCAAGGCGTTCACGGGCAAGCACGGCGGCACGATCTGCACGTCGTCGAACGCCAAGCGTGCGCTGGAGTGGGCCTTCGAGCAGGGCGAGAAGGTGCTCTTCCTGCCGGACCAGCACCTCGGCCGGAACACGGCCGTCCGCGACATGGGGATGACACTCGACGACTGCGTCGTCTACAACCCGCACAAGCCGGGCGGCGGCGTCACCGTGGAGCAGCTGCGCGCCGCGAAGATGATCCTGTGGCGGGGCCACTGCTCGGTGCACGGCCGCTTCTCGCTGGACTCCGTGAACGACGTGCGCGAGCGCATCCCGGGTGTGAACGTGCTGGTCCACCCCGAGTGCAAGCACGAGGTCGTGGCCGCGGCGGACTACGTGGGCTCCACTGAGTACATCATCAAGGCGCTGGAGGCGGCGCCCGCCGGCTCCAAGTGGGCCATCGGCACCGAGCTGAACCTGGTGCGCCGACTGGCGAACCGCTTCGCCCCCGAGGGCAAGGAGATCGTCTTCCTCGACAAGACGGTCTGCTTCTGCTCGACCATGAACCGTATCGACCTCCCCCACCTGGTCTGGGCCCTGGAGTCCCTCGCCGAGGGCAACCTGGTCAACCGCATCCAGGTGGACCGTGAGACCGAGGCGTTCGCCAAGCTGGCGCTGGAGCGGATGCTCGCGCTGCCGTAGCCGCAGGCGGCCCGGACGCCGAAGGGCCCGGCCGGCACCCACAGGTGCCGGCCGGGCCCTTTCGTCTCGCGCGCCGGTCTCAGACCGCCGCCGGCTCCGGGTCCTCCGACCTGGCCTCGGCGCCGTCCTTGGCCGCCCGCTTCGCCGCCTTCTTCTTCGCGCGGCGCTCCTTGCGCAGTTCGATCATCGCGTAGAGCGTCGGCACGAGGAGGAGGGTGAGCAGGGTCGACGTGATCAGACCGCCGATCACCACCACGGCGAGCGGCTGGGCGATGAAGCCGCCCTCGCCCGTGACGCCGAGCGCCATCGGGAGCAGCGCGAAGATCGTCGCCAGCGCCGTCATGAGGATCGGGCGGAGCCGGTGCCGGCCGCCCTCGACGACCGCCTCGATCGTGCCGTAGCCCTGTCGGCGGTACTGGTTGATCAGGTCGATGAGGACGATCGCGTTGGTCACCACGATGCCGATCAGCATCAGCATGCCGATCATCGCGGGAACACCCATCGGGGTGCCGGTCGCGACCAGCAGACCGATCGCGCCGGTCGCCGCGAACGGGATGGACACCAGCAGGATCAGCGGCTGGACCAGCGACCGGAAGGTGGCGACCAGCAGCATGAACACGATCGCGATCGCTGCGAGCATCGCCAGGCCCAGCTTCGAGAACGCGTCCTTCTGGTCCTGGGACACACCACCGATCGACGCAGTCGCGCCGTCCGGGAGCTTCAGCGCGTTGATCTTCTGCTGGAGGGCGTTGCTGACCGCGCCCGTGTTCTCGGCGGTCGGCCGCGCCGTGATCGTCGCGGCGCGCGCGCCGTCGATACGGGTCATCGAGACCGGGCCGTCGACGAGCTCGACGGTGGCGATGTCACCGAGCTTCACCGGGCCGAGCGACAGCTTCTTCAGCTGCGCCAGCGTCCTGGCCGGCTTCTGGGACTTCACGACGATGTCGCGCTCGGTGTCGTCCAGGATCGCCTTGCCGCTGGTGGTGCCGCGCACCGCCTGGGCGACGGCCTGCCCCAGCGTGGCGTCGTCGAACCCGGCCTCCGCCGCCTTCGCGTTGGCCTTGACCGAGATCCGCGGCACCGACTGCGACAGATCGCTCTGTACGTCGGTGACGTCGTCGAGCCGGGCGACCTCGTCGCGCACCTGGTCGGCCGCCTTGCGCAGCACGGCCGGGTCGGCCGCCTTGACGACGACGCTCAGGTCCTGGTTGCCGAAGCCTGCACCGGCGGCGATCGTCGTCCGGCCGATGCCGGACAGCTTCGCCAGCCCGTCCTCGATGTGCCGCTGCGCCGTGTCGGACTTCTTGCTGTCCTTCAGCGTGACCTGGTACGACGCCTGGTTGCTGTCCGTGGCGCCGCCGAACGCCGCCATGAAGCCGGAGGAGCCGACGGTGACCTGGTAGTCCTTGACCTCGTCGATGCCGTCGAGCATCTTCTCGACCTTCCTGGCCGCGGCGTCGGTCGCCGCCAGGCTGGTGCCGGGCTTCAGCTGCTGCTTGACGGTCAGGACGTCCTGGTCGCCCTGGTCGAAGAAGTTGGTCTTCAGCAGCGGTGCCATGCCGAAGGTGCCGATGAGCACGAGGACCGCGAGCGCGACGCTCGTGAGACGGCGCCGGGTGGCGAAGCGCAGCACACGGACGTACAGGCGCTGCAGACGGCCGCGCGTCTCCTTCTCCTCCGCCGTGCGGCGCGCCTCCTCCGGGTCGAGGCCGCGCACGGCCTTCGGGGCGCGCAGGAACCAGTAGGAGAGGACGGGCACGACCGTCAGCGAGACGAGCAGGGACGCGAGCAGCGCCGCCGTGACCGTCAGGCTGAAGGAGCCGAAGAGCTGTCCGACCATGCCGCCGACCAGACCGATCGGCAGGAACACCGCGACCGTGGTGAGGGTCGAGGAGGTCACGGCGCCGGCGACCTCCCGCACGGCGCCGAGGATGGCGGCTCGGCGTTCCTCTCCGTAGCCGAGGTGCCGCTTGATGTTCTCCAGGACCACGATCGAGTCGTCGACGACCCGGCCGATCGCGATGGTGAGCGCGCCCAGCGTGAGCATGTTCAGCGACAGGTCGCCGATCCACAGCACGATCAGTGCGAGGACGACCGACAGCGGGATGGAGACCGCGGTCACGAGGGTGGAGCGCAGCGAGGCCAGGAAGACCAGGATCACGATGACCGCGAAGAGCAGGCCGAGCGCGCCCTCGGTGGTCAGACCGTCGATGGACTTGGAGACCGCGGGGCCCTGGTCACTGACGACGGTGAGCGTGCCGCCGGCGCCGAGGTCCTTGCGGAGCTCGGGAAGCTTGTCCTTGACCGCGTCCGAGATCGCGACCGCACTGCCGTCGTGGTCCATGGTGACCATCACGGCGAGACTGGGCCTGCCGTTGGTCCGGGTGATGGAGTCCGCCGCGGACGGCTGCTGCTCGACGGTGGCGACGTCGCCGAGGCGTACGGGCTTGCTGCCTCCCTGCTCGGGGGCGCCGGTCCGGCCCGCGGGCCCGGCCTGGCCGCCGGCCGCGGCGATCCTCAGGTCCTTGATCTGCTGGAGCGAGGTGAAGCCGCCGCCCACCTGGACGGTGCGGTTCTTGCCCCCCTCGTCGAAGGAGCCGGCCGGAACGGTCGCGCCGCCCGCCTGGAGCGCCTGCCCGACGGCGGCCGAGGTCAGGCCCGCCCGGGCCATCTTCCTGTCGTCCGGGGTGACCGTCACCTGGAGGTCGCGGACGCCGGTGATCGTGACCCGGCCGACGCCGTCGATGTCCTTCAGGTCCGGGACGACGGTCCGGTCGAGCTGGTCCTTGAGCGCCTGCTGGTCCTTGTCGGAGGTCGCGGCGAGCACCACGGTCGGCATGTCGTCCGTGGAGCCGGCGATGACCTGCGGATCCACGTCGTCGGGGAGCTGGGCGCGGGCCCTGTTCACGGCCTGCTGGACGTCGGCGACGAGCTGCTTGGAGCCGTTGCCGTAGTCGAACTGGGCCATGATGACGGCGTTGCCCTCGCTGGCCTTCGAGGTGATGCCGGTGATGCCGTCGACCGACTCGATGGTGTTCTCGAGCGGTTCGACGACCTGCTTCTCGACCACGTCGGGGGACGCACCCTGGTACGGCGCCAGCACGGACACCATGGGCAGCTCGATGGTGGGCAGCAGCTGCTGCTTCAGCTGCGGAATCGCTATCGCTCCGAAGAGCAGCGCGACGATCGACATCAGCCCTATCAGGGCCCGTTGCGCGAGGCTGAATTTCGACAGCCAGGACATGGGTGACCGGTCTCTCTTCCGTGGCGTGCGCGGCAGGACGGGGCACACGGATGCGCCCTCCTAACACCTTCCTTCACGCAAGGAGCCCGATCCGTCGCTCCCAGGTCCATTTCCTTATACGGGGCATACTGCGGGCGGAGTACGCGCACTACACCGTGAGGTCTAGGAGGCGTACTGCCGGCCCCGCGAGCCCGGCGTGACCCGCAGGACGCCCTCGCGGGCTTGCGGATCCCGGCCCGGTGACGGCGCCGCGGGGTCCGTAGGGCATGGAACCGCGGGGTCCGTACGTCGCGGAACCGCCGGGCGTCACAGCGCCCGGGGGCGCACCAGACCCGATTCGTAGGCGATGACGACGAGCTGGGCGCGGTCGCGGGCCCCGAGTTTGGCCATGGCGCGGTTGACGTGGGTCTTCACGGTGAGCGGGCTGACGGTGAGCCGTTCGGCGATCTCGTCGTTGGAGTGGCCTCCCGCGACCTGGACCAGCACCTCGCGTTCCCGGCCGGTGAGTGCGTCGAGCCGCTCCGTGTGTGCGGGGTCGCCGGCGTCCGCGTCGCCGCCCTGGGCCAGGAACGTGGCGATCAGGCCCTTGGTGGCGACCGGGGAGAGCAGGGCGTCACCCGCAGCGGCGACCCGGATCGCGTTCAGCAGCTCCTCCGGCTCGGAGCCCTTGCCGAGGAATCCGGAGGCGCCGGCCCGCAGGGACTGCACCACGTACTCGTCGACCTCGAAGGTCGTCAGCATGACCACGTGCACATGCGCCAGTTCGGGGTCGGCGCTGATCAGCCGGGTCGCGGCGAGGCCGTCGGTGCCGGGCATACGGATGTCCATGAGGACCACGTCGGCACGCTCGGCCCGGGCGACCCGCACGGCCTCGGCGCCGTCCGACGCCTCCCCGACGACCTCCATGTCGGGCTCGGAGTCGACCAGCACCCGGAACGCGCTGCGCAGCAGCGCCTGGTCGTCGGCGAGCACCACCCGGATCGTCACGCCTCGTCCCCCGTCTCTCCCGCGCCCTGGGGCGTCCCGGTCGTGAGGGGCAGGATCGCATGGACGCGCCAGCCGCCGCCGTACCGGGGGCCCGCGGTGCAGCCGCCGCCGAGGGCGGCAGCGCGTTCGCGCATGCCGACGAGGCCGTGCCCGCCGCCGTCCGCCTCGCCGTCGTGCGGTGCCCCCTCGGCCCCCCGTCCGTCGTCGAGCACCGTGACCTCGATGCCGGTGCCCACGCGCACGATGCTGACCTCCGCGGCGGCCCCGTCGCCCGCATGCTTCTGCACATTGGTGAGGGCCTCCTGGACGATCCGGTACGCGGCGAGGTCGACGGCCGCGGGCACGGGGCCGCCGAGGCCGGTGCGGGCGACCTCGACGGGCAGCCCGGCGTGCCGGAAGGTGTCGACCAGGTCGTCGAGGCGGTCGAGGCCCGGGGCGGGCTCGGTGGGTGCCTCGGGGTCGCCGGACTGGCGCAGCAGGCCGACGGTGGCGCGGAGTTCCTCCAGCGCGGAGCGGCTCGCCTCGCGGACGTGGGCGAGGGCCTCCTTGGCCTGGTCGGGGCGCCTGTCCATGACGTGCGCCGCCACCCCCGCCTGCACATTGACCAGGGCGATGTGGTGGGCGACCACGTCGTGCAGATCACGGGCGATGCGCAGCCGCTCCTCCGCCACCCGGCGGCGAGCCTCCTCCTCGCGGGTGCGTTCGGCGCGTTCGGCGCGCTCGCGGATGGCGTCCACGAAGGCGCGGCGGCTGCGGACGGCGTCGCCCGCGGCAGCGGCCATGCCGGTCCAGGCGAAGATGCCGATGTTCTCCTGCGCGTACCAGGGCAGCGGGCCCGCCAGCATCGCGGCGCCCGTCAGCACGCTCATGGTGAGCACACCGACCCGCCAGGTCGTGGGACGGTCGGTGGTGGCGGCGACGGTGAAGAGCGCGACGACCGCGCTCATCGCGACGGGGGCACGGGGTTCGCCGGTGACGAGCTCCACCAGGGAGACGGCCGACGTCGCCGCGAGGACCGCGAGCGGGGCGCGGCGGCGGAAGACCAGCGCCGCGGCGCCGAGGACCATGAGGGTGAGGCTGGCGGCGTCGGGCGTGCGGGTGCCCCAGGTGGGCCCGTTCGGGCCGTGCGGGTCGGCGAAGGAGCCGACGACCATGGCGGCAAGTACCCCGGCGGCGAGCGCGCCGTCGATGGCCAGGGGGTGGGACCTGAGCCAGCGGCGTATGTCGGTGAGGGTGCTCACGCGGGTCTCCCGTGCATGCTGAACGTCGGACCCCGGGGCACCCGGGGCTGTGGCCGGTCGGAGGCCACAGCCGCCGTGGTGGAAGCCGGCGTCAGCCCGGAATGAGACCGTCGTCGCTCAGCAGCTCCCTGACCTCGTCGAGTGTCGCGTCGGGGGACGGCAGGATCAGCTCCGACGGCTCCAGGGAGTCGTCCGGCAGGGGGGTGCCGAGGTCGCGGACCTTGTCGAGGAGCGCGTGAAGCGTACGGCGGAAGCCGGGGCCGTCGCCGCTCTCCATTTCGGCGAGCAGGTCGTCGTCCAGCTTGTTCAGCTCGGTGAAGTGGACGTCGTCCAGCTCCACCTGCCCCTCCCCCATGATCCGTACGATCATGACGCCCTCCTCGGCGTGGGTCCACGGCTCGGGCCGTGCGGTCGGGCGACCGCGGTGACTGGTGGCTGACCTACTGCTTGTCGAAGCGGGGGGTGTCCTGCTGCTGCTGCGCCTGGCCGTTGCCCTGTCCGCCCTCGATGGCCTGGGGGGCGGAGCCGCCCGCCAGCTCGGCCTTCATGCGCTGGAGCTCCAGCTCCACGTCCGAACCGCCCGAGATGCGGTCCAGCTCCGCGGTGATGTCGTCCTTCGCCATGCCGGTGGGGTCGTCGAGGGCGCCAGAGGCGAGCAGCTCGTCGATCGCGCCCGCGCGGGCCTGGAGCTGCGCGGTCTTGTCCTCGGCGCGCTGGATCGCGAGGCCGACGTCGCCCATCTCCTCGGAGATGCCGGTGAACGCCTCGCCGATGCGGGTCTGCGCCTGGGCGGCGGTGTACGTGGCCTTGATGGTCTCCTTCTTCGTACGGAAGGCGTCGACCTTGGCCTGCAGACGCTGGGCGGCGAGCGTGAGCTTCTCCTCCTCGCCCTGCAGCGTCTGGTGCTGCGTCTCCAGGTCCGTGACCTGCTGCTGGAGCGCGGCGCGGCGGGACAGCGCCTCGCGCGCCAGGTCCTCGCGGCCCAGGGCGAGCGCCTTGCGGCCCTGGTCCTCCAGCTTGGCCGACTGACCCTGGAGCTGGTTCAGCTGCAGTTCGAGGCGCTTGCGGGAGGTCGCCACGTCGGCGACACCGCGGCGCACCTTCTGCAGCAGCTCCAGCTGCTTCTGGTACGAGTAATCGAGGGTCTCGCGCGGGTCCTCGGCCCGGTCAAGGGCCTTGTTCGCCTTCGCGCGGAAGATCATCCCCATACGCTTCATGACACCGCTCATGGGCTTCGCGCGCCCCCTTCTGACGGACTCCAGCTCCAGAACTGCAACAGAACCCAGCCTACGGGCCCTGTAACCATTACCGCACTGTTCGGGGCCGGATGGGCTCCTCCCCGAGAACGACTGCGTCGGGCCCTGCTCCCGCCTGGGGAGTAGAAAGCATCCCGGGATTTCCCGGAAGCACCCTCGGCGGCGTCCGCTGTGCCTCCCTACAGACGCTCGGCGTTGCCGGATCGTTCCCCGCCGGGCTGGGGCCCATGCGCCGGCACCCCGTACCCTTGGCTTTTGTGTTCCGTAGCCGATCCAAGGATGAGAAGGCCCCGGCCGACAAGGCGCCGGTGACCGACTCCACGCAGCCCCGTGACCCTCAGGCCCCCAAGGGCCGTCCGACCCCCAAGCGCAGCCAGGCCCAGTCGCAGCGCCGCAGCGTCGCCCAGACGCCGATGACGCGCAAGGACGCAGCCAAGCGCCAGCGCGAGGAGCGCCGCGTCCAGCTGGAGCGCCAGCGCCAGGCCCTGGCGAACGGCGACGAGCGCTATCTGCCCGCGCGGGACAAGGGCCCGGTGCGCAAGTTCGCGCGCGACTTCGTCGACTCCCGCTTCTGCGTCGCCGAGTTCTTCCTGCCGCTGGCGGTCGTCATCCTCGTGCTGAGCATGGTGCGGGTGCCGCAGCTCCAGCAGATCGCGCTGCTGCTCTGGCTCGGTGTGATCGTCCTGATCGTCCTCGACTCCATCGGTGTCGCGATCCGGCTCCGGAAGCGGCTGGCCGAGAAGTTCCCGGACACCCCGAAGAAGGGCGCGATCCCCTACGCCCTGATGCGCTCGCTCCAGATGCGCCGGCTCCGGCTGCCCAAGCCGCAGGTCAAGCGTGGAGAGCGGCCCTGAGCACTGAGTCGTTCTCGGGGGGTGCGGCCACGTGGCTGAAGGGTCTCGGTGGCCTGCGCAATGCCGTACGGCAGGAGCTGGTCGCCCGCCAGCTCGATGAGCAGATAGCCGGCCGCTTCCCGGTCGGGCAGCGGCTTCGGGTGCTCGACGTCGGCATGGGACAGGGCACGCAGGCGCTGCGGCTGGCCCGTGCCGGGCACAAGGTGACGGGCCTGGAGCAGGACGCCCGGATGCTCGCGGTGGCGCGTGAGGCGCTGGCCGAGGAGCCGGAGGGCATCCGCAGCCGGGTGCGGCTGATCGAGGGGGACGGCCGGGACACGGGCGTCCACTTCCTGCCGGGCAGTTTCGACGTCGTGCTGTGCCACGGCGTCCTCATGTACGTCGAGGAGCCGGACGCGCTGCTCGCCGGGCTGGCGCGGATGCTGGACCACGGCGGGCTGCTGTCGCTGCTGGTGCGGAACGCCGACGCGCTCGCGATGCGGCCCGGTCTCGCCGGGGACTGGACGGGCGCACTCGCCGCCTTCGGCACCGACGCCTACACCAACCGTCTCGGCCTCGACGTGCGCGCCGACCGCCGCGATGCGCTCACCGCGACGCTCGCCGGGATCGGGGCGCCGCTGCACGCCTGGTACGGAGTGCGTGTCTTCACGGACACCGCGTCCGACGACGCGGAGCTGCCCGACGACCCGGACGCGCTGCTGGCCGCCGAGGAGCGGGCCGGGCGGACGGATCCGTACCGTGGGGTGGCGGCGCTGCTGCACCTGTGCGGGGTGCGTGGCTGAGCCGCGCGGACCGGGCGGGGTTCCGGGGGCCGGGCAGCGCACGGGCCCACCGGGAGGCGCGGAACCGCATCGGCCGGGCCCTGCGGTGAGCCGCTGCTGACCCCATCGGGGGTCCATGGCGAGCCGGACGGGCCCTCCCACGGGGACACTCCAGGCATGGACGTCGTACGGATGCGTGCCCGCGGGGCCCGGTGGCTCCGCTCGCCGGTCGCGGTCCTCGGGATCGCGGCGCTGGTCGGTGGCTGTTCCGGGCTCGCGGCGTACTCCTCCGCCGAGGACGCGGACCCGGGCACTCAGGCGGCCGTGCCCCTGGCCGCGCGGGAGCTTCAGGACGACTACGTGAGGGTCGTCGAGGGCGTGCTGCCGTCCGTCGTACAGATCCAGGGGACCAAACCGCTGGGGTCCGGTGTCGTGTTCGACGACCGGGGCGACATCGTGACCAACGCGCACGTGGTCGGCGACCGGAAGTCGTTCCAGGTCACCACGGCCGGCAGCGAGCGGGCGCTGAGCGCGCATCTGCTGTACGCGTACCCGGACCAGGATCTTGCGGTGGTCCGGCTGGACAGCGTGCCGTCGGGGCTGAGGCCCGCGACGTTCGCCGACTCGTCGAAGGTCGAGGTCGGGCACATCGTGCTCGCGATGGGGTCGCCGCTGGGGCTGTCGTCCAGCGTCACGCAGGGCATCGTGTCGGCGACCGGGCGGACCGTCAGCGAGGAGCGCACGAGCGGGGGTCAGGGCACGACGCTGGGGAACGTGGTGCAGACCTCGGCGCCGATCAACCCCGGCAACAGCGGGGGTGCGCTGGTCAACCTCGACGGGGAGGTCGTCGGGATCCCCACGCTCGCCGCGACCGATCCCGCGCTCGGTGACGGGCCGGCGCCCGGTGTCGGGTTCGCGATCCCGGCGTCCATGGTGAAGACGGTCGCCGACCAGGTCGTACGGACCGGGAAGGTCACCGACTCCGGGCGTGCCGCGCTCGGCATCACCGGGCGGACGGTCCTCGGCGACGACTACCGGCCGGCCGGGGTCGCCGTGGTGGAGGTGAAGCGTGACGGGGCGGCGGACCGGGTGGGCATCAGGCCCGGGGACACCATCGTCGGGCTCGGGGACGATCCGGTGACCACGATGACCGCCCTCTCCGAGGGCCTCGCATCCGACAGGCCGGGGCAGAAGGTGGGGGTGACGTACCGGAGGGGCGGGAGCGAGACGAAGGTGGACGTCACCCTGGGGGCGGTCTAGTCCGCCCGGCCCTGCCCGTCCCGGAACCGGGGCGGACAGAGCCGGGGAGCCCCGGGCGGGCCCTACGCCTGGGCGTCCTCGGCGTGGAGGCTCATCGGCCCGTAGATCTCGGTGTTGTCCTCGAAGAGCCGCACCTGGTCGGCGCCGCCTTCGGCGAGCTCCTTCCAGTGCTCGCCGATCCAGGACTCGGCATCCCCCTGGGTCGTGAACTCCTCGGGCTGCACCGCCGGCTGGACCTCCGTCCCGTCGGAGTTCTCGAACCGCCACGTCCACAACGCCATGTCAGCCTCCCGAGGGTCGATCAGTGCCGCATGAAGCGTAGCCGGACGCGCAGCCGTCCCGGCGGCGCGGGAGGATCTTCCCGTGGAACTGACACTGCTCGGCACCGGGGCCCCCGAGGGCCTTCCCCGACCCGGCTGCCCCTGCGCCGCGTGCGCCCTGGCCCTCGGCGGCAACGCCCGCGCCGCGACCTCCGTCCTGGTGGACGACGCGCTGCTGCTCGACCTGACCCCCGGGGCGGCGTTCGCGGCCGCCCGCGCGGGGCACTCGCTGAGCGGTGTGACGCAGGTGCTGCTCTCGCATCCGCACGACGGCCCGGCGCTGGAGGTGCCGGCGGGTCTGCCGACGCCCGCGCGGGTGCCGGACGGCGCGGAGCTGGCGCTGCCGACGGGCCACCGGGTGCTGGCGGTGGCGCTGGACTCGCCGGGCACGGGGTACGAGGTGACGGGGCCGTCGGGGCAGCGGGTGCTGTATCTGCCGCCGGCCGGTTCGTCGTCGGGGCTCGCCGAGGGCACGACGTACGACACGGTGCTGTGCGACGTCGTGGGGCGGCCGGACGCGCTGGCGCGGCTGCGGGCGGCCGGGGCCGTCGGCCCGACGACGGATGTGATCGCGGTCCATCTGGACCACGACGTGCCGCCGGGGCCGGAGTTGCGGCGGCGGCTGGCGGCGGCGGGGGCGCGGGCGGTGCCGGACGGTACGACGCTGAGCGTGGGCGCGTTCGGGGACGTTCCGGACGTGCCGCGCCGCACCCTGGTGCTCGGCGGCGCGCGTTCCGGCAAGTCGGTGGAGGCCGAGCGGCGCCTGGAGTCGAATCCGGACGTGGTGTACGTGGCGACGGGCGGGTCCCGCAACGGGGACACCGAGTGGGCGGCCCGGATAGCCGCGCACCGTGACCGCCGGCCGGGCTCATGGCACACGGAGGAGACCTGCGACCTGGTGCCGCTGCTCGGTACGGACGGGCCGCCGCTGCTCATCGACTGTCTGTCGCTGTGGCTGACGTATGTGATGGACGCCGTGAACGCGTGGGACGACGCCGAATGGGCGGGCGGCGGCGAGCGTGAACTGCGGCGCCGGGTCGCCGAGCTGACGGACGCGGTGCGCGCGACGCGTCGCACCCTGGTCGCCGTGTCGAACGAGGTCGGCTCGGGGATCGTTCCGACGACCGCGTCGGGCCGCCGCTATCGCGACGAACTCGGCCGGCTGAACGCGGCGTTCGCGGCCGAGTGCGAGCATGTCCTGCTGATCGTCGCGGGGCAGGCGGTGACGCTCAAGGGTTAGGGGCGCGGGCCCGGCATGTTCCGTGGGGCGTCCGCCCGGGGGCACCTTCAGGGTGCCCGGCGGGCGATCACCCGGTACGCGTTGGCGAAGCCGGTGCGGGTCGCGAGCGGGGCCAGGAGCCGGTCGGCGGCGCGGGCGGCGCCGATGAAGGGGGCCCCGGCCCGGGAGAACGCCGCACGGGCCGTGCGCTGGAGGCCGGACGGCGGCCGGACGCGCCACGGGGCGTCGGGCGCGGGCAGTCCGCGGCCGAGGGCGAGGGTGAGCGCGGCGGCGAGGTCGACGGGCACATGGGCCTCGCGGCGGCCGGTGGCGACGACCTCGAAGCCGAGCTCCCGCAGGGCGCTGCACAGGTTGTCGAGCGGGATCAGGTGCAGGTGCTGCGGCTGGAACCAGGACAGCCACCAGCCGCCGAGCAGCGGCGCCCAGCGGCACGCGGGGTCGGCCGACTCGACGAGCAGATGACCGCCGGGGCGCAGCACGGTGCGGGCCGCGGCGAGTTCGGCGCGCGGGTCGGGCCCCTGCTCCAGGCGGTGGAACATGCTCAGGACGTCGTAGCGGCCTGCGAGCTCGGGCGCCAGGCCGGTGAGGGTGCCGCGATGGCCCTCCTCGATCCGGCCGAGCCCGACGGCGTCCTCGACCACGGCGCTGGTGTCGAGGCCGTCGAAGGCGGTGTACGGGTGCACGTCCTTGGCCGCCGCGGGGAAGTGCGCGTAGCCGGTGCCGACGTCGAGCCAGCTCTCGGGTTCGCCGTGCGGCAGCATGGCGAGGGCGGCGGCGCGGTGGCGCCGGGCGCTGTCGCGGGCGCCCAAGAGCTTCACGGCGGCCTCGGGGCCGATGCCGCCGCGGAGGTCCCGGTGGTAGAAGTCGCGGCCCTGGTCGGTCAGCGGCGGGTTCTGGAAGACGTGTGCGCAGTCGCGGCACCGGTCGAGCACGAAGGTGCCCGGTTTGCGCTGCACCAGATCGGTGGTGCGCAGGCGGGTGTGCAGCCGCGCCGATCCGCACCACGGGCAGTCCGTGCGGCGTGGCCCGTGGAACCGGTCGGTGCCCCGGGCGAGCTCGGCCAGATAGCCGGGGCGGCGTTCCGCGACGTCCTGCTGGGTGGGTGGCATGGCGGGGGCTCCGTGGTCCGGGGTTTTGTGACAATCCGGTGCAAAGCGGAACGTAGGTGATCACCGCAACGTGATCAATCACGTTCCCGGGTCGATGGGCCGCGTGGCGCTCCGGCGGGGGCCGGGGACGCGCGCCGCCGGGGCCGGAACTCCCCGGTACTGTTCGGCAGATGAGCGCCTTCAATGTCGACGACTTCACCGACCTGATCGAGCGGCCCGACGGCGGGGTGCGCCGCGACGCCGAGGAGCGGCGGGAGCGGCTGGTCGTGCCTCCCGGCTCACTGGGCCGCCTCGACGAACTGGGCGAGTGGCTGTCCGCGGCGCAGGGCGCCGTGCCGGTCCGGCCGGTCGAGCGGCCGCGGGTGGTGCTGTTCGCGGGCGACCACGGCATCGCGGAGCTGGGCGTCTCCGCACGTCCGGCGGGCGGCGCCGCCACGCTGGTGCGCGCGGTGCTGGAGGGCGCGAGCCCGGTCTCGGTGCTGGCACGGCGGCTCGGCGTGCCCGTACGGGTGGTCGACATGGCGCTCGACTGCGACCCGGACGAACTGCCCGCGGAGGTGGTGCGCCACCGGGTGCGGCGCGGCTCGGGACGTATCGACACCGAGGACGCGCTGACGCCGGAGGAGGCGGAGGCGGCCTTCCGTGCGGGCGTGGCGGTCGCCGACGAGGAGGCCGACGCGGGTACGGACCTGGTGGTGCTCGGCGATGTGAGCGTCGGCGGCACGACGCCCGCGGCGACGCTCGTCGCCGCGCTGTGCGGCACCGACGCGTCGGTGGTGACCGGCCGGGGCGGGCAGGCGATCGACGACCTCGCGTGGATGCGCAAGTGCGCGGCCGTGCGGGACGCCCTGCGACGGGCCCGGCCGGTCCTGGGCGACCAGCTCCAGCTGCTGGCCACCGTGGGTGGCGCCGACCTGGCGGCGATCACCGGCTTCCTTCTGCAGTGCGCGGTGCGCAAGACGCCGGTGATCCTGGACGGTGTCGTGTCGGCGGCGTGCGCGCTGGTGGGACAGCGGATCGCGTTCCGGGCGCCGGACTGGTGGCTCGCGGGCCACGGCAGCGGGGAGCCCGCGCAGGCGAAGGCACTGGACCGGATGGCACTCAACCCGTTGCTCGACCACGGCGTCACTGTGGGCGAGGGCGTCGGCGCGCTGCTGGCCCTGCCGACGGTGCAGGCCGCGGCGGCGCTGGCCGCAGAGCTGCCGGAGGCACCGGTGCTGGACCGCTGACCGACACCGGCTCCGGCGTCCACCGTGGGCACCGGGGCCGGGCGCCGTCACAGCAGTGACAGGGAACCCTGGACGATCAGGCTCCCGTTGGCGCCCCTCAATGCCCCATATGATCGCTTTTCATGGGAGACGTCCAGGTGGTGGTGGAACGGGACCCGGTACGACGGGTCGAGACCGACCGGGAAGGCCCGGTACGTCGACCCGGCGGTACCGCATCGCGGCGATGTGCCGCTTTTGCCGTGTGGTATCTGCGGGCCGTCACGTTCGTCAACCTGCTGAGCGCCGTGTGGGTTTCGCTCGGCCAGGATCTGCGGCGGCACAACACGGAGAACTTCTTCACTCCGTACCTGCTGACCGCGGGCTTCGCCTCGGGCGTGTTCACGATGTTCCTGGCGATCACGATGCGCCGCCGCAAGCGGGCCGCATGGATCCTCAACACGGTGCTCAGCGGGCTCTTCCTGCTGCTGTTCGCCTTCGCGATGTGCTTCCCGGAGATCCGGCGGTACGCGCAGAACTGGATCTCGCTCGTCCTGACCGCCGCGTTCGTCGGGGCACTGTGGGGCGGCCGGCGGGAGTTCTACGCGAAGGGCGACCGCTCCAACCCGAAGCTGGCCTCGGCCGTCGCGGCCGGCGGACTGCTCATGTCGTCCCTGCTGGCCGGACTGCTGGTCACCGTCACCAACCATCCCCCGGCCGGGACCAGCTCGACCTTCATGGAGCGCTGGCGCTACGGCACCCTGCGGCTGATCTCGGTAGCCGCCGACGACTCGCACTACTCCGGTATCGCCACGCCGAACTGGGTCGACGTCACCATCAACGTCATCAGCACCGTGCTGCTGCTCGCCGTGCTGTACGCAGCCTTCCGCTCCCGGCGGGCCGTGGACCCGCTGACGGAGGACGACGAGGAACGGCTGCGGGAGCTGCTGGACCGGCACGGCGAACGGGACTCGCTCGGCTACTTCGCGCTGCGCCGCGAGAAGAGCGTGGTGTGGTCGCCGACCGGCAAGGCCGCGGTCGCCTACCGCGTCGTCGGCGGGGTCTCGCTCGCCTCCGGCGACCCGATCGGCGACCCGGAGGCCTGGCCCGGCGCCATCGGTCCCTGGCTCGCCGAGGCGCGCGAGCACGGCTGGATCCCGGCGGTGATGGGCGCGGGCGAGGAGGCGGGCACCATCTACGCCCGGCACGGCCTCGACGCACTGGAGCTGGGCGACGAAGCGATCGTCGAAACCGCCGAGTTCACGCTGGAGGGCCGTGCGATGCGGACCGTCCGGCAGGCCTACAACCGGGTCAGGAGAGCCGGTTACCAGGTGCGGATCCGGCGCCACGCGGACATCCCGGCCGCCGAGATGGACGTACTGCTGGCGCGCGCGGACGACTGGCGGGACGGGGCGACGGAGCGCGGCTTCTCGATGGCACTGGGCCGGCTCGGCGACCCCGCCGACGGCCAGTGCGTGATGCTGGAGTGCACGGACGCACAGGGCGAGTTGCGGGCCCTGCTGTCCTTCGTGCCGTGGGGCCCGCATGGCCTCTCGCTGGACCTGATGCGACGCGACCGGGACTCCGAGAACGGCCTGATGGAGTTCATGGTCATCGAACTTCTGCAGCGATCCGGAGAGATCGGGATCACTCAGGTTTCGCTCAACTTTGCGATGTTCCGTTCCGTCTTCGAACGTGGCTCGCGCCTCGGCGCGGGCCCGGTGCTCCGCGCCTGGCGCTCGCTGCTGAGCTTCTTCTCCCGCTGGTGGCAGATCGAGTCCCTGTACCGCGCCAACGCGAAGTACCGGCCCATCTGGGAGCCGCGCTTCCTGCTCTTCGAGAAGAGCGCGGACCTGCTGCGCATCGGGATCGCGTCCGGCCGCGCCGAGGGGTTCCTGGAGGCGCCGGGACTGCCCAAGTGGCTGCACCGCACCCACCTGCAGTCCCGACGCACCCCCCTGGAGCCTCCGGAATGAAATCCGTCGCCCGCCTCGCACGCGCCGAGTGGAGACCCTTGTGGGAGACCGCGAGGGACGTCCTCACGGCGCGGGGGTGGCGGGCGATCCCCTTAACCCTCTGCGCGGTCTGCCTCACGGCGCTGCTCCAGTACGTGCAGAACCGGCCGTGGGGCTACCCCGTGATCCAGGAGCTCGGCGCTCCGCGCGCCGCCGACCCGCTCCCCCACGCCCTGCTGCGCACCCCGCTCTCGGTCTTCGTCCCCGCCCTGGACCTGCCGGTGTGGGGCGCGCTGGTGCAGATACTGCTCGTGTTCGGCATCGCCGAGATCTTCCTGGGCTGGCGGCACACCCTCTCCATCGCCTATCTCGCGACCCTGTGCGGCACTCTGTACGCACGCGTCGCCATCGCGATCGGCCCGGACAGCGTCGTCGGGCTGCCCGGCACCCAGGCGCGCGTCGTCGACGCGGGCCCCTCGGCGGCGGTGGTCGGCCTCGCGGTGTACGTCGCCGTGCGCAACCGCGCCTACGTCACGGCGTCCCTCGTGGCCTCCGCCATGGCGGTCGAGGCCCTGTGCAAGCCGAACCTGGCCGGCAAGGAGCACCTGGCCGCGATCGCCGGGGTCCTCACCCTGTACGGCGTCACGGCGGTACGTCAGCGCCGGTCCGTCGACCGGGTCGGCAGCGGGTCCGGCTTGCCCCCGATCCAGTCCTGAATCCGGCGGCTCGGGCCCGACCAGCGGCGGTCGTGGTGGTACGCCCGCAGCTGCGCCCGGGCCCGGGCGCGCGGACGGTTCCGGTAGAACCTGCGCGCCCACACCGAGTGGGGACGGGCCAGCCGGACCGCGGCGAAGAAGGCCACGAACGGCACGATCGCGCCGATCACCGCCAGTCTGAGCTTGCCCTTGACGAGGGCGACCAGCGAGAAGGCGAAGTTCACGGCGATGTTCAGCACCACGACGGCCCGGTCCTGCATCTCATCGGCCGTCAGGTCGTTCACGCCGAACGGAACGAAGCCCCCGAGCAGCAGCAGCACCAGCGCCGCGGTCAGCACGACCACCTCGACACTCTTGCGGCCCTCCTCCGTCCAGTACACGTCGTCCAGGTGCAGGATCAGCGCGAACTCGTCCAGCACCAGCCCGGCCCCGATCCCGAAGAGCACGGCGGACAGCAGCGCCCCGAACCCCGCGGCGCCGCTCGCCACGGCACCGAACCCCCCGACCACGGTGAGCACGACCCCCGGTACGACGTGGTGGATGTGCAGCCCCCCGGCCTTCACGTTCCCGAAGGGCCCCCTTCCGGCGCGGATGAGCCGGGTGATGACACGGGTGACGACGAAGGTGACGACGAAGGAGAGCAGCGCGAGCAGCAGGGGCAGCTTCCCCGGCTCGACGATGTTCCGGTACCACCAGTGCCCCATATGCGTAACTTAGTGGGATTCAGGCTTTTCGCTACCGCTCCGCTGGTTCCGCCCGGCGCACGCGTCCCGCCGCACGCCGTGCGTGCAGGCGTGCAGGCGTGCAGGCGTGCAGGCGTGCAGGCGTGCAGGCGTGCAGGCGGCCCGAACGACCGGCTGCACCGCCGGGTACCCTGCCGCGGTGTCCCGAGCTCCCTCCCTCCACGGCCTCCGCTTCGCCTTCGGCACCCTCACGGTGCTCCCGGTGAAGGTCCACCGCTGGGACCGCGCGGCAGCGCGCGGCGGCATGCTCTGCGCCCCGGTGGCCGGGGCGGTGGTCGGCCTCGCGGCCGCCGCCGCGGGAACCGCGCTGCTGTTCCTGGGCACGGGCCCCCTCCTCGCGGCGGTGGCGACGGTCGCCGTCCCGGCCGTCCTCACCCGGGGGCTGCACCTCGACGGCCTCGCCGACACGGCGGACGGCCTCGGCAGCGGCAGACCCGCGGATGACGCCCTGCGCATCATGAAGCAGTCCGACATCGGCCCCTTCGGCGTCATCACCCTCGTCCTGGTCCTCCTCGCCCAAGTGGCCGCCCTGGCCCCGCTGTACGAGACCTCCTGGGCCCGCGGCGCCGTCGCCGCGGCGGTCTCGGCGACGGCCGCCCGGCTCGCCCTGACGGGGGCGGCCCGCACCGGCGTCCCCGCGGCCCGCCCCGAGGGCCTGGGCGCCGCCGTCGCCGAGACGGTGCCGGCGCGGGCCGCGCTGCTCGTGGCCGTCGGCGTGATCTGCTCCGCCGCGGCGGCGGGTGCGCTCGCCGGGACGGACACCGCGGCCGACGCCGTCCGCTGTGCCGCGGCCGTCGTCGCGGCCTGCGCAGCGGCCGAGGCGCTGCTGCGGCACTGCGTCCGGCGCTTCGGCGGGGTGACCGGCGATGTGTTCGGCGGCCTCGCCGAGACCGCCGCGACGGCGGCCCTCGTGGTCCTGGCGACCGGCGCCTGACGCGCGATCGCCGCACCCTCGGCGGGCGGGCACCGCAAAGTCGGGCGCCCGGAACGCACCTACCGGCGCCTCAGGGCATAACGGAGCGTAGGCTCCTTCTCAGTACACCCCCGGCCCGATCTAGGCTGCCGTCGGGCCGGCCGACCCACCCCTCTCGGCCATGGAACTCAAGGGAAGCGAGATTTCACCACCGTGACTGCTCTGACTCTCAGCACCGCCGCGGCGCACAGCCTGCGCGCCGACGCGATCGTCGTCGGTGTCGCGAAGGGCGCCAAGGGCCCCGTCGTCGCGCCCGGCGCCGAGGCCGTGGACGAGGCGTACGACGGCAAGCTCGCCTCCGTCCTGGAGACCCTCGGCGCCTCCGGGGCCGAGGGCGAGGTGACCAAGCTGCCCTCACCCGCCGGCTTCAAGGCCCCGGTCGTGCTGGCGGTCGGGCTCGGCGCGGTCCCCGAGAAGGACGAGGAATACGCCGCCGAGGCGCTGCGCCAGGCGGCGGGCACCGCCTCCCGCGCCCTCGCCGGTTCGAAGAAGGCCGCGTTCGCGCTGCCGCTGCTCGACTCCGGGGACGCGGGCGCAGTCGCCGAGGGCGCCCTGCTGGGCGCGTACGTCTTCGGCGCCTACAAGGACAACGGAAAGAACGGCAAGGCGCCGCTCGCCGAGGTGGCGCTGCTCGGTGGCAAGCCCCGCGACAAGGCGTACAAGGCCGCCGTCGAGCGTGCCACCGCCGTCGCCGAGGAGCTGAACCGCGCCCGGGACCTCGTCAACACCCCGCCGAACGACCTCAACCCGGAGTCCTTCGCGGCCGTCGCGACGGCCGCCGCCAAGGAGAACGGCCTCAAGGTCCAGGTCCTCGACGAGAAGGCGCTGGACAAGGGCGGCTACGGCGGCATCCTCGGTGTCGGCGCCGGCTCGGCCGCCGGTCCGCGGCTCGTCAAGCTCGCGTACACGCACCCCAAGGCGTCCAAGCACCTGGCGTTCGTCGGCAAGGGCATCACCTACGACTCGGGCGGCATCTCGCTGAAGCCGGCGGGTCACAACGAGACGATGAAGTGCGACATGGCGGGCGCCGCCGCCGTGTTCGCCGCGGTCGTCGCCGCTGCCCGCCTGGGCCTCGAGGTCAATGTGACCGGCTGGCTCGCGCTCGCCGAGAACATGCCGTCCGGCTCCGCGACCCGCCCCGGCGACGTGCTGCGCATGTACAGCGGCAAGACCGTCGAGGTGCTGAACACCGACGCCGAGGGCCGGCTCGTGCTGGCCGACGCGATCACCAAGGCGTCGGAGGAGAAGCCGGACGCGATCATCGACGTGGCGACGCTGACCGGCGCGATGGTGCTCGCACTCGGCTCCCGCACCTTCGGCGTCATGGCGAACGACGACGCCTTCCGCACCTCCGTGCACGAGATCGCCGAAGAGGCCGGCGAGCCGTCCTGGCCGATGCCGCTGCCGGACCACCTGAAGAAGGGCATGGACTCGCCGACCGCGGACATCGCGAACATGGGCGAGCGCATGGGCGGCGGCCTGGTCGCCGGTCTCTTCCTCCAGGAGTTCGTGGGCGACGGCATCACCTGGGCGCACCTGGACATCGCGGGCCCGGCCTTCAACGAGCAGGCCCCCTTCGGGTACACCCCCAAGGGCGGCACCGGCTCCGCGGTCCGCACCCTGGTCCGGCTCGCCGAGCGCACCGCCGCGGGCGACCTGGGCTGAGGCTCTGCCGCACACGGCCCCGGGACGCGCCGCGTTCCGGGGCCGTTCGCTGTCGATGAACACAAGGCCGCCGTCTCGGGGAACGCACCTCGCCACGGACGGCGGGACGACGAAATCCGTCGAGTGCGACGTCTCACACACCGGCCCGGCGTCCCGCCGCCCGGTGACAAGTGCGAAGATGGGTTCTCGGCAGGACAGGGCCCCCACCACAGGGCCGAACATAGAGCGGCCGGACACCAGCCGCCGCCCGGTCATGGACGACCGGCGTACGGCGCACATGCATGGAGGACGTGACGTGGCGAACGACGCCAGCACCGTTTTCGACCTAGTGATCCTCGGCGGCGGTAGCGGCGGTTACGCCGCGGCCCTGCGCGGAGCTCAGCTGGGCCTGGACGTCGCCCTGATCGAGAAGGACAAGGTCGGCGGCACCTGCCTGCACCGCGGTTGCATCCCCACGAAGGCGCTGCTGCACGCCGGCGAGATCGCCGACCAGGCGCGCGAGGCCGAGCAGTTCGGTGTGAAGGCCTCCTTCGAGGGCATCGACATCAAGGCCGTCCACAAGTACAAGGACGAGGTCATCACGGGCCTGTACAAGGGTCTGCAGGGTCTCGTCGCCTCTCGCAAGGTGACGTACATCGAGGGCGAGGGCCGTCTGTCCTCCGCGACGTCCGTCGACGTGAACGGCCAGCGCATCCAGGGCCGCCACATCCTGCTGGCGACCGGCTCCGTGCCGAAGTCGCTGCCGGGCCTGGAGATCGACGGCAACCGCATCATCTCCTCGGACCACGCGCTCCAGCTGGACCGCGTCCCGCAGTCCGCGATCATCCTCGGCGGCGGTGTCATCGGCGTCGAGTTCGCCTCGGCGTGGAAGTCCTTCGGTACGGACGTCACGGTCGTCGAGGGCCTGAAGCACCTCGTGCCGGTCGAGGACGAGAACAGCTCGAAGCTCCTCGAGCGTGCCTTCCGCAAGCGCGGGATCAAGTTCAACCTCGGCACCTTCTTCGAGAAGGCCGAGTACACGGAGACCGGTGTGCGGGTCACGCTGGCCGACGGCAAGACCTTCGAGGCGGAGGTGCTGCTCGTCGCCATCGGCCGCGGCCCGGTCTCGGCCGGTCTCGGTTACGAGGAGCAGGGCGTCGCGATGGACCGCGGCTACGTCCTGGTCGACGAGTACATGCAGACCAACGTGCCGACCATCTCGGCCGTCGGTGACCTCGTCCCGACGCTGCAGCTCGCGCACGTCGGCTTCGCGGAGGGCATCCTGGTGGCGGAGCGTCTGGCCGGGCTGAAGCCCGTGCCGGTCGACTACGACGGTGTGCCGCGGGTGACGTACTGCCACCCGGAGGTCGCCTCCGTCGGCATCACCGAGGCCAAGGCCAAGGAGATCTACGGCGCGGACAAGGTCGTCGCTCTGAAGTACAACCTTGCGGGCAACGGCAAGAGCAAGATCCTGAAGACCGCGGGCGAGATCAAGCTCGTCCAGGTCAAGGACGGTGCCGTGGTCGGCGTCCACATGGTCGGCGACCGCATGGGCGAGCAGGTCGGCGAGGCCCAGCTGATCTACAACTGGGAGGCGCTGCCCGCCGAGGTCGCCCAGCTCATCCACGCCCACCCGACGCAGAACGAGGCGCTCGGCGAGGCCCACCTGGCGCTCGCGGGCAAGCCCCTGCACGCTCACGACTGACCCCCGGTCGTGTTTTCGGGCGCGACGACGACCACAGACTTCCGCACTTTCCGCAAGTGCACATTCGTAAGGAGCAACTGAAACCATGGCGGTTTCCGTAACCCTTCCGGCGCTCGGCGAGAGCGTCACCGAGGGCACTGTCACGCGCTGGCTGAAGGCCGAGGGCGAGCGCGTCGAGGCCGACGAGCCGCTGCTCGAGGTCTCCACCGACAAGGTCGACACCGAGATCCCCTCCCCCGCCTCCGGTGTCCTGGCCTCCATCAAGGTCGCCGAGGACGAGACCGTCGAGGTCGGCGCCGAGCTGGCCGTCATCGACGACGGCTCCGGTGCCCCCGCCGCTGCCCCGGCCCCCGCCGCCGAGGCCGCCCCGGCTCCGGCCGCCGCTCCGGCCCCCGCGGCCGAGGCCGCGCCGGCTCCGGCCGCTGCCCCGGCGCCGGCCGCCGAGGCCGCCCCGGCCGGTGGCGCCACCGGCACCGACGTGGTCCTCCCGGCGCTCGGCGAGAGCGTCACCGAGGGCACCGTCACCCGCTGGCTGAAGGAGGTCGGCGAGTCCGTCGAGGCCGACGAGCCGCTGCTCGAGGTCTCCACCGACAAGGTCGACACCGAGATCCCGGCGCCCACCTCCGGCGTGCTGCTCGAGATCGTGGTCGGCGAGGACGAGACCGCCGAGGTCGGCGCGAAGCTCGCCGTCATCGGTGCCCCGGGTGCCGCCCCTGCCGCCGCCCCGGCGCCCGCCGCTCCGGCCCCGGCCGCTGCCCCGGCCCCGGCTCCCGCCGCTGCCCCGGCCCCCGCCCCGGCTCCGGCTCCGGCCCCCGCCGCTGCCCCGGCTCCGGCTCCGGCTCCGGCCCCGGCTGCCGCTCCGGCACCCGCCGCCAAGGCCGCGCCCGCCGCGCCGGTCGACGAGGGCGCGTACGTGACCCCGCTGGTGCGCAAGCTCGCCGCCGAGAACGACGTGGACCTGTCCACGGTCAAGGGCACCGGTGTCGGCGGCCGCATCCGCAAGCAGGACGTCATCGCCGCCGCCGAGGCCCGCAAGGCCGCCCCGGCTCCGGCCGCCGCTGCCCCGGCCGCCGCCAAGGCCCCGGCGCTCGAGGTGTCCCCGCTGCGCGGTCAGACCGTCAAGATGACCCGCATGCGCAAGGTCATCGGCGACAACATGATGAAGGCGCTGCACACCCAGGCCCAGCTGTCCTCGGTCATCGAGGTCGACATCACCAAGCTGATGAAGCTGCGCGCCCGGGCCAAGGACGGCTTCGCCGCCCGTGAGGGCGTCAAGCTGTCCCCGATGCCGTTCTTCGTGAAGGCCGCCGCGCAGGCGCTGAAGGCCCACCCGGTCATCAACGCGCGGATCAACGAGGACGAGGGCACCATCACGTACTTCGACTCGGAGAACGTCGGCATCGCCGTGGACTCCGAGAAGGGTCTGATGACCCCGGTCATCAAGAACGCCGGCGACCTGAACATCGCGGGCATCTCGAAGGCCACCGCCGACCTGGCGAACAAGGTCCGGACCAGCAAGATCACCCCGGACGAGCTCGCCGGCGCGACCTTCACCATCTCCAACACCGGCTCGCGCGGCGCCCTGTTCGACACGATCATCGTGCCGCCGAACCAGGTCGCCATCCTGGGCATCGGTGCGACGGTGAAGCGTCCGGCCGTCATCGAGACCGCCGAGGGCACCGTCATCGGCGTCCGCGACATGGTCTACCTGACCCTGTCCTACGACCACCGTCTGGTGGACGGCGCCGACGCCGCCCGCTACCTGACCGCGGTCAAGGCGATCCTGGAAGCCGGCGAGTTCGAGGTCGACCTCGGGCTGTAAGCCGCCCCCGTACGAGCGGCGGACCCGCCCCCGTACCAGCGCGCCCCCGTCCGGAACTCCGGGCGGGGGCGCCGCCGTGTCCGGGCCGTCCGGCGAAAACCGTGTCCTACACCACTCCCTGAGCGTGTAAGCCTCGTCTCACCTGCGTAAAGCGCCCCCGTCCGGAGTCTTCCGCACGGGGGCGCGGCCGTATTGTCTAGACGTCAAAGCCTTTTCGGGGCCGTCGCCCCTGTCGAAGGAGCCCTCATGACCACCGCGCCCGTCGTCCACTCGCTGCGCGAGCAGATCCGCGAGCACATCGTGGAGGGGATCGTGAGCGGGCGCTGGAAGCCGGGCGAGCGGATCGTGGAGCGGCGGATCGCGACCGAGCTGGAGGTCAGCCAGACGCCGGTGCGGGAGGCGCTGCGCGAGCTGGAGTCGCTGCGGCTGATCGAGTCGGCGCCCAACAAGGGCGTACGGGTACGGAATCTCTCCGCCGCCGACCTGGAGGAGAGCTACCCCGTCCGCGCCGGTCTGGAGGCCATCGCGGCGGAGCTCGCGGCCGAGCGGCTGGCCGAGGACTGCTCGGCCCTGGAGCCGCATGTGGCGGCCCTGTACGAGGCCGACCGCAACGCCGACGGAACGGCGCAGGTCCGGCACACCGTGGCCTTCCACCGCGAGATGGTCCGGGCGGCCGGCAACAGCGTGCTCCTGCACACCTGGGAGGGCCTGGGCATCGAGGTGTTCACGGCGCTGTCCATCCGCTGGCTGGGGACGCGGCAGCAGTCGTACGCCGAGGAGCACGAGGCCCTGGTCGAGGCGTTCCGGAACCGTGATCCGCGGATCGCGGAGCTGGTGAAGGAGCACGTGCTGGGGTGCGCCCCGAGGGCCTGAGCCGAGCGGGGCCGTCGGCCCCGGCGGCCTGCGCCCCTCGAACCGGCCGGGCACGATGCTGCGGCCGGCACTGCCGTACCTCCCGGCGCCCCGCGGCGACCCGCGCCCGGTCCTCAGCCGCCACCCCCGTCCCGCGCCGTCCGCCCCGACCCGTCCCACCCGGGAACAAGCACCCGCTCATGTGTGCGATGGGCGCTCAGATGGTAGGGCCGACCTGGGAAAACAAGGCACTGGGTGCCCACCGTTGCGGCACCCTGTGCCTACTTTGCCTCGTGAGCCGTAATTTCCCGGGGTTCCCTTTGATCGATCATCGATCGGGGGCTTACAGTCTTCGTCGGGCTTCCACCGGAGCCCCACCCGCCCTGTCCTGCCAAAGACACCAAGGGCACCCCCGAACCCCCACCTGTGAGGGATCCCCCTTCGACTACGGAAGGCGGCGACATGACCGACCCCGACCGCATCCAGCCGAGCGAGCTCGACCAGCTCCCGGACCGCGACCCCGAGGAGACCGCCGAGTGGCAGGCCTCCCTGGACGCCGTCACCCAGGCGGCCGGGCCGCATCGTGCCGCGTACCTGATGCGCCGCACACTGGAGCGGGCCGAGGGCTCCGGTCTCGCGCTGCCGAAGCTGCTGGAGACGGACTACGTCAACAGCATCCCCACCTCCGCCGAGCCGGCCATTCCCGGTGACGAGGAGATGGAGCGCCGGATCACCGCGTGGAACCGCTGGAACGCGGCCGCGATGGTGACCCGCGGCTCGAAGCACGGCGTCGGCGGCCACATCGCCACCTTCGCCTCGGCCGCCTGGCTCTACGAGACCGGCTTCAACCACTTCTTCCAGGGCAAGGAGGGGGACGGCTCCGGCGACCAGCTGTACATCCAGGGCCACGCCTCCCCCGGCATCTACGCCCGTGCCTTCCTCGACGGCCGGCTGACCGAGCAGCACCTGGACAACTTCCGTCAGGAGGCCGGCGGCAACGGCCTGCCCTCCTACCCGCACCCGCGGCGCCTGCCCTGGCTGTGGGAGTTCCCGACGGTGTCCATGGGTCTGGGCCCGCTCTCCGCGATCTACCAGGCGCGCTTCAACCGCTACCTCACCAACCGCGGCATCAAGGACGTCTCCGCTTCGCATGTGTGGGCGTTCCTCGGCGACGGCGAGATGGACGAGCCCGAGTCGACGGCGGCGCTCGCGCTGGCCTCCCGCGAGGGCCTGGACAACCTGACCTTCGTCATCAACTGCAACCTGCAGCGCCTCGACGGTCCGGTGCGCGCCAACTTCAAGATCGTGCAGGAGCTGGAGGCCCAGTTCCGCGGCGCCGGCTGGAACGTCGTCAAGAGCCTGTGGGGCAACGCCTGGGACGAGCTCTTCCGGCTCGACACCACCGGCGCCCTGGTGCGCCGGCTGCGCGAGGTCCCGGACGCCCAGGTGCAGACGTACCAGACCCGCGGGGCCGCCTACATCCGCGAGGACTTCTTCGGAAAGGACCCGGCGCTCGCCGAGATGGCGAAGCTGCTGAGCGACGACAAGATCCTCGAGTGCTTCCACCTCTCCCGCGGTGGCCACGAGCCGCGCAAGGTGTACGCCGCGTACAAGGCCGCCCTGGAGCACAAGGGCGCGCCGACCGTGATCCTCGCGCAGACCGTCAAGGGCTTCACGCTCGGCGAGGGCTTCGCGTCGAAGAACGCCAACCACCAGATGAAGAAGCTGACGGTGGACGAGTTCAAGGCGATGCGCGATCTGCTCGACCTGCCGATCAAGGACGCCGACTTCACCGACGGCCAGGTGCCCTACGGCCACCCGGGCGCCGACTCGGCCGAGGTCCGGTATCTGCAGGAGCGCCGCGCGGCGCTCGGCGGTCCGGCCCCGGCCCGCCGTGTGCACCCGGTCGCGCCGCTGCCCGCGCCCGCCGACAAGGCCTTCACGGCGTTCGACAAGGGCTCCGGCTCGCAGTCGGTGGCGACGACCATGGCGTTCGTACGCCTGGTGAAGGACCTGGTGCGCGAAAAGGAGACCGGCAAGCGCTGGGTCCCGATCGTCCCGGACGAGGCCCGCACCTTCGGCATGGAGTCGCTGTTCCCGTCGCTCGGCATCTACTCGCCGAAGGGGCAGACGTACGAGCCGGTCGACCGCGACCAGCTGATGTACTACAAGGAAGCCAAGAACGGCCAGATCCTCAACGAGGGCATCACCGAGGCCGGTTCGATGGCGGACTTCATCGCCGCCTCGTCGTCGTACGCGACGCACGGCGAGACGATGATCCCCTTCTACATCTTCTACTCGATGTTCGGCTGGCAGCGCACCGCCGACCAGATGTGGCAGCTCGGCGACCAGCTGGGCCGCGGCTTCCTGGTGGGCGCCACGGCCGGCCGTACGACGCTGACGGGTGAAGGTCTGCAGCACGCGGACGGCCATTCGCCGGTGATCGCGGCGACCAACCCGGCCGCGCTGTCCTACGACCCGGCGTTCGCGTACGAGATCGCGACGATCGTCAAGGAGGGCCTGCGCCGTATGTACGGCGAGGCGGCTCCCGGCGAGGACCAGGACGTCTTCTACTACCTGACCGTCTACAACGAGCCGATGCCGCAGCCCGCGAAGCCGGCCGGGGTCGACGAGGGCATCATCAAGGGCCTGTACCGCTTCAACACGGCCGAGTCGGCCGGTCTCACGGTGCCCGCGAACGCCTCCCGTATCCAGCTGCTCGGCTCCGGCACGGCGATCCACTGGACGCTCCAGGCGCAGCAGCTGCTCGCCGAGGAGTGGGGCGTGGCCGCCGACGTGTGGTCCGCGACCTCCTGGACCGAGCTGCGCCGGGACGCGCTGGAGGCCGACGCGGCGCTGCTGCGCGGCGAGGAGCGCCTGCCGTACATCCGCAAGGCGCTGGAGGGCGTGGAGTCGCCGGTGCTGGCCGTGTCCGACTACATGCGCCAGGTCCCGGACCAGATCGCGCAGTGGGTCGAGCAGGACTGGAGCTCGCTGGGCGCGGACGGCTTCGGTCTGTCGGACACCCGTGACGCGGCCCGCCGTCACTTCGGTGTCGACGCGCAGTCGATCGTCGTCGCGGCGCTGGCGCAGCTCGCCAAGCGCGGCGAGGTCCCGGCGTCGGCCGTGAAGGAGGCGCGCGAGCGCTACGGCCTGTAACAGGCTGCCCGGAACGGGCGAAGGGGGCGGTTCTTCAGGGGAGCCGCCCCCTTCGCCGTTCCCCGGGGCCGGTACCCGGCGGTGCGGAGGCCGTGCGGGGCGGCGGCGGGGCGCACGCGGTCGCCGAGCGGCGGGGTGCACGGTCGTGGGGCGCACGGTCGCCGGGCGGCCGGAAGAATGCCCTCATGCGTGCTGCCCGGCTCATCAAGATGGTGCTCCTGCTCCAGTCCCGTCCGTCGATGACGGCGGCCGAGCTGGCGCGCGAGCTGGAGGTGTCGGAGCGCACCGTCACGCGGGACGCACAGGCGCTGTCGGAGGCGGGCGTGCCGGTGTACGCGGACCGGGGCCGGGCGGGCGGGTACCGCCTGGTCGGCGGCTACCGCACACGGCTGACCGGTCTCGCCCGCAGCGAGGCGGAGGCGCTGTTCCTGTCCGGTGTGCCGGGCGCGCTGCGCGACATGGGCCTGGAGGACGCCGCTTCGGCGGCGCGGCTGAAGGTGTCGGCGGCCCTGCTCCCCTCGCTGCGGGACGCCCCGCACACGGCGGCCCAGCGATTCCATCTGGACGCCCCCGCCTGGTTCGAGGAACCCGAGACCCCGCGTCTGCTCCCCGATGTCGCCGACGCGGTCTGGGACGACCGCCGCATCCTCGCCCGCTACCGTCGCAAGGACGGCGAGGTGGAGCGGGAGTTGGAACCGTACGGACTCGTGCTGAAGGCAGGGGTCTGGTACGTGTGCGCCCGTGTCCCGTCCGGCTCGCGGGTCTTCCGGGTGTACCGCATCGACCGGTTCACGGACGTGGTCCGGGGTGAGGAACGGTTCCAGCGGGACGAGGAGTTCGCACTGCCCGCGTTCTGGGCGGAGCGGGCCGCGCAGTTCGCGCGGGCGATCCTGCGGGCCGAGGTACGCGTGCGGCTGACGCCCCAGGGCGTGCGGATGCTGCCGTACGCCACCGACGCGGGAGCCGCCCGGGAGGCACTGGGGGCGGCCGGGGAACCCGACCGGCGGGGCCGGTTGACGGTGGACCTGCCCGTGGAGTCCGAGGAGGTGGCGTACACGCAGCTCATGATGCTCGGCCCGGAGGCGGAGGTACTGGAGCCGGACGGGCTGCGGCTGCGCTTCATACAGGCCGCGGCCCGGATGGCCCGACTGTACGGCGATGTCGGCGCGGAGAGCGAAGAGAAGGCAGAGCCCGCGGAGACCCCCGAGCCCGCGGAGACCGCCGAGGGCTCGGGGGGCCGGTCCGGCGGTGGTGCGGGGACTTCCCCCGGCGACGGCCACCGCGACGAGGCCGGTTCGGGAGTCTGCGAGGAGGGCGGAGACCGGTGGTGCGCGGGGGCTCACGGTCACGACGGCGGGGAGGCGTCCTCCGGGAGGGACGCGCGCCGGGGCACCGTGCGGTAGTGCTCGCCGGCCCCGCCGTGCCGGCCTTCCGGCCGCGGCGGAGCCTGACGCCCGCGCGGGCCGGCTCGACGGCCCCGGCGCGGCTCACGCCGCAGGTGGCGGCGCGGGCGACGCCCGCGACGAGGGCGGCCCTGTCCTTCGGAGGTGTCCCCATGAGTCCGCTCCGACGCCGAATCCCGACAGCTTCTGTCGGGCTTTCCAGCGGCATGTGCACATATAACGAATGCGCCGCTCTGACGTGCGCCCCCCTTCCCCAGGCCCGATGCTGGACGCGTGATGGACGAGACGGAGTTCTGGGAGATCGTGGACAGCACCCGCGAGGCCGCCGAGGGCGACCCCGAGGATCATGCCGAGCTGCTCGTCGACAGGCTCCTCCAACTCGAACCTGACATGGTGCTGGACTTCGCCCGTCACTTCGAGGCCCGCTACAACCGTGCCTACCGGTGGGACCTGTGGGGCGCGGCGTGGGTGCTGCTCGACGGGGCGAGCGACGACGCCTTCGACTACTTCCGGTGCTGGCTGATCGGCCAGGGCCGGGAGGTGTACGAGGGCGCGGTGCACCACCCCGACGCGCTCGCCGATCTCCTGGACGACTTCGACGAGGAGATCGACGGGGACGGCGAGGAGCTGGGCTACGCCGCGGACGAGGCGTACGAACAGCTCACCGGCGACGTGGCCCCCGATCTGGGCATCGCGCCCGCGCCCGCGGAGCCGGAGGGTGCCGCGATCGACTTCGAGAACGACCGGGTGCTGTCCCACCACTATCCGAAGCTGTGGGAGCGCTTCGGACGGTAAGGCCCCGGGGTCACCGGCGTGCGGGCCGCGGCCGCCGGAGCGGAACGCGGGCGCGCGCCGGGGGACGCGGGCCGTGGCGGGCGGGCTCAGAAGTGGGTGCCGCCGTCGATGCGGATCTCGGTTCCCGTGATGAACCTGCCGTCGTCGGAGCCCAGCATCGCGACGACGCCGGCGACCGTCTCGGGGCCCGCGAAGCCCTGTCCGATGGCGGGAGCGAGTTTCATGAACAGGCTCATGTCGGCGTCCTCGGGGAGGCCGGGACCGGCGCTCTGCCGGCTGGCGCCGCTGCCGTCGGTCATGCCGGAGGAGATGGACCCGGGCTGGACGGCGGTGAACCGTATGCCCTGCCGGCCGTACTCGCTCGCCAGGGCGTGCGTCATGGACTGCACGCCACCCTTGCTGGCCGCGTACGCCGCCATGTAGGGGTGGGCGAAGGCCGCTGACGTCGAGCTGAAGTTGACGACGGCCGGGCCGTTGCCCTCCAGCAGCGCCGGGACACACTCGCGGATCATCAGGAAGGTGCCGACGAGGTTGACCCGGATGATCCGGTCGAAGGACTCCAGGCTGGTCTCGTGGGTGTGCGAGGAGCGCAGGATGCCCGCCGCGTTGACCAGTACGTCAAGGCCGCCGAGCGCGGAGACGGCGGCGGCGACCCCGTCGCGTACCGAGGTCTCGTCGGCGATGTCCACGACGAGCGTGGTGAGCCGGACGGCGTCGGCGCCCGCCTTGGCCGTGGTGTCCCGGAGCCCGTCCTCGCTGACGTCGGCGGCCACGACGGTGCCGCCCTCCGCGAGGATGCGCAGCACCGTGGCCTGGCCGATGCCGGAGCCGCCGCCGGTGATCAGCGCCCGGCGGCCTTCGTAGCGGTTGACGACGTCTGCTCCCACGTCCTGCCTTCTTCCTCTTGCGGGTGCTCGGTGCGGGCACACACTACTGCCGAGATGGCAGTATGTGCCATCTCGGCAGACTGCGACACACCTCGCAGCGGGGAAGTCCCTCCGGGCATGCGCCGGAACGCGGCCGCCTACGCCTGCCGCAGGCTCCGGCCCATCAGCACGTCGTCGACGTACTCCCCGTCGAGGAGGAACTCCCCGCGCAGCACCCCCTCCACGACGAACCCCTCGGATGCGTAGAGCCGCCGGGCCGGGGTGTTGTGGCCGAGCACACGGAGGGTGATGCGCGCCGCGCCCTGGCGCCGAGCCTCGTCCAGCGCGCCCCGGACGAGCGCCCGCCCCACCCCCTTGCCGCGCGCCTCACCGGCGACCACGAACCCCTGGATCTGCCGTACGTGCTCGTTGTCCGCGAGGGGTGTGGGACGGCCGAGCCGGATGTAGCCGACGATGTGTCCGCCGGCCTCGGCGACGAGGTGGTTGCGCGGCTCGTGCCGCTCGGCGAAGAACGGCGTCCCCGCCTCCGGGCAGGGCTGCACGGCGTGCACCGTGGACCAGGACGCACGGTCGAGCCGACCGAGCACCTCGTCGTCCTCAAGGCGGGCATGGCGTATACGGAGTTCGAGCATGCCGATCACGGTACGGCGGGGGCGGGAGGTCCACCGGCGGTGCAGGGCCGGCCGGGCCGCGCGCTCCGGGCCGCGGACGGCGGGCATGCCCGCGGCACCGGGTGCGTCGGGGGCGACCTTCCCGCGCGAACGGGCAGGATGGACGGCATGACCTCTCGTATCGCGGTGGCCGGCTCCTCCGGCCTCATCGGCAGCGCACTGGTGCGGTCCCTGACCGCGGACGGCCACGAGGTGGTCCGCCTGGTCCGCCACGCCCCCCGATCCGGGAACGAGGTCCGCTGGGATCCGCTCCGTCAGGAGGTGGACACGGAGGGCCTCGCCGGGTGCGACGCCCTCGTCAACCTGGCCGGTGCCGGCATCGGCGACCACCGGTGGACGGACGCCTACAAGAAGGAGATGCGCGACAGCAGGGTGCTCGGCACGGCCGCGCTCGCCGAGGCCGTGGCCGCCATGGACAGCCCGCCCCAGGTCTTCCTCAGCGGCAGCGCGATCGGCTTCTACGGCGACACCGGGGAGCGCGCGGTCGATGAGAGTGCGCCCCCCGGGGACGGCTTTCTGCCCTCCCTCTGCGTCGAGTGGGAGGAGGCCGCGGCTCCCGCCCAAGAGGCGGGCGTACGCACCGTGTTCGCCCGGACCGGTCTGGTCGTGGCCCGTGAGGGCGGTGCGTGGAAGAGGCTCTTCCCACTGTTCAGGGCGGGCTTCGGCGGACGGATGGGCAGCGGCCGCCAGTACTGGAGCTTCATCGCGCTGCACGACGAGGTGGCCGCACTGCGTCATCTGCTGGACACCGGGACGCTGTCGGGCCCGGTGAACCTGACCGCTCCCGATCCGCTGACCAATGCGGAGATCGTCGACGCGATGGGACGCGTGCTGCACCGGCCGACGCTGTTCCCGGCACCGGCGCCGGCGCTGCGGGTCGCGCTCGGCGAGATGGCCGGGGACGTGCTCGCCAGTCAGCGCGTGCTGCCCACACGCCTGTTGGAGTCGGGCTTCCAGTTCGCCTTCCCGGGGATCGACGGGGCGCTGCGCGCGGCCCTGGAGTGAGGCAACTCCGACCCCCGCTCCCCCATGCCCCCCAGCCCGGCGGGCCGCCGCACCATGACCGTTCTGATCGTGTGCGACCGCTGTGCGACCGTGCCCTGACGATGCGCGACTGTCTTTGACCGGAACGACTCCTACCCTCGACGCGAACTCGGGTATCCCGAAGCCCTGTTGGGGGCATGAGCCTCCCACCAGCCGCGCAACCTCGAGGAGGGGCACGTGCTTGAGCCCGCGCGTCATGCGGACGTCGTCGTCGTGGGAGCCGGGGTCGCGGGACTCTCGGCCGCTCATCAGCTGACCAGGGAAGGGGTAACGACCGTAGTCCTGGAGGCCGCCCCTTACGTCGGCGGTCGTATGTCGACCGAGAAGGTCGACGGCTTCCGGCTGGACCGGACCGGTCAGCCGCTCACCACGTCGTACGCCGAACTGGGCCGCACCCCGGGGCTCGACGGGCTGGTGCTGCATCCCTTCGCGCCGGGCATCCTGGTGCACAGCGAGGGCCGGCGGTACCGGGCCGGGGAGCCGGGCACCGTATGGCGCACCGGGCGCGGGGGCGCAGGAGCCGCCGGTGACGGTGCGGCCGACGCCCGTACCCCCGGCGGTCGCACCGGGGTCGGCGGGCGCGCAAGGGGCGCACTCAGCGCGGCGCGCGCCTTCGCAAGCGCCCCCAGGTCGATGGGCGTCCCCCCTGCCCGGGCGAAGTCGCGGGCTTCGGGACGGCCGGCACCGCTCGGCGGCCCGCTCGACCAGGCCCGCCTGGCGGCCGCGCTGGCGCGTCTGGCGGCCGCACCTCCGGAGCGCCTCCTCGCCCGCCCGGACCGGCCCGTGCTGTCCACGCTGACCTCCCGGGGCCTGCCGCACCGTACGGTCCAGGGGTTCCTGCGTCCCCTGCTCTCGGCGCTCCTCAGCGACCCGGAGCTGACGACGTCGAGCCGCTGCGCCGACCTCGCGCTCCAGTCCTTCGCCCGTGGGAGGCTGTGCCTGCCGGAGGGCGGTGCGGACACGGTGCCGGAGCTGCTGGCGGCGTCGTTGCCCGCGGGGACGGTGCGCACGGGGGTCAGGGTCACCTCCGTGTCGACGACGTCCGTGTCGACCGCCGAGCACGGCACGGTCCCGTGCCGGGCGGTGGTGGTGGCGACGGGCGCCCGCACGGCGGCGGAGCTCCTGCCGGGCCTGCGCGCCCCGTCCTTCCACCCGGTGACGGTGCTTCACCACACGGTCGACGAGCCGCCGCTCGCGGAGCCCGCACTGCTCCTGGACGCGGACCGGCGGGGGCCCGTGGCGCACACCGCCGTCGTCAGCCAGGTCGACCCGTCCCGGGCCCCCGCCGGGCGGGCCCTGGTCACCTCGATCGTCCTCGGTGCGCCGCCGTCCGGCGTGGACCGCGCGGTGCGCGACCACCTGGCCGAGCTTTACGGCACGTCGACGGCCCGGTGGGAGCTGCTGGGCGTCCACCACGATCCGTACGCGGTACCGGCGATGCCGCCACCGCACGATGTGCTGCGGGCGGTACGGGTCCTGGCGGGCCTGTACGTCTGCGGCGACCACCGCGAGGTCAGCTCGCTCACCGGGGCGCTGTCCTCCGGGCGCCGGGTGGCCCGTGCGGTGCTGTCCGACCTCGGCGTCCAGGTGCCACCGGCGTCGGAGCCGCTGTCCGCGGCGGCGTGACGGCCGCGGGCGGCGAGCGGGACGCCTCCCCGGTCGTCGGCCCCGGTCGTCGCGGCCCCGGGCGACGCCCGGAGCCGACACGACCGGGGCCGACGACCGGAAGATGCCGCGCGCCCTCCGCGAGCCCGGTGTGGTCGGCAGGACGCCGCCTAACCCAGCGCCGCCACCTTGTCGCGGTATCCCCGGACGGCGGCCGCGTCCCGGTACGGCTCCAGACGGCGCTCGAAGTCGCGTACGTACTCCAGGGCCCGCACGGACCGCATCTCGCCGGCCGCCTGCGCAGCCTCCGCACCCAACTGGCAGGCCTGGTCCAGTTCGCCGAGGCCGAGCCGGGCGGAGGCAAGGACGATCCGGCAGAACAGACGGCTGCGGGCGAACCCGGGCGCGCGCAGTTGCAGCGAACGCTCGGCGTGCTGCGCGGCGGCCCGGTACTGCTGGAGGTCGCGGTGGCAGTGGCCGAACTCGTCGGCGAGCTGGGCCTCGTCGAAGAAGCGCGCCCAGTACGGCACGTCGTCGCCCGGGCGTGCGGTCTCCAGGGCGCGTTCGGCACGTACCAGCGACGCCGTGCAGGCCCGCACCTCGCCGAGCACACCGTGCCCGCGGGCCTCGACGGCGTGCAGCAGCGCCTGGACGACCGGCGGCGCCGATGAGCCCACGCCCTGCTGGGCCACGCGGGCGAGCTGCACCGCCTCGCGGCCGTGCCCGAGGTAGACGGCCTGGCGGCTCATGGTGACCAGGACGTACGACCCGTAGGCCCGGTCGCCCGCCGCCTGCGACAGCCGGAGCGCCTGCACGAAGTACCGCTGGGCGAGGCCGTGCGCCGCGATGTCGTACGAGGTCCAGCCCGCGAGGCGGGTCAGGTCGGCCGCGGCGGCGAAGAGGCGGCGGCCGGTCTGCTCGCCGTAGGTACCGCGCAGCATCGGCTCGGCCTCGTGCTCCAGATAGCGCACGAGCGCCTGGCGCGCATGCCCGCCGCCGTACGCCTGGTCGAGGGTGCGGAACAGTTCCCCCACCGAGCGCAGGGCGGCGATGTCGCCGGCGGTCACCCGCTGGCCGGGCCCGCGCTCCGCGGTGCGCTGCCGCTGCTGGGGCACCGCCGCCCGGCCCTGCGCGGGCACGCGCCCGGGGCCCGGTGGATCGCCGCGGCCGACGCGGTCGTCGGCCCGCCCGATCAGCCAGTCGCGGCTGGGCACGACGAGCCCGGCCGGGGTGAACGCGATCTTGCGGAGCTCGGCGTGGCTGCCGGAGTCCTTGCGCCACAGACCGCTGACGATGTCGACGGCCTCCTCGGGCGTCGAGGCGAACTCCAGGCCCGCGTACACGGGCGCACAGGCGTCGAGCCCGAGGTCCTGGGCGCTGAGGCGACGCCCGAGCCGACGGGTGAACACCTCGGCGATCAGGGCGGGCGTGGTGCCACGCGGCTGCTGTCCGCGCAGCCAGCGCGTCACCGAGGTCTTGTCGTAGCGCAGGTCGAGCCCGTGCTCCAGGCCCAGCTGGTCGACCCGGCGGGCCAGTCCTGCGTTGGAGAACCCTGCCTCCGCGATGAGCGCGGCGAGCTGGCGGTTGGGGGTGCGCTGCGGAGGTCGTTCCGTCATCAGCTGTGCGGTCTCCTGCCTTCCGGGCCGTTCCTTGAGCAGCCCTTATGGCCGTCTGAACGGCGCGAATGTAGCCGCCGTCACTGCCCCCATCGCACCCTTCGCCCCGCATTCATCCGATCGTGTGAGGATTGGCCGGGCGGCTGACGCGAGAGTGCTGGTCGTACAGTGGCGTGGGGCGCGACACGTACCCCGAACGGTGTGAGGAGGCGCTTGCCGGTGAGTGGGTTGCGGTTCGTCCGCATGGGTTTCGGTGCGGACGCTGTCGAGTACCAGGCGGCCTGGGACGAGCAGCGCCGGGTGCACGCGGCGCGGTTCGCGGACGAGATCTCCGACACGTGTCTGCTGCTGGAGCACCCGCCGGTCTACACGGCCGGCCGGCGCACGGAGGACAGTGAGCGCCCCCTGGACGGCACCCCCGTCATCGACGTGGACCGCGGCGGAAAGATCACCTGGCACGGCCCGGGTCAGCTGGTGGGCTACCCGATCATGAAGCTGCCGCGCCCGGTGGACGTCGTCGCGCATGTCCGCCGGCTCGAGGAGGCCCTGATCCGCACGTGCGCCGACTTCGGCCTGGAGACCACCCGGGTCGAGGGACGCAGCGGGGTCTGGGTGCTCGGCGACGCCAAGGACCCGGCCGAGCAGCGCCCCGCGCTCGGCGGTCTGTCGCTGGACTTCGACCCCCGTCTGAACGACGACGAGTTCGACCCGCGGCTCAGCGGACCGGAGTACGCCCCCTCCAACGCCGGTCAGCGCCGCGAGGACCGCAAGATCGCCGCGATCGGCATCCGGGTCGCCAAGGGCGTCACGATGCACGGGTTCGCGCTGAACGTGAACCCGGACAACACCTGGTTCGACCGGATCGTCCCGTGCGGCATCCGCGACGCGGGGGTCACCTCGCTCATGAACGAGCTCGGCCGCGACATCGCCATCGGCGACGTCCTGCCGGTCGCCGAGAAACACCTGCAGGAGGTCCTGGAGAACGCGGACCTCAGGCCGCGTGCCGTGGAGCAGACGAGCGCCTGACCCCTTCGGGGGAATGCACCCCGTCGGCCTGAGGTTGGCCTCACCACAGGGCCGCACACATGCCGGGCGTACCCTGGTGTACGCCGAAGAATCGAAAGTCTACGCAGACAAGCAGGGAGCCGACGTGTCCGCAGTCGCACCCGACGGACGCAAGATGCTGCGCCTGGAGGTCCGCAACAGCCAGACCCCCATCGAGCGCAAGCCCGAGTGGATCAAGACCCGGGCGAAAATGGGTCCCGAGTACCGCAAGATGCAGTCGCTCGTGAAGGGCGAGGGCCTGCACACGGTCTGCCAGGAGGCGGGCTGCCCCAACATCTACGAGTGCTGGGAAGACCGTGAGGCCACCTTCCTGATCGGCGGCGACCAGTGCACCCGGCGCTGCGACTTCTGCCAGATCGACACGGGCAAGCCCGAGGCACTCGACCGCGACGAGCCGCGCCGCGTGGGCGAGTCCGTCGTCACGATGGACCTGAACTACGCCACGATCACCGGCGTCGCCCGTGACGACCTGGAGGACGGCGGGGCCTGGCTGTACGCCGAGACCGTGCGCCAGATCCACCAGCAGACCGCGGACCGCGAGGACGGCCGTACCAAGGTCGAGCTGCTCGCCCCCGACTTCAACGCGGAGCCGCACCTGCTGCGCGAGGTCTTCGACTCGCGCCCCGAGGTCTTCGCGCACAACGTCGAGACGGTTCCCCGGATCTTCAAGCGCATCCGCCCCGGCTTCCGCTACGAGCGCTCGCTCAAGGTCATCACCGACGCCCGTGACTACGGCCTGGTCACCAAGTCGAACCTGATCCTCGGCATGGGCGAGACCCGCGAGGAGGTCAGCGAGGCGCTGCGCCAGCTGCACGAGGCGGGCTGCGAGCTGATCACCATCACGCAGTACCTGCGCCCGAGTGTGCGCCACCACCCGGTGGAGCGCTGGGTCAAGCCGCAGGAGTTCGTGGAGCTGAAGGAGGAGGCCGAGGAGATCGGCTTCTCCGGCGTGATGTCCGGCCCGCTGGTCCGGTCCTCGTACCGCGCCGGCCGCCTCTACCGCATGGCCGTCGAGAAGCGGGGCGAGTACATCGCCTCGCAGGCGGTCTGAGCTTCCTCCACGGCGATCCGGGGTGGGCGCTCCCGCGCCCGCCCCGCGCACGGCGCGAGTGTGTGAATCGGCGCACAAGTGGCTACTGCCGAGTAGTGCACGTATCGACGCGGTCCTGACGTCCCCGCAGCTGGGGAACGGCATCAGGGCCGCGTCAGCTTTTTGCGGGGCTGCAACAACGTTTCATTGGTGTTTGACCACTCGGTCACGCCCTGGTAACACCAATGAGTGAGCCTGGTCCTACGCCCCGTACATCCCTCCCTCCGAAAGGGATCACCGCCATGCAGGCCGCGCCCGTTCGCGCCACCGCCATTCCGTCCTTCACCGAGGCCCTGCGCGCCGTGGAGTCGCTGCTCATGAGCAGCGGCCAGCGCACCGCGCGCCGCAACGCCTGGACGTCCGTGCTCGAGGACCGCCGCCGCGCCAAGGACCGGGTCGAGGCCCAGCGCGTACTCGAAGAGGCCGTGGCCACCCGCACGCAGTAGGACAGGCCCGTACCGTCCGACACCACCCGCATGCAGCAGCCGGCCCGTCCCCTCCCCGGCCCTGTTGCGTACGACACTGCCGTCGTCGGCGCCCGACTCGCCACGTAGACTTCTGGGCATGGCGAGGAAGGAAACCGCAGTGGACGCTGCGAACCCCGGGCGGCTCAAGCAGATCGCCCTGACATACAAAATGACCAGCAAGGCCGACCCCAAGATCGGTCTTGTGCTCGCGGCTGTCGGCATCGTCACGTTCGGTGTCTTCCTCGCGATCGGTTTCGCGATCGGTCATCCGTACCTGCTGGGCATCCTCGGGCTGCTGCTCGCTCTTCTCGCGGCGGCGATCGTCTTCGGGCGCCGGGCCGAGCGGGCCGCGTTCGGACAGATGGAGGGCCAGCCGGGCGCTGCCGCGGCCGTGCTGGACAACATCGGGCGGGGCTGGACGACGACCCCGGCGGTGGCCATGAACCGCAGCCAGGACGTGGTGCACCGCGCCGTCGGCAAGGCCGGCATCGTGCTGGTGGCCGAGGGCAACCCGAACCGTGTGAAGGGCCTGCTGGCCGCCGAGAAGAAGAAGATGGCCCGCATCGTCGCGGACGTGCCGGTGCACGACGTCATCGTCGGCGACGGCGAGGGCCAGGTCCCGCTCAAGAAGCTGCGCACGACGCTGCTGAAGTTTCCGCGCGTCCTGCAGGGCCCGCAGGTCACCGCGACCAACGACCGCCTGAAGGCGATGGGCGACCTGATGAGCAACATGCCGCTGCCGAAGGGCCCGATGCCGAAGGGCATGCGGATGCCGCGCGGCGGAAAGACGCGCTGACGCCTGCACCGTACGAGTGAGAGGGGGGCGCGGGCGGGGTCCCGCCCCCCCCACTCCCCGGAGCAACCCCAACGACCGGCCGCGAACGCGGGCCCCCGCCGGAGCAG
>NZ_JBSFDP010000001.1:78705-331913 GCF_053593975.1 Streptomyces sp. NPDC002004
CTGGGCGTGGTGCGCGGGGGGGCGGTGTGCGCGCCCGGCGCTGCGCTCTGTCCATGGTGGCGGTGCGGGGGGCGCCCGGAGATCTCCGGGCGCCCCTCTCACGTTGTCCAACCGTCAGCTGCGGACCTGGACGGCGCGCGCGAGGCGGTCGTGGAGGCCGCGGGAGTCGCGGTCCCAGATCAGGGCGGGGATCGCGAGGCAGAGCAGCACGCTCCGGGCCAGCACCCAGCCGAAGCCGAGGCGGCCACCGCGCTCCGAGACGACGCGCAGCCGGAAGATCCGCTTTCCTGGCGTGCTGCCGAGCGTGCCCACGGTGAGTACGCTCAGGACCAGGAAGATACCCAGCGCCCAGTTGCCCGCAGCCTGCTGATCACCGCGCGCGAACAGGCCGTATGCGATCAGCATGCACAGGGCCCAGTCGACGGCGATCGCGCCGAAACGACGGCCGAGCGGGGCGATCGACCCCGGCCCTTCCTCCGGGAGACCGAGCCGCTCGCCCCGGTATCCGAAGTCGACACCCATGTCCTCCGCGGCCGCGCGCGGCCCGGAGAGCCATGATCCGATTGCTTGCCTGTTGTCCACCCGTCCACGGTACTGCGCCCGCATATGCACCCCGGGCCCAGGGGGTGTACGTATGGGATACGGAACCCGGGCGGTTAACTTCGGCGAAACAAACGGGTCACGCTTGAGAAATCCCCCGTCCCTATGGTCGGGCCGAGCGTGTGCCACCGCACTGGCCGCACGACCGAGCTGCAACCCCGCCCCTCCCCGGGTGGGAGTAGGAGGAGTTGGATGTTCCAGAACGCCGACGATGCGAAGAAGTTCATCGCGGACGAGGACGTGAAGTTCATCGACGTCCGGTTCTGCGACCTGCCCGGGGTGATGCAGCACTTCACCGTCCCGGCGGAGGCGTTCGACCCGGACGAGGAGCTCGCCTTCGACGGTTCGTCGATCCGCGGCTTCCAGGCCATCCACGAGTCCGACATGGCACTGCGGGCGGACCTGTCGACGGCGCGCGTCGACCCGTTCCGCAAGGAGAAGCACCTCAACGTCAACTTCTTCATCCACGACCCGATCACGGGCGAGCAGTACAGCCGTGACCCGCGGAACATCGCGAAGAAGGCGGAGGCCTACCTCGCCTCCACCGGGATCGCCGACACCGCGTACTTCGGCCCCGAGGCCGAGTTCTACGTCTTCGACAACGTCCGCTTCGAGACCAAGTCGAACGAGGGCTTCTACCACATCGACTCCGAGGCCGGCGCCTGGAACACCGGCGCTGTCGAGGACAACCGCGGTTACAAGGTCCGCTACAAGGGCGGCTACTTCCCGGCCCCGCCGGTCGACCACTTCGCCGACCTGCGCGCCGAGATCTCCCTGGAGCTCAACAAGGCGGGTCTGCAGGTCGAGCGCCAGCACCACGAGGTGGGCACCGCCGGCCAGGCCGAGATCAACTACAAGTTCAACACGCTGCTCGCCGCGGCCGACGACCTGATGCTCTTCAAGTACATCGTGAAGAACGTCGCCTGGCGCAACGGCAAGACCGCGACCTTCATGCCGAAGCCGATCTTCGGTGACAACGGTTCCGGCATGCACGTCCACCAGTCGCTGTGGCAGGGCGGCGACCCGCTCTTCTACGACGAGCAGGGCTACGCGGGCCTGTCGGACACCGCCCGCTACTACATCGGCGGCATCCTGAAGCACGCCCCGTCGCTGCTCGCCTTCACCAACCCGACGGTGAACTCCTACCACCGCCTGGTCCCCGGCTTCGAGGCCCCGGTCAACCTGGTGTACTCGCAGCGCAACCGCTCCGCCGCGATGCGTATCCCGATCACCGGGTCGAACCCGAAGGCCAAGCGCGTCGAGTTCCGCGCCCCGGACCCGTCGTCGAACCCGTACCTCGCCTTCTCGGCCCTGCTGCTCGCCGGCCTCGACGGCATCAAGAACAAGATCGAGCCGGCCGAGCCGATCGACAAGGACCTCTACGAGCTGGCCCCCGAGGAGCACGCGGGCGTTCCGCAGGTCCCGACCTCCCTCCCGGCCGTCCTCGACGCCCTCGAGGCGGACAACGAGTACCTGCAGGCCGGCGGCGTCTTCACCTCCGACCTGATCGAGACCTGGATCGACTACAAGCGCACCAACGAGATCGCCCCGATCCAGCTCCGCCCGCACCCGCACGAGTTCGAGCTGTACTACGACATCTAGGGTCGCCGCAGGCCGGAGCGGGTTTCCGCTCCGCCGGGCCGTCCGTGGGCCGTCGGCCGTGTTCTTCCGCTCGCTCGGAAGGCATGGCCGACGGCCTTTTTGCCGCGCAGGTCGGGCTGCGACGGGCGGGGCGGGCGCGATCGCCGAAGGGAAGAAGGTACCTGTCGTGGGCGCATTCCCGGGCGAGGCAGCGGAGTAGAGTGAAGCCACCGGGAGTCCTTTGCACACCGGCTCCATGCAGGTGTCGCTCCCGGTGATCAACAACGCCGGGCCGTCGTACGAGCCCGGGGGCAGGTCCGCGCCATGACCGTGACCACCGACCTCACGACACCCAGTGAGCATGCACCCTCGCCGCCGGCCCGCTCGTCCCGGGCAGTGCGCGTGGCCTCCGGACCGGGGATGTGGGAGGGATGAGCATGTCGTACCCCCTGCCCCCGGACGGGCACGCCGAGGTCCGCATCGTCGCCGCATCCCCCGAAACCGCACGCCGGACAGCGGAGGTTCTCCGACGCTGCTTCGCCGCCACCGAGCAGCGAAGCCTTCCTGCCGGAGACGAGGGCGGAACCCTGCTCTGCCTGACCGTGGACACCACGCATTCCGCCGGGCCGGTGCCCTCCTGGCTGTCGTCCAGCCTGTCGTCCGCCGACCACGCGTAGGCAGGCTCGCCGCCCCTTGCGCCTCCGGTCGTCGTGCGCGGGCGGGCTGAGGGTCCTGTCAGCGCGGACTGGTCAGGACGCCCAGGGCGTACCCGTGGACGTCGACCACGGGGGACGCGCGCAACATCCGGTCGCGCATGGCCGTGTCGGCGACGCCGAGTGCGGTGTCGGCCGCGGTGAACGGGCCCCGGTCGTGGCCGATGTCCCGCAGCCGGGTCTCCTCCCGGAACCAGGAGCCGGCCCGGTTGGCGTTGAGTTCCGCCCGGGTGACGAGGCCGGAGCACCTCCCGTCGTCGTCGCGGACGAGCAGGTGGTCGACACCGGCACCGACGAGGACGGAAAGGGCCACGTCGAGCTCTGTGTCGTCGCCGACCTGCGGTCCGGGAACGACCATGGCGTCACGAGCGGTTCGGCCCCCGAGGTGTGTCGTCTCCGTGACGGGTCCCCGTGCAGGATTCAGCGGCATGAATTCTCCAGTCCTTTTCCGGTTGTCCACCGGTGGGAGAAAAGCGCGAGAAGAAGCGGACACGAACAAGGGCCCGCACCCCACGGTGCGGGCCCCTGCTTCAGTCTTGTGTTGAGTCCTGTGCGCCGACGTCAGGCGGGGACGATGTTCTCCGCCTGCGGGCCCTTCTGCCCCTGGGTGACGTCGAAGGTCACCTTCTGGCCTTCCTGCAGCTCGCGAAAGCCCTGGGTGGCGATGTTCGAGTAGTGGGCGAAGACGTCGGCGCCGCCGCCGTCCTGCTCGATGAAGCCGAAGCCCTTTTCCGCGTTGAACCACTTGACCGTACCGGTGGCCATATTCATTACTCCTGAGACAGTTCTGGAGGCACGCACTTCACGAGACTCCTCATCGCTGCGATGATCACCCCGCCCGGAAAAGCCGGTACGTAAAAATGGCAACCAAAACTGCAACTGTTTCCCGAGCCTAGCACGGAAAGAAACGGGAGCAAGGAAAGACGAATCAGCCAGGAAATACACCGGAGGGCCTCCGGTGAAATGCTTTTCCGGCGGCGACCGAATATTTGTGCCGCCGACGTCAGATTTTCAAGTGGCCGTCCGGACCGGACGCGTCCGCCGCGCGGCGAAGTTCTTCGTTGGCGCGCTCGGAGTCCTTCAGACGGTCTTCGAGGCTGATGATGCGGCAGGCGGCCTCGACCGGCGTTCCCTGGTCGACGAGCTCGCGGGCCCGCGCGGCAAGCCTCAGCTGGTGGCGCGAGTAGCGGCGGTGACCGCCCTCCGACCGGGTCGGAATGATCAGTCGCGCCTCGCCGAGGGCCCGGAGGAAGGCGGGCGTGGCGCCGACCAGTTCCGCGGCCCTGCCCATGGTGTAGGCGGGGAAACGGTCGTCGTCCAGCCGGTCGACGGCGTCCGGGCGGCCTTCGTCCGGCTGCCGACGGTCGGCACCCGGCTGACTCTGTGAGGGCATGTGCACCTTCCCGCGGGCCACCGTGAGCACGACCCGCCGCGAAGAGGGTCCCCGCAGGGGAACTCTAGTCGTCTCTGCGGACATCCTGCCGCGGCCGGGACAGATTTCACGATGCTCGCGGGGCCGATGTGAACCAGGAGTACGGTGATGGAGCCGGGGGGTCCTCGCGCACCGGCTCTCCTGCCGCTGCCGTCACCGGCGATCGACGACGCCGGGCCGGCTGTCTCCGCGCCCGGGGCAGGGTTCGCCTCATGACCGTCAATGTGCCTGATCGGCCGACGACCGCGGAACGCGGGCAGAGGGCCGGTTCCGTCCCGACACACGCGGAGCAACCGCGGCCGTCGCATCGGGAGCAGGGGCCTGCGCCGTTGCAGGCCGAGCATGTCCGTCCGCTGAACCGCCGCCAGCTCGAAGACCGTCTCGAGGACCTGGGCGATCTGTACGCGGAGTTGCGCGGCGCCGAGTCGTGGGCGCGGCGCCGGGGCCGCGGCGGGTTCCTGCGGCGGCTCGAGGCCGACGTGCGACGACCGGGCTTCGCGCTGATGATCGCGGAGACCACCGTACTGACCGGGTGTGCCTACGGCTTTCCCGTGAATGACCACGGATCCTGGTGGCGGGACGTCGACGGACTGCTGCCGGCGAGTCTGCTCCGGCTCGCCGCGTCCGGGAAGCTCTTCGCAGTCGTGGAGATCCTCGTGGAGCCCCGGGTGCGTGCGCAGCACCGCAACCATGACTGGAACCTCGCCCGGCGCCTGCAGAATCGGCTGCTCACGGACCGCGACGCAGCAGTCGGCGTGACGCTGGTGAGCCGTACCGACACCGGGACGCTCGATGCACTCCGCTCCTGGGGATGGCGGTGTGTGGCGGCGGAATCCCCGGGCGTGCCCCTGGCCGCCTCCCCGTGGCATGCCCTGGTCCTCGGGACTGCCGAGCCCATGAGGGGAGCAGCGCCGTGAGGCGCCCGGAGCGCTCTTCACGGCGTTCCCCGTCGGCGGGAGGCACCGAGGACGTGGGGAGCCCGCGTCGCACACCGGCCCGACCGTCGTGGTCCGTTGCGGCGGAAGTCCCCGCCCAGGAGGACCGCTTGCCCGACCCGGGCCCGAGAGGCCGGGCGTCGGACGGGTAGCGGCTGCCGGAGGACGGACCACAAGTGGCGGGTGGAGTTTGCCGAGTACGCTCCGGGCCGGGCGGTCGGAGTACGGTGGGCAGCACCGGGAATACCCCGCACGCTGCCTCCCACTCCGGCGTCGTTCCCGGCGCACCACGGCACCGGACCACCGCACGGCGGGCCGGGGACAGGGAACGCGACTATGAACGCGCCCAGTGACGCACGCGTTTCGTCCGGACCGGAGCCCACGCCCCCTCCTCCTTCCTCCCGCCACGCTCCGGAGTCGCCGGCCTTCCCACCCGGCCCCGGCTGCGGCGCCTAGTGGCCGGGCTCGGCGGACCTGGCGGCCGAACTGCCCGCGCTCGTGCTCACCGAGGCCTCCGGCGGAACGCGGGGAGAGGTCAGGCACATCACCGTCGGCCGCCGCACCCGGCCGACAAGGCCGTACGAGCTGCCCGTACCTGGGCCGAACGCCTGACCCTGCGCGGAGCGTCGACATCCGCCCGCATCACCCGCACCGCGCTTCCACCGCGCGCCGTCCCGCAGCGTTCCGCCCTGCCCCCGCGCCGTGCCCGGACCGAACCCCGCTCCGACGAGCCACTCGACAGGACACCTCATGACCATCGCACTGCGGCCCGCGCCGCTCCCCGGCCCCCTGCTCCGCCTGCGCCTCGCGCCGCCCAGCACCGTGTCGCGCCGCATCGACGGGGCGTGGTGGCCGCGCACCTACGGCCTCACGGCGGAACTCCCCCAGCTGCTCTCCGGCCTGCCGCGTACCTGGGGACAGATCGTCAGCGTCATGGTGAACGGCACCACTTGGTCCGTGGCACCGGGCCGGATGCTCGTCTGCAACCAGGTGGTACGACTGAGCAGGACCACCGCGGTACGCGCGCCGAACACCATCGTCCTGCTCGCTCCCAGCCGGGGGCGCTGGGACCTGCTCGTCGTGCCTCCGGAAACGACCGGGGAGGCCGCCGAGTCCCTCATGGCCGCCGCCGCGTCCGACGCCGGCGCGTGAACGGTGCGCATGCTCCCCGGCGCGGCCCCCCGCACCGCCGCGGGGGCGCCGGGCCGCCCGGGCTCCGCGTGGCCGGCCTCGTCGGGGTACGGGCTCCCGCGGCGCTCCTAGACTGGAAGCGTGGCTCGGCGGAACGGCGAGGTCGAGGCGTTGTTGCGGGAGTATGCCGACCTCATCGCGATCACCCGGGGCGACGCGTTCAAGGCGCGCGCCTACGAGAAGGCCGCGCGTGCGATCGGCGGCCATCCGGTGGATGTGTCGGGTCTCGACGTGGCGGGGCTGCGGGAGATCCCGGGCGTGGGCAAGTCGATCGCGGAGAAGGTCGCCGAGTTTCTGCGGACCGGGCACGTCGCGGCGGTGGACGAGACGCGGGCGAGCCTTCCCGGCGGGGTGCGGGAGCTGCTGGCGATCCCGGCCCTCGGGCCGAAGCGGGCCAAGGTGCTCTACGAGGACCTGCACATCCGCTCGGTGGACGAACTGGCGGCGGCGATCGGCAAGGAGCGGCTGCGCGGGCTGAAGGGCTTCGGCGAGAAGACGGAGGAGAACATCCTGCACGGCATCGACCTGCTGCGGCAGGCGGGCCGGCGCATCACGCTGGACGTCGCCCTGGACAGCGCCGAGGAGATCGTCGCCGAGCTGCGCGGCACGGCCGGATGCGAGCGCTGTACGTACGCCGGGTCGCTGCGGCGGATGCGGGACACCGTCGGGGACATCGACATCCTGGTCGCGGCGGAGCGCTCGGCGCCGTTCATGGCCGCACTGACCGGGCCTCCGGCCACCGCCGAGGTCATCGCCCACGGCACGAAGAAGACGTCCGTGCGGACGACGCACGGCGTCCAGGTCGACCTGCGGGTCCTGGCACCCGGCTCGTGGGGTGCGGGGCTCCAGTACTTCACCGGCTCCAAGGGCCACAACATCCGCACCCGCACCATCGCCGTGCGGATGGGCCTGAAGCTCTCCGAGTACGGGCTCTTCGAGGTGGAGGACGGCACGGTGGTCGCCTCCAGGACCGAGGAGGACGTGTACGAGCGGCTCGGGCTGCCCTGGATACCGCCCACCCTGCGCGAGGACCGGGGCGAGATCGAGGCGGCGCTGCGCGGCGAGCTGCCGGCGGTGGTGACCGAGGACGACATCCGCGGGGATCTGCACACGCACACCGACCTCACCGACGGTGTCGCGCCGCTGGAGGACATGGTGCGGGCCGCGGCGAAGCGCCACTACGCGTACTACGCGGTCACCGACCACGCCCCCGACATGGCGATGCAGCGCATGACCGACGACAAGGCCCTGGCACAGCGCGAGCGGATACGGGAACTGGACGGCGCCCACGGCCGGATGCGGCTGCTGCACGGCACCGAGCTGAACATCGGGCCGGACGGCGATGTGGACTGGCCCGGCTCCTTCCTGGAGGGGTTCGACCTCTGCGTGGCGTCGGTTCATTCGCACTTCCGGCAGAGCCGCGCCACGATGACCCGACGGCTCGTACGGGCCTGCGAGAACCCCCATGTCAGCATCCTGGGACACCCCACCACCCGGCTCATCGGCAAGCGCCCGGGCGTCGACGCCGACTGGGACGAGGTGTTCGCCGCATGTGCCAGGACCGGCACGGCGCTGGAGGTCAACGCACAGCCCGACCGTCTGGACCTGTGCGACGAGGACATCCTGCGCGCCAAGCGGTTCGGCGTGAAGTTCGCGGTCGACACGGACGCGCACGCGACGCCGCACCTGGCGTTCCTGCGCTACGGGATCGGCACGGCGCAGCGCGGGTGGCTCACCCCGGACGACGTGATCAACACCTGGCCGCTGCGGCGGCTGCGCCGGTTCCTGTGCAAGACCGGCGCGGCGAGCGGGGCGGGGTAGCTTCCCCCGGCTCGGATCAGGCGCCCCAGCGCAGCGCGAGCGCCCCGTCCGCCTCCTCCACATGCGTCGCGTACCGCGCGCTGACCCGGTCGAGCGTGGCGCACAGCCATGCGCGGTCCGGTGTGGAGGCGTGCCGCAGACGCATCCGGTGCGCCTGGAGCGGAACCATGCGCAGGCCCCGCAGCGCGCCGTCGTCCGGGTCCAGCCGGACCAGGTGGAGCAGGCGCAGGTCGTCGCGGTAGCGCTCGTAGCCGGTGATGCCCTCGTAGTCGTCGATCAGGTCGCCGCATCCGTAGAGGATGAGCCGGCCGCGGTGGACCTCCACGGGGCGCGGATGGTGGGAGGAGTGGCCGTGGACGACGTCGACGCCGCCCTCGACGAGGGCGTGCGCGAAGCGGACCTCGTCAGGGGTGAGGTCGTAGCCCCAGTTGGGGCCCCAGTGGACGGAGACGACGACGATGTCGCCGGGCCGCCTGGTCCGGCGGGCCCGGGCCGCCAGGTCCGCCGCGGCACCGGCCGACGGCCGGGAGATGTACGCGACGCCGCTGCGCGCCGCGGTCGCGGCCCAGTCGCGGGGGACGCCGCTGGTGGCCATGGAGCAGGCCAGGACCAGGACGCGGTGGCCGGCGTCGACGGGGACGGTCGCGGGGCGCAGCGCCGCGGTCGCGTCCGGGCCGGCGCCCGCGGTGCGCAGTGCCGCGTCCGCGAGTGCGTCCAGGGTGTCCATCAGTCCCCGGCGGCCGAAGTCGAGGACGTGGTTGTTCGCGAGGACGCACACGTCGGGGCGGGCGACGGCCAGCGCGGGCAGGTTGTCCGGGGTCATGCGGTAGTGGACCTCCTTGCCGGGGGCGAAGTCGTCGCTGCGCGTGACGCCGGTCTCCAGGTTCACGATCCGCACGTGCGGCGCGGCCTCGTCGAGTGCGTCCAGCGCGTCACCCCACGGCCAGCGGAAGTCCACCGGCTGCGGGATCGGCCCGTTCACCGACTCGGCGAGTTCGACGTAGGTGCGGGCGTCCTTGACGTACGCCTCCCGCAGGACCGGGTCGCCGGGGTGCGGAAGGATCTGGTCGACGCCGCGGCCGAGCATCACGTCGCCGGCGAGGAAGAGGGTGAGCGGCTCCCCGTGCATGCCCCCAGGCTCTCGCCAGGCGCGCTCCCGGGCCAGGGGTCATGAGGAACACGCCGCTGCCGGTGCAGGGGGCATGAGGAACGGCCCTCGGCCGGTCCAGGAGTCACCGGGGAAGCGACCCCCCGCGATCACGGGGAAGCGACCCCCGCGAACACCTCCCTCACCCGCTGCTCCCCCGCCCCGTCCGCGAGCAGCGCGTGCAGCAGCAGCCGGGCCTTGGGGGCGTCCAGGTGTCCCGCGCCGATGAGGCCGTGGGCGAGGAGGTCCGACTCCGAGCCGGGGCCGCGGTAGGTGTGGCTGAGCGTGGCCCCGGCGCCGGTGCGGGAGGCGAGGACCACGGGGATGCGGGCGGCGATGCGGCCCAGCGGCTCGACGAGCCAGGACGGTGCGTGTCCGGCGCCGAAGGCCGCGAGCACCAGGCCGTCGAACCGGTCGTCGACCGCTTCGAGGAGTTCCCCGCGGTCGCCCAGGGAGAGCGTCAGCAGGGCGACGCGCGCCGGACGGCGCAGCCGCAGCGGCCGGTCCACCACGGGCTTCGCCGGGCGCAGCAGGATCCTGGGGCGTCCTTCGACGACCGTCCCGAGCGGGCCCGCGCCCGGCGAGGCGAAGGTGGCGACCGAGGTGGTGTGCGCCTTGCGCACGTGCCGTGCCGCGTGGATCTCGTCCGCGAGGACCGTGACCGCGCCGAGGCCCCGGCATGCGGGGTCGGCGGCCACCGCGAGTGCCGCGGCGAGATTGGCGGGGCCGTCGGCCCCGGGTGCGTCGGGGCGCCGCATCGCGCCGGTGACCACGACGGGCTGCCGGTGCGTGCAGAGCAGATCGAGCAGGAACGCGGTCTCCTCCAGGGTGTCCGTGCCCTGGACGACCACGGCGCCGGAGCCCGCGGCCGTCGCCTCGTCGACCTCTCCGGCGAGCTCGGCCACGTCGTCGAGGGACAGGGACGCACTGGGCAGCCGACGGAAGTCCCGGAGCCGGACGTCCACTTCCGGTCCCGCGCCGCCGAGGCCCGCCAGCACCTCGGCTCCGGAGAGCCGTGCGACCTCACCGCCTCCGGCGGAGATGGTGCCGCCGAGCGTGAACACGGTCACTGTGGCCGCCATACCCACCCCGTTCTCGTCGCGTGCGACAGAGGATAGTCCCATGATCGGCGACTTCTCCCTCGTCTGTGACGGCGAGCAACTGATGGGTACGGAACGGCTTCCGGAGGGCGGTGCGGCCAACGGCCTGTCCGTGGTGCTGCTGCACGGGGCCGGGATCGGGAGCAGGGAGCGGCTGCTGCCGGTCCTCGACGCGTTCGCCGGGCACGGCTGCCGTGCACTGGCGCTGGACTTCTCGGGCCACGGCGAAAGTTCCGGGGTCCAGCGGGAGTTGACCCTGGAACGCAGGTTCACACAGGCGGCCGCGCTGATCGAGGAGCGCGTCCCGGCGGACGGCCGGCTGGGGCTCGTGGGCTTCAGCATGAGCGGGCAGACCGTCGCCGATCTGCTGGGCCTGTACGGTCCCCGGGTCGCGACCGTGGGGCTGTGCGCGCCCGCGGTGTACGCGCCGGAGGCCTGGACGGTGCCGTTCGGGGACGGCGACGGCGCGTTCAGCGAGATCATCCGTACGCCGGACGGCTGGCGGAAGTCGGCGGCACTGGACGTGTTCCGGAGCCATCCGGGGCATGCGGTGCTGGCCGTGCCCGGCACGGACGACGTGATCCCGCCGGAGGTCACGGCCGCGGTCGCGGACGCGCTGGCGGACGGGGGCCGGCTCGAACGGCTCACCTTTCCCCGTGCACCGCACCAGTTGGGCATGTGGCTGCGGGATCACGAGGAGGACCGCCGCCGGTTCGTGGCTGCCGTCGTCGGCGGGGCCGCGTGACTCACACCTCGGACGCGGCCTGCACCGCGCCCGAGGCGATCGCCGCGCAGAGTTCCGCGTGGTCGGCGGCGGTCCGGTCGGCGTAGCGCAGCGCGAAGTCGGCGACGGCGCGGTCGAAGACGTCGGCCCTGCCCAGGTACGCGGCGATGGCGATGCGGTCCCCCGACCGGGCGTGGGCGCGGGCGAGGACGGTGCCGCACAGCCGCGCGTACCGTGCGAGTTCCTCGGGGTCGAGGCTCGCGACGTCGGCGGCGCCCTTCATGTCGCGCAGCTGTCGCCAGTAGAAGGCGCGGCCCCCGGGTCCGGTCATCCAGCCGAGGAAGATGTCGCCGGCGGCCTGCAGCAGCCGCTGCCCGGCCACCACCCGGTGGCCGGGGTGGAGGTGGGGGCCGCGCGGCAGATGGTCCTCCAGGACGGACCGGCCCGCCTCCTTGATCTGGAGGAACAGCGGGTCGTCGGCGTCGCGCCCGGTGAGCAGCACGACGAAGCAGCGGGTGCCGACGCTGCCGACGCCGACGACCTTGCGGGCGGCGTCGACGAAGCGGTAGCGGTCCAGGAGGACGCGGCGGTCCTCGCTGAGCGTGGACCGGTAGTCGTTGAACATCTTGCGGACGGCGGTCTCGGCGGGGATGCTCACGGCTTCGAGGAGCGGCGGGTCGTGGAGGATGCGCCGTTGCCCGTCGACGAGTTCGGTGAGCTTGCTGAGCGCCTGGAGGCTGGTGCGTCTGCGGGCGCGGGCGAAGCCGGCCTCGACGAGCCTGCGGCGGCGCTCGGTGGGGGCGAACGGCAGGACGGCGCGGGTGTCGATGCGTTCGTACCAGACGGCGAGTTCACCCATCGCGGCGAGGCGGTGCATGCCCTCGCGGTAGCCGGAGGCGGTCTCCTGGGCCGCGTGGTGGGCCTGCTCGTCGGTGTGTCCGTTGTCGCGGGCGGCCACGGCGACGCTGGCGGCGAGCCGTTCCACGTCCCATTCGAAGGGGCCGGGGAAGGTCTCGTCGAAGTCGTTGAGGTCGAACAGCAGATTGCGTTCCGGGGAGGCGAAGATGCCGAAGTTCTGCAGATGGGCGTCGCCGCACAGTTGGACGGTGAGCCCGGTGTGGTCGCGTACGCCGAGGTCGGCGGCCATGACGGAGGCGGCGCCGCGCAGGAAGGCGAAGGGGGACGCGGCCATCCTGCCGTAGCGGATGGGCAGCAGCTCCGGCAGCCGTCCCTCGCCCTGCCGCCGCAGGACCGCGACGGGGTCGGGGCGGTCGGCGGAGGGTATCCAGGCGCCGTGTGCGGACCGCGAGACCCTTTTGCGGGCGGTTCTGCCGCGCCGGGCACGCTCGGCGGGGGTCGCGGGCGCGGCCATGGCGTCAGTGCCGCAGTGCCGTGCCGACGGAGGCCGTCACATCGCCTTTCAGGGCGCGGTTGCTGGTGGCGGTGGCGTCCTTGGATGCGTGTGCCGGGACGCCGTCGAGGGTGACCACGACCACGTCGAGCAGATTTCCGTTCGGGTCGCGGAAGTTGATCTGGATGGCGTACGACTTCGCGGAGTCGACGCTGTTGGTGACGGTGACCTTCACGGCGGCGCGGTCGTCGCCGTTCTTGGTGACGGCGCCGAGCTTGACGTCGCCCTGGGCATGGACGCCGTTCTTGAACTCGTCGAGCCTGCGCCCCGCCTCGGCGGTTGCGGAGCCGACGGCCGATGCGGCGGCGGACGCCATGGACGAGGCCGCGGACGCGGCGGAGGCGGCGCGGGAGGCGACACCGGATGGACTGTTCGTACCGGAGCAGGCAGCCGTAGATCCCACGAGCACCGTCGTGAGCAGCAGCCCGGCCGTCCGAGCCATTCCGCGCCCGCCCATCACGCCTCCCGTACCCCGGGTTCGTCGGTTCGTCCGGGTTCTCGCCGTCCAGTCAAGGCGGTACGGCGGGCGGGTGCATGCCGGGCCGGGCGAACGGGTGACGGCCGGGCGCCGCCGTACGGGACGTCGGCGCCCGGCCCGGGCCGGGTCAGCGGCTGTAGCGGATGAGCGCCCGCACCATGTGGCACGTCGTGTCCGACGGCGGGTGCACACCGATCAGCTCGGCGATGCTGCGTATCGTGCGGTTGTGGGCCTGGTCGGCGACGTAGACGCCCGAGTCGAGCAGGGCGATCGCGAGGCGCATGGCCTTGAGCCGGCGGTTGTGCGTGACGTACCACTCGCGCGGGCGTCCGGCGGGCAGCGGTTTCTTCTTCGGCGGGGCGGGGGGCAGGTCGATCGGCAGGGGCTTCTGCATGAGTGCGGCAGCGGGCACGGGCATCCTCCTGTCGCGGTCAGGGGCCCGTCCGGACCCCTCGAACACTGCTTCCATTCTACTGCGGCCCACTGACAAAAGGCCCTGGCCACAAGGGGGTTAGGGGGTGCGACCGCGGCCCGCGCACAGCCACTGCGCGACCCGTTCCAGGTCGGGTCCGCCGGGGTGTGAACCCGTTGACTCCAGTGCCGCCGTGAGGCGTTCGGGGCGGTGCAGGAGGTGGCGGCGTGACGGGTCGGCCGCGGCGCCGGCGAGCAGCCAGCCGGCCAGCGCGTGCCGGTCCCCCGGGTCGTGGCGCAGTGCCTCGGCGTATCCGGCGAGGGCGGTGCGCGGGTCGCCCGCGGCGAGCGCGGCGCCGGGGGACGTGGCGGGGCGCAGGCTGCCGGGCGCGGTGGCGTAGAGGACGGCGCGGTCGTCGGCCCAGGGCCGCCGGGGCCCTGCGGCGATCTCGGCGGCGTGGCCCGTGCCGGGCGCGGGGGCTCCGGCGGCCAGGGCGGCGGCGAGCGCACCGGCTTCGGCCGCACCGCACCGCAGATTGCGCAGCCGCCATTCGACGAGGTGGCTGGTGGCGGCCGCGCGGGCGCGGGCGCGGGCCACGGGGTCGACGGGCTCGCGCAGCCAGCCGTCGAGGGTGCGTGCGAGGCCGAGGGTGAGCCGGCGGCCCGCGTCGGTGAGCCGGGCCCGGGTGAGCAGGGTGCGGACGACGCCGCGGGTCTGCAGGCGGCGCAGCGCGAACTGGAACTCGGCGCGCCAGGAGGGTTCCTCGGCCTTCCGGTCGCGCCAGAAGCCGGTCACGCCCACGAACGCGTACGCCCCGTGGAGCAGCCCGCTCAGATGGCGGGGGTCGGAGCGCCAGGGCCCGTAGAACTCCTCGCGGCGGTCGTCGTCGAGCAGCGGGAACAGATGGAGCAGCGCGCCGAGCTTGCTGTGCTGGAACTCGTGGACGAGGGTCTCGGCGAGGGACAGCGGGTCGCCGGGGCGCGAGATGACCATGGAGCCGAAGGCGTCCCCGGTGGACGCGCTGAGCCGGGGGGTGCCGTCGCGCATGGCGCCGGGTTCGGCGCCCTCCCAGGGGACGATCCGGCGGATGTGCGCGGGGTCGAGGCGGCCGGCGCCGGGGTCGCCCGCCGTGGAGCTCCCCGGTCGGGAGGGGGCGGGGGCCGGCGGGTGGGGTGTGCCGGCGCGCCGCGGCGGCCCCAGGTGCCCGACGGCGCCCAGCAGCAGCCTTTGCCAGGCCGATGTCCCGGCGTCGCCGAGCGGTTCGGCGTCGACGGGTTCGTCGAGGTCCCGGTAGGGGTCGAGGGTGTCGAGCCAGATCCAGGGCGCGGGGGCGTCGGGGTGCAGCCGGAGCCGGGGCAGCGGCAGCCAGTGGGCGGTGGCCGTGGTGCCGAGCGGGTCGACGGTGACGGTGCGGCCGTCGGCGTCGGTCAGCCGCAGCCGCGTACCGCGCAGGCGCGCCGTCGCGGTGGCGAACCCGGGCGGCCCGCCGGCCTCGCGGAACCGGACGAGGCCCAGGGTGGGCAGGTCGACGCCGCCCGCGCGCACCGGGACCGTCAGGTCGGCGTCCAGCCCGGCGCGGACGCGGACCGCGAGGCAGAACGCGAGCAGGTGCCCGGCGTCCACCCACAGCGGCGGGCCGTCCGCCGTACCGTGCAGCCGGCGCAGCAGATGCGCCGTCCAGCTGCCCATCTGCGGGCTCATCAGCAGGGTCTCGGCGGCTTCCGGTGTCTTGCGCGCGGCCTCCTCGAACCACCACCAGGCCCGGTCGACGATGTCCTCGCCACCCAGCTCTCCGAGCAGGCCGGGGCGTTCGGACAGACGGTCCAGGAGTTCCGCGAGGAGCTGGAGCCGCCGGGTGCGCTCTGCGCGGACCAGGAAGCCGATGGCCTCCGGCGAGCCGCCGCCGGAGGCGAGCTCGTCGAACCAGGTGCCCGGCATCCGTACCCTGCCCCACTCCGGCGCCCGCCCGAGCGGGGGGACTCCCGTGTCGGTCCGGTCGGTGCCCACCCGGCTACTCGGCCCGGCCGCTGGGGGGGTTGCCCCCTCCCATGGCGTTGCTGCGCTCCCGGCGCACCTCGTCCAGCAGCCGGACCGCGCGCACGGGCACGGGCAGGTCACGCAGTGCCGTGATGCTCATCCCGGCCAGATCGACCACATCGGACTCCAGCAGTTCGTCGCGCGGTGCGCCTAAGTCGTCCCGCCGTACCGGTCCGTGCATGAACTCTTTCAAGGTGCGTCCCCCTTCACCCACGGCCGGATGCGCAGGCCGCGTGCCTTCCATGATGGCGATCCGCGCCCTGACGGGGAACCCCATGCGATCAAGACAGTCGATCACCGATGTGGCTCGCGGGCGCCCACGCACGCGTGGATCGCCTCGGCGAGTGCGGCGGACCGCTCGGGGTCGTCGTCGAGCAGCGTGACCGCGTCATGGAGAAGCCACAGGTCAGCCGGGCGCCGGCGCAGTGCGCGGACCATCGCGACGACGTCCGTGCGCGGCACCGCGTGCCGCGCCATCCGCTCCACGGCCCGGGTCTGCAACTCGGCCACCACGGCCTGGCGTTCGCCGGGGTCGGACATGAGTGGATAGCTCAGCAGGACGGACACCAGCTGCTCCAGCGCCTGCGCAGGCGTGCGCGGGGGCTCGGGGCGTACGAGGCGCTGAGGAGCGTGCAGGGTGAGCGCGGGCAGCTGTGTCACGCGCCCCGTGGCCCGCAGATCCTCGAACCGGGCGCGTACGGCGTCGAAGAGCGCCTCGGGGCCGCCGGCCGGATACGGGGACGCGGAACCGGACTCCAGCAGCTCGAGCAGCGTCGCCGGGAACAGTCCGGTGGCCCGGCCCCGGTCGCTGGCGGCGCGTTGTCCGCGGGTCGCCGCCAGCAGCAGGGCCTGTTCGTGGAGCTGGTCCCGGGCCCCGTGAGGCAGCGACTCGGTGGGCAGCGCCCGTCGGAGGCCGAGCTCCTCCTCGAAGGTCTGGCAGGCGTCGACGATCCACAGCTGCCGGTGGAACCCCGGGAGAGCGTCCCCGCCGAGGGTGCGCCGCGCCGACTCCAGGTCGAGGTTGCGCTTGTCGGGGGTGGTGGCATCGGCGCAGAACAGCCGGAGGTGGTCCTGCTGGTCGAGGACGCCGTGACCGCCCCACCACACCCACAGCAGATCGCCGTCCCGGGCGGGCAGTTCGCGCAGCAGCGCGGTGCGTACGGCGTCGTGCGTGGCCGCCGTGTACGGCACTCCGGGGTCGTAGTCGCCGGTGGGCGCGAGCAGCAGCAGGATGTTCTCGTCGGGTACGCCCGTGCCGCGCAGCCAGGCACGGAAGCGCATCGCGTCCCGGGCGGGTCCCGGCAGCTCCCAGGTGTCGCCGGCCGCGTACTGCTCGACGCCGACGATCAGGGCGTGGGTGCGCCGGGCGTCGGGCATGCCGTCCCCGCCGGTCATCCGGCCTCCGCCCGGGCCGCGGGCAGCCGGGCCGCGATCGCCCCGCGCACGGTGCGGCAGGTGGCGTATGCGCCGCCCCCGTCCGCGGCGAGGGTACGGCCGCGGCGCGTGCGCTCCCCCGGAGGCAGGGAGGCACCGTCGCCGCGCCGGGTCGCACCGCGGGCACCGCCCCCGCTCGGGACGGTCTCCGGTCGGGGCACGAACCCGGTGAGACCGCGCGTAACGCGCATGTGCGGCGCGGAGAAGCACGGCTCGCGGACGCCCGTGCCAGGGATGAGAACGACTGCCGCCACGCGCTCCCCCCACATCGGCAGGTCGTGCGTCGGGCACATGTGTGTAAGCCCAACTGACAAGTATTCTAGGTGAGATGAGCCTGTATCAGGTCCATTAACAAGACATCGGAAAATAGTCACGCGCGGCGGGACCTCGGACATGGAACACGCGCGGACTGGCCGTGGCACGGGGCCGCGGCATTGGACGGCAGGGGAGTCCCATGAGCCCGGATTCGATGATCACGCACCTGGTGGGTGCCTCCGCGTTAGTCCTCGTGGCCGCGCACAGCGCGGGCTGGCTCGCCAGGCGTCTGGGCCAGCCCGCGATCATCGGCCAGCTGATCGCCGGCATCGCCCTCGGGCCCACGGTCCTCGCGGATCTGGCGCCCGAGGTGCACCGGACGGTCTTCCCCCCGGCGATCGCACCCCAGTTGAGCTTCATGGCCCAGTTCGCGCTGGTGCTGTTCCTGTTCGCGGTGGGCTACGAACTCGATCTGGGCATGCTGCGGAACCGGGCGCGCACCGTGGTGAGCATCGCGGTGGCCGCGTTCGTGGTGCCGATGGCGGTCGGGTCGGGCGCCGCGCTGATCTTCCACCGACAGCTGCACGACCTGGGCGCACCGGCCCACCTCTCCCCCGCGACGGTGCTGTTCTTCGGGGTCGCCCTGTCCATCACGGCCGTCCCGGTGCTCACGGCGATAGTCCGTGAGAACGGGCTGGCGGGCACCCTGCCCGGTGTCATCGCCGTCTCGGCCGCCGGGCTGCTCGACGTGGTGGGCTGGGCGGTGCTGATCGGCACGATGCTGCCGTCGAGCGGCCATCAGGGCCTCGCCTGGCCCGTGCGACTGACCCTGCTGCTGGTGTTCACCGCGTGCATGCTGACGCTGGCCCGGCCGCTGCTGCGCAGGCTGCTGTGGCGCGGACACCTGGACTCGTCGGTGCGGCTCGCGCTGCTCGTCGGCTTCGCGCTGGGTTCCGCGTGGGTGACCAACGCGCTGGGGCTCCATGTCATCTTCGGCGCGCTGCTCGCGGGTGCGGTGCTGCCGCGGGAGCGGGGCGGGACGCTGGACCCGGATCTGGTGCGGCCGCTGCACGACGTGAGCATGCTGCTGCTGCCGTTCTTCTTCGTGGTGTCCGGGCAGAGCGTGGCCGTGGGCGGGCTCGACGGGACGGGGCTGGTCGTCCTGCTGGTGGTGACCGCGCTCGGGGTCACCGTGAAGGTGGGCAGCGGGACGCTGGCCGCCCGGACCTCGGGGCTGAGCTGGCACCATGCGCGCACCATCGGGGTGCTGCTCAGTGCACGCGGGCTGACGGAGCTGATCGCCCTGAACGCCGGTCTCCAGGCGGGGTTGCTCAGTCAGAACCTGTACACGGTGCTCGTGCTGATGGCGCTGGCGACGACCGTCCTCACCCAGCCGCTGCTCGCGGTGGTCTCGTGGCTGGACCGGCGCGGGGGCGACCCCGCGGCCGGTGCGCGCACGGACGCGGAGCCGCTGCCGAGCACGGCCCCCGGTTCCGGCTGACCTGCACCGGGGTCCCGGGCGGGACAGGGACCCGGCACCGCCGGGTTCCGCCGTGCCCGCCCCTGCCGGTGAACCCCCGGGCCGCGGCGGCACCGGGGCCGGACCGGCCCGGGAGTCCACGGCGGACCGGGAGTCCTTCGCGGACCGGTGCGGCTACAGCGGCATCGGGGCGATGTCGCACTCGATGCGCTGGTGCAGGCGCGCCGCCGAGAGCCAGGGGTGGCCGTCGCCGACGACACGGGAGAAGGCCTCGACGACCTCGGCGTTGAGGCGGTCGGCCTGGGCGATGTCGCCGAGGCCGCGCAGGTCGAGGGCGAGGTTGGCGCGGCAGGAGAGGGTCAGCGGGTGGTCGGCACCCGCCGCCTCGGTCATCTTCGGCAGGGTCGCCTCGTCGATGACGCGGGCGCCCCCGAAGTCGAGCCGCGCATAGTGGTTGTTGGCCATGCCGAGCGCCGCCGTCAGGGTGGTCACGTGCCGGGGGCCCAGTGTGGCGTGCAGCCGCTGCGCGGTCCTGGTGTCGAGCGCCTCCGCGCCGTCGACATCGCCCTGGGAGCGCAGGGTGGCCGCCAGGTTCACCATGGTGGACAGGGTGTAGGCGTGGTCGTCGCCGAGGGTCAGCCGGTACCGCTCCAGGGTCTTCTCGCCCAGCGAACGGGAGTTCGCGAGGTCGCCCCGCAGCCGCCGGTCGACCATCGCGTTCATCGCGGTGGCCAGGGTGTCGGGATACTGCGATCCGTACCGGACGGTGAAGCGGTCCAGGGTCTCCTCGGTGAGCGCGGACGCCTCCTCCAGGGAGCCGTCACGGCGCCGGCACACCGCGAGGTTGCGGGCCGCGCGGATGGTGGCGGCGTTGTCCTCGCCGAAGTAGTTGCGGTACGTCTGGTAGGTCTCCTCCTGCAGCACCCGGGCGCTCGGGTAGTCGCCGCCCTCACGGATGTCGATCGCCAGGCCGTTGAGGGTGTTGAGGGTGAGGCCGTTCGTCGGCCCGTAGAGCAGCTCCCACTGGCGCACGGTCTCCTCGTCCAGCTCCCGGGCCGCGGCGAAGTCGCCGCACATCCGCAGGGAGACCCCGTAGTCGTGGGCCGCGAGGAGGGTCGCGGGGTCCTCGGGTCCGAACAGGTCGCGGGCCCGGTGGTCCGCCTCCTCGTTGAGGGCGCGCGCCCCGTAGAAGTCGCCCTTGTGGCGCAGGGCACCGCCCATCTGCACCATGGACTCGATGAGTTCCTCGTCCGGGATGCTCTCCCGGCGCGAGACCTCCAGCGCGGTCTCGTTGAGGGACAGCGCCTCCGCGGTGTCCTGACCGGTCAGACGCAGCATGAACGCGAGCAGCTTCTGCATCTGGAGGACCTTGACGTCCTCCTCGCCGGAGTGCGCGTGCCAGGCGGTCCAGGCCTCCCTGGCGAGCGAGACACCGGCTTCGTGGGCGCCCCAGTAGTACAGGTAGAGCACCACGTTGTTGACGAGTTCACGCACCCAGGGGTCCGCGCTGCGCACCGCTTCGGAGGCCAGCACGTGCGGCAGCAGCGCCTGGTAGGCGGGCCACTGGTCCGGGGCCTCGGGGGCGCCGGGCTTCGCCGTCGCGAGCAGGACGTGCCCGGCGCGGCGCATCCGTGCGGCCTCCTCCTCGTCGAGGCCCGCGGTGAGCACGGTCTGCATCAGACGGTGCATCTGCAGGGTGCCGTTCTTGTGGTCGACCCGGATCAGCGAGAGTTTGGTGAGGTCGCGGGTGGCGCGGGCGAGGCGCACCGGGTCGCGCAGCACGGGGTCGAGCTCCGGGGTGATCTCGACGTTGCGGCTGCCCCTGAGCATGCCCAGCGGGATCGGCTCGGGCGCCATGCAGGCGCAGATCTCCAGCAGCTGCCGGGCGGCGGGGTTGGTCTGGGCGAGCCGTTCCAGGGAGATGTTCCAGGCGGCGGCGACCGACACCGGGTAGTCGGGCGACGGGTCGAGTTCGAGGATGCCGGGGCGGCGCTCGGCGAGCAGCTGGAGGTACTCGGCGACGGGCATGCCCGTCGCGGCGTGCCAGGACCCGGCCTGCTCGATGGCGAGCGGCAGGTCGCCGAGGGCGTCGGCGAGCTGGTCGGCGTCCTCGTCGCTCAGGTCGCGGGCGCGCCGCTGGAGCAGGGCGATGCTCTCCTCGCGCTGGAAGACGCTGACCGTGAGGGGGACGGCGACGCGCTCCCAGTCCCGGTTGCGGGAGGTGACGAGGATCTTGCCGGGGCCGCCGGTCGGGAAGTAGGAGCGGACGACGTCGATGTCCTCGGCGTTGTCGAAGACGAGCAGCCAGTTGTCGTACGGCTTTCCGGTGCGCAGCGCCTCCCGTACGGCGGGCACGGCCGTGTTGGCCTGCGGACCCACTTCGAGGTTGAGGCTGCGGGCCAGGTCGGCGAGGGCGCCGAGGATGAGGCTCTCCTGCTCGGCGGGGATCCACCAGATCACGTTGTACTCGTGGCGGTGCCGGTACACGTATTCGATGGCGATCTGCGACTTGCCGACACCGCCCATGCCGTGCAGGGCGTGCGGGAGGACTGCTGCCGTCTCGTCCCGGCGCAGCTGCTCCTCGACGTCCGCCAGGAGGTCCTCACGCCCCGTGAAGTCGGCGTTCTTCGGGGGCACATTGCCCATGATCTTCGGCTGGCCGGTGCGGAGTGTACGCGGATCGGTCGAGGTGAGATCCATGGACGGGTCAGCCTTCCGGGCTACAAGTGACGGTGCGGTCTCACTGGTTTCCGGAACGGACACCAGTTCTGGTTCTTGGTACGGGGACGGCACTTCGGCTCCTGGGGATCGCTGACGTGACACTGAGCCAACGATCTCCGGGTCCGGGCGGATATCGTCCCTTCGGTTCACGCGGGTGCCCTGGTTCATCCGGGCGGCGCGGCGCGCGTAGGGTCCGGCGAGGGCCTTCAGCACGGCCTTCTCGATGCGCAGCCAGGCGGTGCCGGCGGACTCGTCCGGCAGTGCGGTGCCCTCCGGGTCCCAGAGGGCGGCCCGCAGCCGGTCGCCCCGCTCGCCGCCGCTGCGCAGTCCGGCGAAGAGGCTGACGGTGCGGGCGAGCTGACTGCGGGTGGTGGTGGCGAGGAGGGCCTCGCGGATGCCCTCGGCGAAGTCAGGCCGGCCCTCGCCGTCGCCGTTCCAGTCGATGAGGCCGCCCATCATGATCTCGGCGATGTGCGCGGGCCCGGCCTCGGGCACGGCCCGCCCGGCGAGCTCCTCGATGACGTCGAACTCGAAGGGCACGGCGGCCAGATGGGCGGCGAGGCGGCGGGCGACGGGGGTGGCGAGCGCGACGAACCGGCGCACGGCGGCCGCGGCGGCGCGTGCGTCCGGCACCCGGGGCGCACGGAGTCCGGCCGCGGGGACGGCCCGTTCCCGGGACCCGACCGCGACCATCGGGAGCACTCGGGAGACCCCGCGGTCTCCGGTGACCAGTTCGGCCCAGGCGGTGAACGACTCCGGTTTGAGGCTGAGCACGGGCACCGGCAGGGGCTCGCGGGGGCGTGCCGTCACGGGGGCCGGGTCCTCGGGGCGCGCGCGGCGGCGGCGCCCCGCGCCCTGTGCGGTTCTCGCCCGCGCACCGGCGGGGGCCGCCTCGCGCTCCTCCGTCCCGGGGTGCGGACGCAGCGGGTCGTCGCCGCCGGGCGGCGGGCGGTGCGCGACACGGCGGTTGGGGGCCCCGAATCCGCCGGCGTCCAGGAGGGCCCGGTGCGGATGCAGCGAGGTGCGGTGCCAGAGGTACGTCGGCAGCAGGTGCACCAGCGCGGTGGGGCCGTTGCCGGCGAGGCGGGCGAGGAGGTCGTCGGCGGGCCGTGCGGCCCAGCCGTGCGCGAGGCCGTCCGTGGCGACCAGGAAGATCCTGGAGCCGCGGCCGTCGACGAGTTCGGCGGGATCACCGGTGCGGCCTCCGGCCCACCGCAGCTCGGCCCGCCCGGCGCGGGGTAACTCCAGCCGCACGGTCCGTACGTCGCGGAAGGCGCCGCTGCGTTCCGCGTCGAGCGCGATGCGGTCGACGGCGCCGTCCCACACGCGCATGGTCGGCGCGTCGTCGGCGAGCACGACCAGGTCGAACGCCTTCTCCTGGGCGGGCCGCAGATACGGGATCCACAGGTTGTCCGAGAGGCCGTGCTGGGCGGTGCGCTCCTCGTCCAGTTCGGCGGCGCGCAGCGATGGCAGGCGGCGGCCGAGGCGGTGCAGGGCCTTGGCGAGCGGGGCCTGCTGGTGCCCGCTGCTCCCGGGGGTGCCGAAGACGCCGTTCACCACCGTCTCCCCGTCGCCGCCCGCGCCGTTGCCCGCGTGCACGGGTACGGCCGTGAGGTCACGGTACTCGTCGGACGGGGTGTCCCCGCGCGGCGCGGCGGGCACCACGCCGGGGGCGGGGCCGTCCGGCTCCGGGAGTTCGGGCGGCAGCGGCGGCGGGGGCCCGCTCCCGGATGCCGGGAGTTCCGGGTCGCCGTCGGGGAGCCGTCCGCGCCCGCCGGCGAGACGGGCCGATGCGAGCCAGGCCGCGTCGGCGATCTCCCGCCAGCCCGGGTCGTCGGGATATGACTCGTCCGCCGCCTGGCTCTGATCGGGAGCGCGCTCCCGGGGAAAGCCGTCCATCATCGGCCCTTCGCGAGGTCGCGGAGGAGCATTTCAATGAGCTTACGCCCGTCGGCGTCCGCCTGGAAACCACCCGCGGTGGTCAGCTGGACGGCGTTGAGCAGCTGGTCGACGGACTGGGTGCCGCCCTCCTTCAGCCGCCGCTCGAAGTCCTCGACGAGCGCGCTGACGCCGTCCGGCCTGCGCCGCAGATGGCTGGCGACGATGGCGAGGAGCTGCTCGCGGCCGGGCGGGCGCATCTCCAGCGGCAGACAGCGGCGGCGGAACGCGGCCGGGAACTCGCGCTCGCCGTTGCTGGTGATCACGACCAGTGGGAACTCGACGCATTCGACGCGCCCGCGGTCGATCTCGGCACGCATGCCGGGGTCGTCGGTGAACACCTCGACGCACGGCAGGGAGCTGCGGACCAGTTCGGGGATCTCGTAGCTGCCGTTCTCCATGACATGCAGCAGGTCGTTGGGCAGGTCGATGTCGCTCTTGTCGAGTTCGTCGACGAGCAGGACACGGGGGCGTCGGTGGGCGAGCAGGGCGGTGCCGAGGGGGCCCAGGGTGATGAAGTCGCCCAGGTATGGGGGCCGTTCGGCGGGGGCCTTCGGGGCGGCGGGAGACCGCTCGGTGCCGGCCGCCGGGTTCTCCGGGTCGTGGCCCGCCCGCCAGGCTGCGATGGCCTGGGCGCGGCCGATGGAGTCGTACTCGTAGAGACCTCCGCGCAGGGTGGTGCGCGAGACGATGCTCCACTGGAGGACCCGGCCGAGGCCCAGTTCACGGGCGACGAGGTACGCGAGTGTCGACTTACCGACTCCGGGCGGGCCGGTCACGAGCAGCGGGCGGCGCAGCAGCAGGGCCGCGTTGACCGTGTCGATCTCCTCGTCGCGCAGGTTCGGCCGTGCCTCGGCGGCGCCGAGGCGCCGCTCGGCCGCCCGGTCGTCGTCGGGCGGCGCGGGCTGCACGGGGCTCCCCGCGAACTCCCGCCACGGCGGCGGAGCCGGGAGCTCGGGCGGCTCCCCGGTGGGCGCGGCCCCGGTGCCGTGGAAGACGCGCCAGGTGGGTCCCGGGGCGTCCGACGCGCCGCCCGTGCCGTCGATCGTTTCCGTCACGCCGTTCGCTCCCGCCCTGCCGTTCGCGATGTTCCCCGAGTGCAGGTCCTGTTGCCGTCCCTGGTCCGGGCTCTGGTTCCGATGACGGTCCGGACGGGCGTTCCGGTCCGGGTCCGGGTCGCTCACGCCGGCACCTCCTCGCAGTCGACGCGCCGGTAGGGGTCGTCCCAGAACAGCGCAACGTGCCGGCCGAGCATGTGCTCCGGCTGGGCGTCCCCCTCGGCCAGCGCGCGCAGCCGGTGGATGGTCGCGGGGATCTGTGCGGACGGGTATCCGATGAGCACCCGCAGCAGTTCGCGGGCCTCGGAGACGTCGCGCCGGTCCCACATCGCCAGTCCTACGCCTTCGGCGATGGCGGCCTTCAGGGGTTCCAGGCCCCGGTCCTCGCGGGCCGGAGAGCCGAGCGTCACGGCGGTCAGCGCCTTGTCGGCGGCCAGCGTGGTGCGCCAGACGTCGAGGCGGGCGTCGTGCTCCGGGTCCCAGGGGTGCACCTGGGCCAGGCCCTTGTGGCGGAGCTTCTTCCACCGGGTGCGCCAGGAGTTCAGCTGGATGGGGTTGTTGGCGCGCATCCGCTCCAGGCTGCGCAGATGGACGAAGTAGCGGGGTCCGATGGCGACCGGGTCGGGCGACTGGGCACCGAGTTCGAGCCGTGCCACGTCGTGGTTGAGCATCGAGTACGGCAGGACGAACTCGACATGCACCGGGCCCTCGTCGTCCTCGGGGCCGTCCGCCCACTCCCCCTCGGCCTCGCGGATGGCCCGCTCCACGGCGCCGGCCAGGGTCGTGGTGGTGGCCTGGGCGACCGGTCCGGCCACCGGGTCCCAGTAGCCGGGGGCCGGGTTGATCCAGTGGCGTACGTCGACGTCGGGCGAGCCGTCGTGCGCCGGGTCCACCATCACCACGACGCAGCGCGGGATCGACCCGTCGGGCCCGGCCGCCGTGCGGATGCGCTCCCTGCGCCGCTCCAGGGCGGCCGTCTCGTCGGCCCCGGCACCCTCGGCCCAGCGGTCGCTCCAGGCCCGCAGCAGGGCGCCGCCCTTCTCGGCGAGCGCGGCGGCGTACTCCACGAGGACGACGGCGGGCGGCAGGCCGTCGGCCTGGGCGTTGGCCTCGAGGAGTTCGTCGAAGAGGGCGGCGGGCGGGAGGGCACGGGGAAGGTCCCGGCCCAGCTCGTGCGCCAGCCCGTCCCGTAAGCGGCGCGGCGGGATGCCGACGGCCCGTTCGAGCAGGGAGCGGGCGGCGGCCGCGTCCTGGGCGGGGAAGGGGCCGGCGAGCGGGCCGTCCGCGGTCTGCTGCTCCAGCCGCACGCGCTCGCGCAGTTCCCGCAGTTCGTCCGGTGAGAGGGTGCCCACGGCGAAGAAGAGGGCGTCGACGCCTTCCTGTTCGTGGAGGACGGAGCGGACCAGGAAGACCATGTCGCCGCGCGCGTCGCCGCCCCGGATCTCCAGCTTCCGGCCGAGGTATTCGCCGACGAGCTCCGTCAGCTCGATCCGCTGGGCGGGGTCGCGCACACAGTCGAGACGGCTCAGTTCGTTGACGAAGATCCCCAGCAGCCGCCTTCTCACCTCGTGCGGCAGCGGGGCAGCGCGTGTCGTCACCGGTCATCCCCCATAGACCCGGTATACCTCCCGTTCCGGGTCGCGAAGCTACCACGCCGAAAGTTGCGCTACCAGGGCCTCATGACCATCGGTGGGGACTTCGGGACGTACGGTGTCCGGTATGGAGATCTGGATCAACCCCGCCTGTTCGAAGTGCCGCAGCGCGCTGTCACTGCTGGACGCGGAGGGCGCCGAGTACACGGTGCGCCGTTACCTGGAGGAGGTGCCGTCCGAGGACGAGATCCGCGCGGTGCTGGAACGGCTGGGTCTGGAGCCGTGGGACATCACCCGCACCGGGGAGCAGGACGCCAAGGACCTGAACCTGAAGGACCGCGAGGCGTGGCCGCGCGACGCGTCCGGACGGGACCGGTGGATCGCGGCCCTGGCCCGGCACCCGAAACTCATCCAGCGGCCGATCATCACGGCGGACGACGGATCGGCGCTGGTGGCGCGCACCGAGGACGCCGTACGGGAGGCCATGGAGCGCCGGTGACACGGGAGTTGCCTGTGTGACGGTTGAGAAAAGCGGCCGGGTTACTCGTACGTAGCGGCGTACCCATCCCGTCCGGCCGTCCTCGGCGGCGGCCGGGGACAGGAGGCACGCATGTCGCACGTATCGCATGATTCCGGCCGGCCGCCCGGTTCACCCGGCCCGCGCGGTTCGCGCAGGAGGACCCTCGGCCCGAAGAAGAAGATCGCGTTGCTGGTGAGCGCAGCGGTGGTCGCCGGCGGCGGAGCCTTCGCCATGGCGAGCACCAGCAACGCGGCGCCGCCGTCGGTGGCCTGCCAAGGTCTGGCACAGGCGCTCGCCAACAACCAGAAGTTCATCGACGGCCAACGCGCCAACCCCGACGCGCAGTCGGAGGCCCGGATCGCCAACCGGCAGGCCGTGATCGAGGAGATCAAGCGAAAGCAGGCGGCATCCGGCTGTGAGGGCGGGGCTTCGGCCGGCGACGCACAGCAGGGCGGAGACCAGGCGGGCGCGGGACAGCAGCAGGGCGGCGGCCAAGCGGGCGCCGGGCAGCAACAGGGCGGAGACCAAGCAGGAGACGGGCAGGCAGGCGCCGGGCAACAGCAGGGCGGCGACCAGGCAGGAGACGGGCAGGCAGGCGCCGGGCAACAGCAGGGCGGCGACCAGGCAGGAGACGGGCAGGCAGGCGCCGGGCAGCAACAGGGCGGCGACCAGGCGGGCGCGGGCCAGGCAGGTGCCGGGCAGCAGGTGTGCAACGGCTCGACCGTGACCCTCTCCGGCGAGGGCGGCGCACCGGCGGCGTCCAGTAACCAGTTCCCCAAGGGCACCAAGCTCAAGGTCACCAACCTCGACAACAACAAGTCGACGACCGTCGAGGTCACCTCGGTCTCGGGCAGCTGCGTCCTGCTGAACAACGCGGCTTTCGAACAGGTCCGTGAGCCCGGCAAGTTCCTGATCCGCAAGGACCGCATCGAGAAGGTGGGCTGAGGCCCCGCAGACCGTGGCCGTCCGCGTCCCGTGCGCCGTGCCGGGAAGCCGGCGATCCCCCGCTCGGATCGACCGGGTGCCCCGTGCGGCGGCGCATTGCGGGAGCCGCGGGGCTGCCACCGTTCTCGGGGACGGCGGCAGCCCCGCGGCGCGGGCGGCCACGTTGCGCACGTCACGGGCGGCTCGCCCCGAGGGGCGACACCAGGGCGGGCGCGGCCGGTTCACGCGGCGCCGCCGGTTCCGGGCGCGGCTTCGCGCCCTGCCCGCAGGAGGGGAATCCGGCGGCGCGCCCCCGGGTGCAGGGGCTCTCGACGGCGCGACGAAGGCGGCGACGACACCTGACACACCGGGCGACCGAAACGCCCCTTTTCCGGCTCCGGGCCTGATTTGCTGCATGCGCGTCCTCGCACGCGTGTCATCGCATACGAGCCCGACGGGCGCCCCGGACCGGAAGGAGCACCCGTGCGTGACTGGATGTACCTGGGGGTGTACGGCACCGTGCTCGCCAGCACGCTGCTGGCTGCGCTGCAGCACTCGACGGGCACGTACACGCCGTACTACGACGCCGCCTGGATCGGGGTGGCCGGTGTGACCTCCGCCCTCGCGCACGGCTATGCGCACCACATGGCCTCGCACACACCCGGCTCGGGCACGCACAGGTGGCGGCAGCTGGCGCGGGCGCTGTTCGGTGAGTGGCCGGTCGTCGCGGCGTGCCTGCCGACCGTGCTTCTGCTCGTCATCGCAGGTCTCGCGCACTGGCCGGAGGCCGTCATGACCAACATCGGCCTGGGCATGAACGCCGCTCTCCTGTTCACCTGGGGCACCATCGCGGCGCTGCGGGTCGGATACCGGCGGGGTTCGGCCACGCTGATCGGCTTCGCGGACGCCATGATCGGCATGCTGATCGCGGGCGCGAACACGGTGATCCACTAGGGGGTTTCCTGTCGCGAGCACAGCGGCCGGCAGAGGCACACGCACGCAGGGTCCGAGGGGTGCGCGCACGGCCGTGCGGGGTGCTCACACGGCGGCTCTCCGCGCCCCGGCGCCCGGTAACACGGGGTTCACACTCGGGCAACGGACGGGAAATCGGCTGTTGACAGTCTGCCTGTCAGTACCGCAGCGCCCGCACATGTCTGCGCCGTAGAGACCCGAACGAGGACGTGGCCCGTGACCTTCAAGGCTGAGTACATCTGGATCGACGGCACCGAGCCGACGGCCAAGCTCCGATCCAAGACGAAGATACTTACGGACGCCCAGAAGCCGGTCCAGGTCTCCGAGCTGCCGATCTGGGGCTTCGACGGGTCCAGCACCAACCAGGCCGAGGGCCATGCGTCGGACTGCGTGCTCAAGCCGGTCTACTTCTGCCCGGACCCGATCCGCGGCGGCGACGACATCCTGGTGCTGTGCGAGGTCCTCGACACGGACATGACGCCGCACTCCTCCAACACGCGTGCGCAGCTGGCCGAGGTCGCGGAGACCTTCGCCGCGCAGGAGCCGATCTTCGGCATCGAGCAGGAGTACACGTTCTTCGAGGGCGACCGCCCGCTCGGCTTCCCGGTCGGCGGCTTCCCGGCCCCGCAGGGCGGCTACTACTGCGGTGTCGGGGCCGACGAGATCCACGGCCGTCAGGTCGTCGAGGCGCACCTCGACAACTGCCTCAAGGCGGGCCTCGGCATCTCCGGCATCAACGCCGAGGTCATGCCGGGCCAGTGGGAGTTCCAGGTGGGCCCGCTCGCCCCGCTCGAGGTCTCCGACCAGCTGTGGGTGGCCCGCTGGCTGCTCTACCGCACCGCCGAGGACTTCGGCGTCTCCGCCACCCTCGACCCCAAGCCGGTCAAGGGCGACTGGAACGGCGCGGGCGCGCACACCAACTTCTCGACGAAGGCCATGCGCGAGGGCTACGCCGCGATCATCACCGCCTGCGAGTCGCTCGGCGAGGGCTCCAAGCCGATGGACCACGTCAAGAACTACGGCGCCGGCATCGACGACCGCCTGACCGGTCTGCACGAGACCGCCCCGTGGAACGAGTACAGCTACGGCGTCTCGAACCGCGGCGCCTCGGTCCGTATCCCGTGGCAGGTCGAGAAGGACGGCAAGGGCTACATCGAGGACCGCCGCCCGAACGCGAACGTCGACCCGTACGTGGTGACGCGCCTGCTCGTCGACACGTGCTGCACGGCGCTGGAGAAGGCCGGCCAGGTCTGATCCGCCCGACGCTCCCCGACGGGGCGCCCACCGCGACGGTGGGTGCCCCGCCGCGTTGTCGGTGGGCCGTGCCATCGTGGGGGCATGGAGATCGACGAAGCCCTCGCCGTCAAGGTCGAGACGGAGAACTGGCAGCAGCACACGCGCATTCCGGCGGAGCGGCTGCGGGATCTGGTGGAGCGGATCGGGGACACCGGGGACCGGTTCCTGATCCTCCAGCGGATACCGGACCTGCCGGACGTGTTCGCGCAGGTGTGGCACGAGCACGGCGGGGATTACCGACTGGAGCACCGGCACGGCGAGGAGGAGTTCTTCGGGACGAACCTCGCGGACGCGGACCGGGTGTCCGACCTGCTGACCGGCTGGGCTCGGCAGCAGTCCGGCTGGGACGCCGGCGTGGCCTGGGAGCCGGTGGACCTCGGGCCGCGCGAGGAGGTGCCCGACCTGCCGGAAGAGGTGCGCGAAGAGCTCGAGCAGCGGGTGCGGGAGCTGCTGCGCTGCGGGTACCAGGACCGCCGGCAGCTCACCGAGGACGCCGAGGATTACCTGGTCGACGGGGACGAGCGGCCCGTGACCAGGGCGCAGGCCCGACAGCTCGTGGACCGGCTGTGGCGGGAGAGGGTCGCCGAGCAGGAGACCTGGACGGGGACGACGGACCCCGAGCGCGTCACCGAGGCCTTCACCGCTCTGGAGGCGAGCGGTGTCACGGCCCGTGAGAACTTCACCTGCTGCCGCAACTGCGGCACCACGGAGATAGGCGCCGAGGGCGCCGAGGACGCGCGCGGGTTCGTCTTCTTCCACTCCCAGTGCACCGAGGGTGCGGCCGCCGGGTACGGGCTCATGCTGCTGTACGGCGGGTTCGACGGCGCGGAGGAGACCACGCGCGCCATCGGGCACGAGGTCGTCGCCGCGCTCACGGCCGCCGGACTGACCACGGAGTGGAACGGCTCGCCGGACACCGGCATCGAGGTCACGGGCCTGGACTGGCGCAAGCGCCTGGTGGGTTGAGCGGACGAAGGGCACGGGACGGGCGGAGGGGGCCGTGCGAGGGTCGCGAAACGTCGCGTTCGCGCCAAGGTCACGTCCACGCAGTGAGAGGAGGGTCCTGCCCCGGCGCCACGTCTGCTTCAATGGGGCCATGGCCAGCCTCTTGGAGAACTCCGCGACGGGTCGTCGGCACGACGACCTGGAGCCCTTCTGGCCTTCCCGTCAGCACGACGACTTCGACCGGGTGTGTTGCCGCGTGAGGAACGCGCGGGCCCTCTAAAGCCGTACCACCCCGGCCTTCGGCCAGCGCGCACGACGTACGTCCCCGGTGACCGCGACCACGACCTCGCGGCACCGGCCCGACCGACGACTTCTCGCGCGAAATGAGCTGACCCTGATGGCGAACACCCGTCCCCTCTCGTCCGTGTCCACCGCCACCGCCACCGTCCCGGCCCACGGTTCCCCACGGCACCGCCTGCGTGCCGTCGACCGGGACGAGGCCTTGGACGTCGCCGACTTCCTCCCGCCGGGCGCCACCTGGCTGCCCGCACCCCAGCACTCCCTGCCCACGCTGCCGGGCCGGCCCCCGATGATCGGCTACCTGGTCCTGGTGCCTGCCGACCAGCCGCCCCTGGCCCCCGTGTCCGCACCGGACGACCCCACGACCGCGGACGACGGCGACCGGCAGCTCGTGCGGATCGACGCCGTGCAGCGCACCGCGTCCGTGGACGGGCAGCCGCTCGATCTGACGTATCTCGAATTCGAGCTGCTCGCCCACCTCGTCGCCCACCCGCACCGCGTGCACACCCGCGACCAGCTGGTCACCACGGTCTGGGGCTACGGGCACGTGGGGGACGGGCGGACCGTCGACGTCCATGTCGCCCGGCTGCGGCGCAAGCTGGGGGCCGAACACCGACGGGCGATCCAGACGGTACGGCGGGTCGGCTACAAGTACGCGCCGCCGACGGGACGCTGAGCCGGTCCTGCGCCGCCGCCGGCCCGCCGGTACGCCCCCGCCGGTTCCCCTGGCAGCGGAAACGCGTGTCGTCCGCCCCGCCCGGCGGGCAGAGTCGGCCGTATGAGACTTCTGTTGCTCGGTGGTACGGAGTTCGTCGGACGGGCCGTCGCGGAGGCGGCCCTCGCCAGGGGCTGGGAGGTGACCGTCTTCCACCGCGGACGGCACAGCCCGCCGGACGGTGTGCGGGCCCTGCACGGGGACCGCACCTCCCCCGACGGGCTCGCCGCGCTGGAGTCAGGCGCCTGGGACCTCGTCGTGGACACCTGGTCGGGGGCGCCGAGCGCCGTCCTGGCCACCGCACGGCTGCTCGCGGAGCGCGTGGAGCGGTACGCGTACGTGTCCAGTTGCTCGGTGTACACCTGGCCGCCCGCGGCCGGGTACGACGAGGGAGCACCGCTCGTGGAGGGCGAGCCCGGCGCCGGGCAGACCGCCTATCCGCAGGACAAGCGCGGCGGCGAACTCGCGGTCGAGTCGGTCTTCGGCCGTGAGCGGTCCCTGTTCCTGCGGTCCGGGCTGATCCTCGGGCCGTACGAGAACATCGGCCGGCTGCCCTGGTGGCTGGGGCGCATCGCACGCGGCGGGGCCGTCCTGGCGCCCGGGCCGCGGGAGCTGACCGTGCAGTACGTCGACGTGCGGGACCTCGCGGAGTTCACGCTGGACGCGGGTGCCGGGAAGCTGCACGGGGCGTACAACGTGGTGGGCCCGGCCGGACGGGTCACGATGGAGGCGCTGCTCCAGGCCTGTGTCCGCGCCACCGGGTCCGACGCCGATCTGCGGTGGACGGCGCCGGACGTCGTCCTCGGTGCGGGCGTCGAGCCGTGGACCCAGCTGCCCGTGTGGGTACCGCCCGGCGGTGAACTGCACGGGGCGCTCCACGGGGCCGATGTCGGCAGGGCGATGGCGGCCGGGCTGTGGTGCCGGGACGTGGACGTCACGGTCGAGGACACCTGGGCCTGGCTCCGGAGCCTCGGTGGGGTTCCGCCGCAGCGTCCCGACCGGCCGGCTCCCGGCCTGGACCCCGCGGTCGAGGCCAAGTTGCTGAATCTCTGAGCGCCGGGCTCGGAATTCCTCCGCGCCGAGCCCGGAATTCTTCCCTCCGCATTTACCGGAGGAGGGGAGTCCGCAACTCGGCGCGGTTTGCCCTGCGTTGACCCCGGGTAACGGTGTGTCGGGAGTGCGGGGCGCGACGGTTGTTACCGTCGTGTTACTTCGTCCGGAATTGGTAACGGAGACTTCTACGAATTTCTGAGGCGTCTGAACACTCCGATGGTCGTCCGCGTATGGAGTGCCATGCGACGGACATCACGAAAACGCCGGTCGACGCTCGCGAATCGCGCGATCGCCGCGTCGGCCGCGCTGCTCCTGGGCGGCGGCGGGCTGATCGCGGTCAACGTCTACGCGTCGGCGCACGAAGAGAACTCATCCAATCCCCAGAACACCTGGCAGGCCAGCGGGCAGGGGCAGCAGGTCGCCACCATCGACTGCCCGGACGTGGGGAACAGCCTCACGAACGTGCCGAACGGTGCGCGCACCGAGGTCAACGGTGAACTGGCCACCCTGGATAGCCAGATCACCCAGGCCTACAAGCGGCTCGCCACCACCCGGGACGCGGCCGCGAAGGACCCCAGCTATGTGCGGAACGCAATCCTCCAGCCGCTGAAGGACAACCGCACGACGATCATCGTGCGCATCAAGCTGGAGGTACGCCGGGCGGGCGGCTCGGCCCCGAGCTGGATCGACAAGATGGCCACCTGTACGGGCCGGACCGCCAGCGACCCCGCGACCGGACAGCAGCAGAACGGCGGTCAGCAGCAGAACGGGGGCCAGCAGCAGAACACCGGAGGCCAGCAGCAGAACGGCGGGGACCCCAACCAGAACAACGGCGGCCAGCAGCAGAACGGCGGCCAGCAGAACAACGGGGGCCAGCAGCAGAACGGCGGTCAGGCCGGCGGTCAGGCCGGCGGTCAGGCCGGCGGTCAGGCCGGAAACGGCCCCAGTGCCGCCGACTTCGTCGACATCAAGACCGTCCAGCCGAACGTCCAGACGCCGCAGCGGGGCAACAACGCCTCCGTCGGTACGTTCACCACGCTCTGCGGCACGGACCAGAACAAGCTGCACAACTCCGACAACCTGATCGTGGCGCCCGGTGTGACCAACGGTGCCCACCACACCCACGACTACGTGGGCAACCAGAGCAACAACGCCTTCGCCAGCGACCAGGACCTCGCCAACGCCCAGTCGAGCTGCGCCAACCAGGGCGACAAGTCCACGTACTACTGGCCGGTGCTCCGCCTCCAGGACGGTACGAACGAGTTCGACGCCAACCAGAACGGCGGCGGCAAGGAGGGCAACGCCGGCAAGATCCTGCAGGCCAGGCAGGCTCAGATCAAGTTCGTCGGCAACCCGCAGAGCAAGGTCGTCGCGATGCCGAAGTTCCTGCGCATCATCACCGGTGACGCGAAGGCCTTCACCAACGGCACCGCGAACGCCAACGCCCACTGGAGCTGCACGGGCTTCGAGAACCGACAGCTGACGGACAAGTACCCGATCTGTCCCCAGGGCAGCAGTGTGGTGCGCTCGTTCAAGTTCCAGAGCTGCTGGGACGGCCAGAACATCGACAGCGCCAACCACCGCACCCACGTCGCGTTCGCCGACGCCAACGGCAACTGCGCGAACGGCTTCAAAGCCATTCCGCAGCTGACGATGCGCCTGGTGTACGACGTGCCGGCGCCGACCGTCCAGAACGGACAGGTGAAGAACCCGTTCGCGGTCGACGGATTCCCGGAGCAGCTGCACAAGCCGATCACCGACCACGACGACTTCATCAACGTCTTCTCCGACGGCCTGATGAACCGGCTGGTCAACTGCATCAACACCGGCAAGCGCTGCCGGTGACCCACTGAAACGAGGGTCGGCGACGGTTCCTTCCCCGCCGCCGGCCCTCACCCCATGAACCTGCGCGGTCAGCCCATGTGGTGACCGGAGTGCATGGCCTCGTGACCCCCACCACTCTCACTCCCCATGTGGTGCGAGGCCCCCTCCTCCATGGTCCCGCCGAGCTGGCCGCGCAGCGCCATGACCGTCTTCATCTCACCGACGGCCACCCACTTGCGGCCCACCAGGTACGAGCCGCCGTAGTCCTTGGCGGTGTTGATCCACTCGCGCTGGCCACGGTCGGTGGCGAAGGTCGCGAGGATGAACCGGCCGTCGTGGTTCTTGCAGATGGCCTGGCGCAGCTCGTCCGCGTCCGTCTGGATGTTCGGAGCACAGTGCACCTTGCCCGCCAGGTGCTCCAGGCTGCCGGTCGCCGTCTTCGGCACGGCGTGCTCACCGCCACCACCGCCACAGCCCGTCAGCGCCATCAGCAGCACCGCCGTGGCGGCCATCCTGTTCCGCGTCATCCTCATCGTTCCCTCCGGTCTTGTCGGGCGACGCGTTCGCGCCAGCTCTGTACGCACCGTTGAGCGCGGCCCGTCACACCATTACCGTGCGCCGCATCCATCGACGCAGGGGGGTACATATGACCGACCCGTCGCGACGTACGGTGCTGGGCTCGGCCGGTGTCATCGGCCTCGGGACCGCCTTGGGGACGGCCGTCCCGGCTCACGCCGTCGAAGGGCCCGTCCAGGGCCCCGTCTTCGATACGGCTCCGGCGCGCTCCGCGCTCAATCGGCTCCTCCCCGACCACGCGAACCAGTTCCGTCTCGTCCCCGTCGCCCCGCGCGCGGGACACGATCGCTTCGCGGTGACCGGCAGCACCGGCCGCATCGAGGTGCGCGGCACCACACCCGCGGTGCTCCTGGCCGGGGTCCACTGGTATCTGAAGTACGTGTGCGGTGCCCATATCGCCTGGAACGGCAGCCAGCTGAACCTGCCCCGCCGACTCCCCGCGCCCGCCCGCCCGCTGGAGCGCTCCACGGCATTACCGCACCGGTTCGCGCTCAACGACACCAACGACGGCTACACCGCGCCGTACGCCGACTGGACGTACTGGGAGCGGATGATCGACATCCTGGCGCTGCACGGCTGCAACGAGGTGCTCGTCATCGCCGGCACCGAGGCCGTGTACCAGCGCACCCTCAAGGAGTTCGGCTACAGCGACGCCGAGGCGCGCGCCTGGCTGCCCGCACCCTCGCACCAGCCGTGGTGGCTGCTGCAGAACCTCTCCGGCTACGGCGGCCCGCTCTCCCAGGCCCTCATCGACAGACGCGCCGCGCTGGGCCGGAGGATCGCCGCCCGGCTGCGCGAACTGGGCATGGCGCCCGTGCTGCCCGGCTACTACGGGCACGTGCCCGACGGGTTCACCGGCCGCAACGGCGGTGACGCGCACGTCGTCCCGCAGGGAACCTGGCACGGCTTCGCACGGCCCGACTGGCTCGATCCACGGACGGAGTCGTTCGCGAAGGTCGCCGCCGCCTTCTACCGGCACCAGAAGGACGTCTTCGGCACGGCCGCCCACTTCAAGATGGACCTGCTGCACGAGGGGGGCACCGCGGGCGACGTGCCCGTGCCGGACGCGGCACGCGGAGTCGAGCGGGCGCTCCATAAGGCTCACCCCGGGGCGACCTGGGTGATCCTCGGCTGGGAGGCCAACCCGCTGCCCGCGCTCCTCGACGCGGTCGACCGGAAGCGGATGCTGATCGTCGACGGGGTGTCGGACCGGTACACGAGCGTCACCGACCGCGAGAAGGACTGGGGCGGCACGCCGTACGCCTTCGGCACGATCCCCAACTTCGGCGGACGCACCACGATCGGTGCCCGGGCACACATCTGGAACGAGAAGTTCTTCGCATGGCGGTCCAAGCCGGACAGTGCGCTCGCGGGCACGGCCTATATGCCGGAGGCCACCGACCGCGACCCGGCCGCCTTCGAGCTGTTCTCCGAACTGGCGTGGACGGACGCCAGGATCGACCGTGCCGCGTGGTTCGCCGGGTACGCCGACTTCCGCTACGGACGGCACGACGCGGACGCGCGGGCCGCATGGCGGGCGCTGCACGACACCGCGTACCAGCAGACCGCCGTCGAACGCAGCGATCCGCACGACTCGCTGTTCGCGGCCCGCCCCGACCTCGCAGCCGACAGCGCCGCCGAGTACGCCCCGAACGCGCTCACCTACGAGCCGGGCCGCTTCGACGCCGCGCTCGCCGGCCTCCTCGCGATGCCCGCGAGCCTGCGCGGCAGCGCCGCGTACGCCCAGGACCTCGTCGACGTGGCCCGGCAGGCGCTCGCCCACCGCAGCCGCCAGTACCTGCCCCAGCTCAGGGCCGCCTACGACCGCAAGGACCTGGACACCTTCCGGGCGCTGGCCACCCAGTGGCTGACGCTGATGCGGCTGCTCGACGATGTGACGGGCGCGCATCCGGCGTTCCTGCTCGGCCCGTGGATCGACGACGCGCGCCGGACGGCCACGAACGACGCCGAGCGCGCCGAGTTCGAGCGCACCGCGAAGGTGCTGCTCACCGTGTGGGGCGGGCGGGACACCTCCGACGGCGGAAAGCTGCACGAGTACGCCAACCGCGAATGGCACGGCCTCGTCGGCGACTTCTACCTCCCCCGCTGGCAGAAGTGGCTCGACGAACTGGAGGACGCGCTGAAGGCCGGGCGGGCACCGGTGCCGGTCGACTGGTTCGCCTTCGAGGAACCCTGGACGCGCGAGCGCAAGGACTATCCGCTGCGGCCGGTCGCCGACCCCTACCGCACGGCCGTCCGCGTCCGCTCCACGCTCGCGAAGGCGCCCTACCAGGGCTCCCTGAAGGTGACCGCCGAGCCGGCCGCGTTCCCGCCCGGCGGGCATGCCCGGGTGTCGGCCTCCCTCACCAACGTCAACGGACTGCGGGCGACCGGCCGCGTCGACTTCACGCTCACCGGCATCGACGCCGACCCGGAGGGCCCCACCTCGCTGGCGAGCGTGCCTGCGGCCGGGACCGGCACGGTCCGCTGGGACGCGAGCGCGCCCGGCACCCCGCTGGACCGTCCGCTCAAGCCCCTGCCGTACACGCTGACCGTGCGGTACGGGCCGCTCGGCGAGGACCGGGTGACCGCCGTCCGGCAGGGCACCCTCTTCGAGGCGGGGCCGCTCGACGCGGGCTGGCGGACGGTCAACGGCAACGCGGCGGTCTTCGGGCAGCTGGGCGAACGGTTCGCGATCGACGGGGCGGGCGCGGACCTGTGGAAGGGCACCGCGGAGTTCGGCGCCGCCTACCGGGCGGGCGCCTTCCGGGACGGCACCTCGGTCGTCCTGAAGGTGGACGCCCAGGCGGCGACCGGGCCGTGGGCACGCGCCGGGATCATCGTGCGCAACGGTCTGGCGACGGCCGGCTCCCCCGGCTTCCTGGACCTCGCGGTCACCCCGGCGAACGGCGTCGTCCTGTCGTACGACACGAACGGCGACGGCACCCTCGACACGTATAAACGCATCACCGGTGTCAAGGCCCCGGTCCTGCTGCGGCTGACCCGGTCCGGCGGCACGTACACCGGCGCCTGCTCGACCGACGACGGCGCGACCTGGCGCACCGTCGCGAGCGTGCCGGTGCCGGGGGCGGCCGCCGCGCAGGACGTGGGTCTGTTCATGACCGCGGCGAACGGCGGGAACGGGGCGCGCGGGACGGTGGAGTTCAGCGGCTGGCGGCTGACGTAGCCGACGGCGGTCCGCGGGGGCGGAAGCCGGGGCCATCGACGGCCCCGGCTTCCGCCCCCGGCCCGTGCAGGGGCCGGTGCGGGCCCGGTGGGGCGAAGATGGGCGGGACGAATGCCGCAGGACGCCCGTCTCGCACAGGAGTCTGCCCATGCCCGCGATCCCCGCGACCACCGTGGCCAACCTCCGCGACCTCGGCGGGACTCCCCTGGGCCGGGGCCGTGCGGTCCGCCCCGGCCTGGTGTTCCGGTCGGGACAGCTGGACCGGCTGGACCCGGCGGCCGACCCGGCGTTCGCCGCGCTCGGGGTGCGGACGGTCATCGACCTGCGCACCGACGCCGAGCGGGCCGCGTACCCCGACAGGGTGCCCGAAGCGGTGCGGGTGCTGACCGCGGACGCGCTCGGGGACATGCTCGCCACGAGCGGGGTGCGGCCTGCCGCCACCCGGCTCAGGGAACTGCTCGCCGATCCGGTGCTTGCCGAGCGGTGGCTCGGGGGCGGCCGTGCGCAGGCCGCCTTCGAGGACATCTACCGGGCCCTCGTCACGACGGACTCGGCCCGCGCCGCCTACCGCCTGCTGCTGACCGAACTGGCCGCCCCGGACGCCGGGCCGCTGCTCTTCCACTGCTCCGCCGGCAAGGACCGCACCGGCTGGGGCACCAGCGTCCTGCTGATGCTGCTCGGTGCGGACGAGGAGTCCGTCGAGCGGGAGTACCTGTCGGTCAACACGGCGGTACGGCACGTCTTCGCACCGCTCGTCGAGGGCTTCGCCGCCCAGGGCGGGGACCCGGAGCTCGCCCTTGCCGTCGTCGGCGTCCTGCCCGCCTACCTGCGCGCGGGCCTCGACGAGGTCGCGACGCGGTACGGCACCGTCGAGGCGTACGTACGGGAAGGCCTCGGGGTGCCGGACCGGGCCGTCGACCGCATCCGCGAGCGGCTGACCGCACCGGAGGGCTGACGGCCCCGCGGTCACCCCCCTGCGATGCACACCGCGCGCGGGCGGGGGCCGCCGCCACGCCCGGCGGACGGCCGGTCAGGTGACCATTCACCCATTCGCTCGTTCTGCTGAACGTGCAGTCACAGGATGTCGCCCCCCGTCCCTCCCGCGCCTCCGGTCACGTCATCGACGTGGAACGGGCCGAGGCCGCGCTCGTCGAGCACTATCCGCGGCTCGTCCGGCTCGCCTATCTGGTGCTGCCGCCGAGCCTCGGGCGCACCCGGCGTGTGCTGACGGCGCATGCGCTGACCCAGCGCGCGCTGCCGCGTGGGCGGGGGTCCGGGAGCGGCGCGCCGATGGTGCAGGCGCGGCGGGCGGCCGACGGGCGGCACACCGACCCCGGTTACGCGTACGTACGGCTGCGGGTGCTGAGCAGCGCGCTGGAGGCCGGACTGCCGCTGCGCCGGGCGGCGTGGCCCAGGCGCGCGCAGTTGCCGCCGCTGCTGCCGCAGGTGTGGGGGCTGCGGCTGTTCCCGCGGTCGGGCGGCGCCGACGAACTCGCCCTCGACCAGCGGCTGTCGGCCCTGTCCGGGCCGGCCCGTGCGGCGTACGTGCTGCGCGGTCTCGAACGGCTGCCGGACACCCAGGTGCGCACGCTCCTGGACTCGGCCGGGGTCGAGGACCCGGGCGCCGCGCTCACCGAGGCCGACGATGTCGCCAGGGAGTACGCGCTGCTGGAGTCCCCCGAGTTCGACCCCTGCTCGCTCCAGGCGCGGCCCACCGACCTGATGCGGCGCCGGCAGCACGGCCGGGCGGCCCTGGTCGCGGCGGCCGCCGCGGTGGTGTGCGGCGCGCTGCTGGGGCTGCCCGGCGACGGCTGGGCGCCCGACGGCGCGGCGGCCCCGCCGTACGCGCGCAACCCCGCGGCGCAGGCCGCACTGGACCCGGCCCGGCTGACCCGGGCGGCCTCGACCGCATGGCGCACCTCCGCGCGCACCGACTTCTCGGTGTGGCCCGCGCGCGGGGGCCTCACCGGCGACCGGGCGCTGCTGCGCCGCGCGCTCGCCGTCTGGGCGCGCCCCGGCGAGTCGGTGCGGGTGTCGGCGACGCCCGGTACCCCGGCGGGCGCCCCGCCGGGACCGCCGCAGCTGCTGTACGCGGGCGAGGTGGACCAGGCCCGTGTGGTGCTGCTCTACGACGGGCTGCGCATCGTGCGGTACGCGGAGCCGGAGGACGGCACCGCCGGCGCCGCCCTCGACTTCGCCCGGGTCGACGGCGCGTCCGGCGCCGAGGCGAGCGCCCTGGTGCTGGGCCGGTCCGACGGCAACGTCCGTTATCTGACGGCGCCCTGGGTGCGCACCGCCGCCGTGCGCGACCTGCTGAAGCCCGATGCCGCACCGATGCCGCTGCACCTGTCGCCCGACGGGGTCGCCGAACCGCTCTCCGGCCCGGCGGCCCAGTCCGGCGCCTGCGGGTCCTGGAACGTCCTGCAGGTCCGCGGCACCGGGAGCGACGGCGGCACCGGACTGCTGACCGACCTCGGCGAACTCGTCCCCGCCCACCTCACCGCGGGCAGCCCGAAGGCGCCGCGTGAGGCGGGCGGCCGGGCGGCGCTCGCGGACTGGGCGCGCACCGGGTGCTCGCTCGCCGCGGTGCGCGGCCAGGGGGTGCGGTCCGTGAACTCCTGGCCGTACGCCCGGCAGCAGCTTCCGGAGGTGAACGGCACGGCGGCATGGGTGTGCACCCGGGCGGACACCTGGCGGGGCACGGGGGGTCGCGTGCTCGCGCAGTTCGCGGCGCCCGGCCACCCCGCCGCTGCGGTGGCCGCGCAGGCGGAGGACTCCCCCGCGTGCGGTGCCCGGGCGCCGCAGGTCCTGGCCGGTGTGCTGTGGAAGTCGAAGGCGGGCGCCTGGTATCTCCTGGCCGCGGGCAGCGAGGGGGTCTCGTCGCTCAGGACCTCGGGCGGCGTCACCGGCTCGACGCCGGGCGGTGTCCTCGCCGTCCCGGCCGCGCAGGGTGCCCAGGCCCGGCTGAGCGGGCGGCTGGCGAACGGCAAGGAGATCTCGGCGTTGCACTGAGCCGGCCTCCGGGGCCGGTGCCGTCCGAGAGGCCAACCCCGCGAGCGTTGCTGACATTCGCGTCAAGAAACCCGTCGCGGAGGTCTGGTGGCCCCTGGCTACCCCTCAGTACATGACGCCATGTCTAACAAGCAGACCCGGCTGCCCCGGCCCGTCGCTGCCGAGCACGTTCCGCTCAAGGCCCGCAAGGTGTCCTTCGCGTGGGAGTCCACCCCGCTCCACTGGGTCCCGGACGACCCGTTCACCACGCACACCATCAACGTGCTGCATCTGCTGCTGCCCGCAGGTGAACGATGGTTCGTCCACGTCTACAAGCAGGTTCTGCCGTACATCCGCGACGCACGGCTGCGCGAGGACGTCATCGGGTTCATCGGGCAGGAGGCGATGCACTCGCAGGCCCACGACGAGGTACTGCCGCACCTCAAGGAGCAGGGGCTCGACCCGACGCCGTACACGGCGCAGGTGGACTGGATGTTCGAGAAGCTGCTCGGGGACCGGACCCTGCCCCCGGGCCGGGCCCGCCGGTGGTGGCTGATGGAACGGGTCGCGCTCATCGCGGCCATCGAGCACTACACGGCATTCCTCGGCGACTGGGTGCTGAACGCCGCGGAGCTGGACCGGCGCGGCGCCGATCCGACGATGCTCGATCTGCTGCGCTGGCACGGCGCCGAGGAGGTCGAGCACCGCTCGGTCGCCTTCGACCTGTTCCTGCACGTCGACGGGGGCTACCGGCGCCGCGCGCGGACCTGGGCCACGGCGTTCGCGACACTGCTCTTCCTCTGGCAGCGGGGCACGCGCTTCTTCATGGAGAACGACCCGACGCTGCCTCCGGGCCGGGCGAAGGCCTCCTTCCTGGACTTCTACGAGAGCGGACGGCAGGGCGTGCTGCCCTCCACCGGCGCACTGCTCAGGTCCGTGCCCCGCTATCTCAGCCGCACCTACCACCCGTCCCAGGAGGGCAGCACCGCACAGGCGGTCGCCTATCTCGCGGCGTCTCCAGCGGCGCAGGCCGCCGAGACCGCCGTGAGCGGGCCCGCGGGTGCCGCCGCGAAGGGAGCCGCGTGATGCCCCGTCTGCGCACCCTCGTGGTCGTCGCCGGCACCGCCGTACTCGCCCGGCGGGCCATGCGCCGCCGTATCCGGAACTCCCCGCTGTGGCCGATGCCCGCCCTGGAGGAGCCGATCTCCGGGCGCCCCCGCAGCCGGGCGCTGACCCTTGTGGTGACCCGGCGGGAGACCGTCGCCGACGGGGTCGTCCAACTCCGCCTGGACGGTGCCGGGCTGCCCGCGTGGGAGCCGGGCGCCCATCTCGACCTGGTGCTGCCGTCCGGCCTGGTCCGGCAGTACTCGCTGTGCGGCGACCCGGAGGACACCTCCTCGTACACGATCGCGACACGGCTCGTCGAGGACGGCCGCGGCGGCTCCCGAGAGGTGCACGACCAGCTCCACGAGGGCACCGAGGTCGAGGTGCGCGGCCCGCGCAACCGCTTCCCGCTGGCCGATGCACCCGCCCATGTCTTCGTGGCGGGCGGCATCGGCATCACGCCGATCCTGCCGATGCTGCGCGCGCTGGCGGCCGACGGGGCGCCGTGGCGGCTGCTGTACGGGGGCCGTACGCGGGCGTCGATGCCGTTCCTCGAGGAGGTCGAGAAGCTGGCGCAGAACCGCGAGGTCACCGTGGTGGCCGAGGACGAGGACGGCCGCCCGGACCTCGCCGCGTTCCTCGCGGACACGGCGCCCGGCACGGCCGTCCACTCCTGCGGCCCGGAGGGCCTGATGCAGGCCGTTGCCCAGGCGCTGCCCACCGGGTGCGCCCTGCACCTGGAGCGTTTCTCCGCCCCGGGTGCCACGGGCCGTCCCCCGGGCGGGGGCGCGGCGGCCCTGGCCGCGGACGGCGACGGCGCCTTCGACGTGGAGCTGCGCCGCAGCGGCCGTACGGTCCGGGTGCCCGCGGACTCCAGCGTGCTCGCCGCCGTGCGCGCCGAACTGCCCGACACCCCGTACTCCTGCGAGCAGGGCTTCTGCGGGACCTGCCAACAACGGGTGCTGGCGGGCGAGATCGACCACCGGGACGAGCTGCTGACCGATGCGGAGCGTGGCGATTCGATGCTGATCTGTGTCTCGCGCGCACGCGGTGGACGGCTCGTACTGGACATGTGAGCAGGCACGCACCCCGGGTCCCGGCGTACGCCCGTTAGGGTGTTCGCATGACAGCCGGGGTGCGCCGCAGGATGGGAGTCGACGAACGGCGGCAGCAGTTGATCGGGGTCGCGCTCGAACTGTTCAGCCACCGCTCGCCCGACGACGTCTCGATCGACGAGATAGCCGCGGCCGCGGGGATTTCGCGGCCTCTGGTCTACCACTACTTCCCGGGCAAACTCAGTCTGTACGAGGCAGCGTTGAAACGGGCCGCCGAGGACCTGTCCGGGCGCTTCCTGGAGCCCGCCGACGGGCCGCTCGGCGCACGGCTGCTGCGGGTCATGGGCCGGTTCTTCGACTTCGTCGACGAGCACGGCACCGGCTTCTCGGCGCTGATGCGCGGGGGCCCCGCGGTCGGCTCCACCGCGACGAACGCCCTCATCGACTCGGTCCGGCAGGCCGCCTACGTGCAGATCCTCGCCCATCTGGGAGTGACCCGCCCCTCGTCGCGGCTCGAACTCGTCATCCGCTCCTGGATCTCGCTCGCCGAGTCCACGGCACTGATCTGGCTGGACGGCCGCCGCATTCCGCGCGCCGAACTGGAGCTCCAGCTCGTCCACGACTTCGCCGCGCTGACGGCGGTGAGCGCCGCCCACGACGAGGAGATGGCGGCGATGCTGCGGCACATCCTGGACGGCGAACCGGCCGACGGCCCCTTCGGCGAGCTCATCGGCCGGCTCATCGCCCTGGCGCCCCAGCCCTCCTGACCACCGGATCCGGCCCCTGCGGCGTTCTCGCCGCAGGAACCGGTCCCCGGGTGCCGGACGGGCCGGGTCAGTCGCCCCGGCCCGCGGAGAACACGGCGACCGTGCGGGCCGGAACGTCGAAGGTGCCCGTGCCCTTCTCGTACGCCGCCGTCTTCACGACCGGGTCGGATCCGGCCGCCTGGACGGGGTGCAGCGCGTACGCCTTGCCCGCCACGGCGGCGACCGTCTGCTTCTGCCGCTCGGGCGTGGCGTTGAAGACGACGACGAGCCGGCCGAGCCGCATGGTGATGACGCCCGGGGTCTCGTCCTTGCCGGACAGCGGGAAGGACAGCGCGTCCTGCACCTGCCGCGCCGTGCTCAGGCCGAAGGCCTTGTCCGCCGTACGGATCCTCAGCAGGTCCCGGTACGCCGCCGACGCCCTGTCGATCTGTGCGCAGCCCGGAACCGGGACGGACGCGAGGAGCGGCTTGGCGTACGGCCACTTGGCCTTGTTGTCGGCGGCCGGGGGCAGTCCGCGCCCGAAGCCGTTGCCGTCGTGGCAGTCCCAGTGGACGGCGTTGAACCAGTCCCCGCTGTCGTAGGAGTTGCGGTCCAGGGACTTGGAGCGGAGCAGGTCGGTGCCGGCCTGGGAGAGCGCCGGCCCCTGTGAGAGGGCCGCCGTCGCCATGGCCAGGACCTGCATGCGCGCCCGGTCGGCGGCCGGAGTGTCCTCGGGCAGCTTGTAGGTGAGCGCGTCGTACAGGGACTCGTTGTCGTGCGCGTCGACGTAGGCGAGTGCGTCGCCGGGTGCGTCGGCGTACCCGGCGGGGGCGCCGTTGTAGTCGACCTGGGAGCCCTTGACGGTGCGGCCGGCGCTGTCGGTGAAGGTGTAGTCGGCGAGGTTTCCGGAGAGCCCCACCTTGATCAGGTCCTGGTCGTGCAGCAGACGGGCCTTCTGCTCGGCCGGGGTGCCGTCGGCGGGCGACGTGTTGGGGTCGGTGTAGAGGCCGGAGGCGAAGCCCTGCACACGCGGGTCGTCGTCGAAGGGACCGCCGCCGCGGACGGCGTCGCGTGCCCGGTCGGAGAAGGTGGCGATGCCGGTGCCCGCCATGTTCTTCTGCGTGGCCTGCACGAAGCGGGCGTCGTCGGCGACCTCGCCGAAGTTCCAGCCCTCGCCGTACAGCACGATCTTCCTGCCGTCGACGCCGTCCTTGGCGGGTGTGAGCGCGTCGAGGGCCTTCCTGACCGCCAGGATGTTGGCCTTCGGGTGGTGCCCCATGAGGTCGAAGCGGAAGCCGTCGACCTTGTACTCCTTGGCCCAGGTCACCACCGAGTCGACGACGAGCTTGCCCATCATGGCGTGCTCGGGGGCGGTGTTGGCGCAGCAGGTGGAGGTGGCGACGGAGCCGTCGGCGAGGAGCCGCTGGTAGTAGCCCGGCACGATCCGGTCGAGCACCGACGTCTTGGCCTGCCCGGCCGCCGGGGTGTGGTTGTAGACCACGTCCATGACGACCCGCAGACCGTCGCCGTTCAGCCCCCCGACCATCTTCCGGAACTCGACGGTCCGCCGGGTTCCGTCGGGGTCGGTGGCGTAGGAGCCCTCGGGGACGGTGTAGTGGTACGGGTCGTAGCCCCAGTTGTACGCGTCCTTCGCGGCCGTCTTCGCGATGCACTCCTGCTGCCGGTCGGAGTCGGGCGCGTAGGACGCCAGGTCGCAGCCGGGCCTGGACTGGTCGGCGGCCCGCTCGGGGACGGTGGCGATGTCGAAGGCCGGCAGCAGGTGCACGTACGACGTGCCTGCCTTGGCCAGTGCCCTCAGGTGCCTGTTGCCGTCGCTGTTCCTGTCGGTGAAGGCGAGGTAGGTGCCCGGGTGCTTCGCCGTCCTGTCGCCGACGGAGAAGTCGCGGATGTGCAGCTCCTGGATCTGCGCGTCGCGCAGCGGCACCGCGGCGGGCTTGTGCAGGGTGCGCCAGCCCTTCGGGGCGAGCTCCGGGTCGTCGAGGTCGACGACGAGGCTGCGCCCGGAGTCCGCGGTGAGGGCGGTGGAGTACGGGTCGGTGACGTGGTTGGTGACCGTCCTCTGCACACTGGGCGCCCAGACCCGCACCGCGTAGCGGTAGGGCTTGCCGGTCCAGGCCTTCGGCCCGGTCACCGACCAGACGCCGGTGCGGTCGTCGCGGTGCATCGGCACCCGGCGGCCGTCCAGGTCGAGCGAGACGGTGCGGGCGGTGGGCGCCCACACCGACAGCGTGGGCCGCCCGTGGTGGAACACCGGCCCGAGGCCGGCCCCGGTGGCGCCCGCATACAGGTCGTCGAGGGCGCCGGGGATCTGGACGCCGGTGGCCGCGAGCAGGGCGCCGTTGCCTGCACGCTGGGTGGCGATGAGCTGTCCGCGCAGGGCGGCGCGGACCCGGTCGCGGTCGCGCGGGTCGACGGTGAAGGCCGGGTAGTCCTTCAGATGCGGGTACGCCGCCTTCTGGGCGTCGGTGAGGGTACCGGGGTCGAGCCGGATCCAGTGGCCCTCGTCCGACAGGGCGCCGTCCTTCACCGTGATGCCGCCGTCGGGGGCGTAGACCAGCTGCTCGCTGGTGGCGTCGGTGGCCTTCACCTTCCACACGACGGTGTCACGGTCGATCCATTGCGCCTCGGACTTGGTGAGGTCGAGGTCGGGGGTACCGCCGGTCTGGGGCAGCAGGTAGGAGGGCTGCCCGGAAAGCAGCCACACCTCGTGACCGTAGGTGGCCAGGTCGAGGGACTGGTCGGATGGCAGGTCCTTCTCGTCGCCCTTGTGGACGATGTAGCTGAGCGAGGTCGCGCCGTCGGCGAGCGGCACCTCGAAGGTGACGCCGTAGGCGTCCTTCTTCACCGGCTGGAGCGGCTTGGACCAGTCGGTCGGATCCTTGGCGCCGGTCCAGACGTGCAGCCCCCAGCCGTCGTAGTCGCCGTCCGCGCGGTGGTAGTGCAGCACGGCCTTCGCGGTGTCCTGCGGCGGGTACGCGCCGTCGGGTGCCTTGGTCTCCTGCCCGTCCTTGCCCTGCTCGATCCACACCTCGCCGGTGCGGCCGAGGTCGATCGTCCGTTGCGGGCCGTCCGCGGTGCCGTTCTTCTCGACGGTGTACGGCACATCGGTGGCGCCGTCCTCGGTCCTCACCCAGGCGAAGGCGCCGTAGGCGTCCCGGCCGGCGAAGTCGGAGGCGCCGGCCGCGGTCTTCAGCTGCCAGCCGTCGTAGTCGCCGTCGGCGCGCTTGTAGTGGACGACGGCGTAGTCGCGGTCGACGGCACGCGGCTTCTGCGGCGCAGGCGTCGGCCCGGCCGTGGTCGCAGCCGTGGCACTCGCGGTGCGTCCCGCGCTGTCCACCACGACGGCCTTGTACCGCAGGGGTGTTCCCGCCGCGGTGTCGATGTGCTGGGTGATCCGGTACGGGGCGTGGTCGACGGAGCCGAGGGTGCGCCAGGGGCCGTTGCCGGTCTGGGCGGCGAAGACGACGCGGTTCAGCTGTCCGCCCCCGAGGTCCGCGGAGAGTTCCACGGTGCCGGTGGCACCGGAGGGCGGGGCCTTCAAGGTGATGGTGGGCCCGGTCGCGGGCGCGCCGAGCGGGGCCGTGGCCCTGAGCACGACGGCGGACAGGGCGGGCACGGTCACGGAGATCTCGCGGCCGTCGTCGCTGCGGACGGTTCCGGAGCCTCCGTAGACGGTGCGGAAGTCCATGCCGGCCGATCCGGTCGGGATCCGTACGGCCTTGTCGTCGCCGGAGTTGTTCAGGGCGACGACGTACTCGATCCGCTTCCGGGCGTCGGTGCGCGAGAAGGCGTAGACGGGGCCCTTCGCGTACCGCTCGGTCTGCACCCCGTCGCGCAGCGCGGGGTTGTGCCGCGTCAGCGCGGACAGCTGGGCGATGGACCGGTAGAGCGGGTGCTTCGGGTCGTAGGAGTCGGCGGCGTGGGTGCGGCCGGTGCCGATCTCGTCGTCGTCGAGGTAGTCCGGGACCTTCGAGGCGAACATGGTCTGCCGGGCGTCCTTGTCGCCGCCGGCGCCGGTGAAGCCCTGCTCGTCGCCGTAGTAGACCACCGGGTTGCCGCGGCTGAGGAACACCACGGCGTGGGCGAGCCGGTCCCGCTTCAGCAGCTCGGCGTCGTCGGCGCCCGGGTGGTCCTGCCTCAGGAAGGTGCCGATACGGCCCATGTCGTGGTTGCCGAGGAACGTCACCTGTTCGTAGGCGTTGGCCTTGTCGGTGGCGTACCGGTAGTCGTCGCCGAGGACGGAGGCGAGGCGGGAGGCGTCGGCGCCCTGGGAGGCATAGGCGCGGGCCGCGTCCTGGAAGGGGAAGTCGAGCGTGGCGTCGAGCCGTCCCCGGGTGACGTACGGCGAGGTGACCGCGGTGTCGGCGGAGTACACCTCACCGAACATGAAGAAACGCTTCCGGCCGTGCGCGGCGGCGTACCTGTCGAGCGCGGTCGCCCACTGCGTCCAGAAGTCCAGGTCCACGTGCTTGACGGTGTCGATGCGGAACCCGTCGACTCCGAAGTCGCGCACCCAGCGCTCGTAGATCCTCTCCATTCCGGAGACGACCTCGGGCCGTTCGGTCCACAGGTCGTCGAGCCCGGAGAAGTCGCCCAGCTCGGCGCTCTCGCCCGCGAAGGTGGAGTCGCCTCGGTTGTGGTACATCGTCGGGTCGTTCAGCCAGGCGGGGACCTTCTTCTCGCCGGGCCGCACGACGGGCGTGTAGGGGAAGGAGTCCGCGTCCACGGCGGGGATGCGGCCCCGGGTGTCGTCGAAGGGCCGGCCCTTCGTGTCGAGGTACGGGTAGGCGCCCGTGGGCCGGTAGCCGTACTTCTTCTCGGCGTAGTCGACGGTGTCGGCGGTGTGGTTGGTGATGACGTCGAAGAAGACCTTCATACCCTTGGCATGGGCCTTGTCGATCAGCCGGGTCAGGTCGGCGTTGGTGCCGAAGTGGGGGTCGACCCGGGTGAAGTCGGTGATCCAGTAGCCGTGGTAGCCGGCGGACGCGTCCTTGCCCTCGCCCTGCACCGGCTTGTTCTTGAAGATCGGCGCGAGCCAGATGGCGGTGGTGCCGAGGCCCTTGATGTAGTCGAGCCGCTTCGTCAGGCCCTTGAGGTCACCGCCCTGGTAGAAGCCCTTGTCGGTGGGGTCGTAGCCGGTCTCCAGACGCGAACCGGTCAGACCGCCGCGGTCGTTGGACCGGTCGCCGTTGGCGAACCGGTCGGGCAGGACGAAGTAGAACTGCTCGCGGGTCAGGTCGTGGCGGGCGGGTGCCGCGGCGAGCGCCGCGTCCGTCGGCGGCGGGGGCGGTGCGGCCGCGGCCGGCGAGGAGGCGGCCACGGTGGTCAGTGCGGCGGCCAGCGACAGCGTGACCGCCGCCACCGCGGGCCGTTTCAGGGCAGGAGGTATCACGGACAGAACTCCCAGGGGATGAGTGGCCGCCCCACGGGGGAGCGCGGGGCGGCCGGAACAGAAGGCCGTTCCGGGGACCGGTCAGCAGCTGCGTGCGCCGGTGTGCAGGGCCACCGCCGTGCCCGGGCCGAGCGTCGCCGTGAACCGGCCGGAGCCGTCCACCGTGACGGTGCGGCTGTTCTGGACGTCGCAGTACGTCCCGGCGGCGAGCGACGTCTGGAACGTGCGGGTCAGCGCGGACGACTCGTGGTTGATGGCGACGTACGCCTTGCTGCCGCGCCCGAAGGCGATCGCGTTGTTGCCGTTGTCCCACCAGTCGGTGACCGCCTGCCCGCGTGCGGTGTTGCGGAGGGCGACCATGGACTTGATCTCGGGCCAGGCGTGCTGGCACTTCCAGCCGTCCTGCCAGCAGGCGTTCACCTGACCGCCGTTGGGGGGTCCGGCGTCCTTGTCGGACCACTCGTAGCCGGAGTTGATGTCGGGTGAGCCGTACGGCCAGGCGAGCATGAACACGTTGGCGAGGGTGTAGAGGTTGCCGTCCTTGTAGTTGAGGGTGTCACCGCCCCGCTCGGTGTCGTGGTTGTCGACGAAGACCCCGGCCCGGCCGGAGGACAGATAGCCCCAGCCCTCGCCGTAGTTCTTCAGATACGCGAGCTTCTCGCTCGTGAAGACCCGCTTCAGATCGCGTGCGTAGCGGAACTCCTGTACGTCGCCGTTGCCCAGGTACTCGGACGGCTGGACGGCCTCTCCCTCGCCGTAGATCACCTCCTGCTTCCAGTAGGCGTTCGGGTCGGTGAGCCGGGACTTGATGTTCGCGAGGTCCTCGGCGGGTATGTGCTTGGCCGCGTCGATGCGGAAGCCGTCGACGCCGAGCGAGAGCAGGTCGTTCATGTACCCGGAGATCGCCTTGCGGACGTACTCCTCGCCGGTGTCCAGGTCGGCGAGTCCGACGAGCTCGCAGTGCTGGACGTTCCAGCGGTCCTGGTAGTTGACGACCTGGGAGGTGCAGTCGTCGAAGTCCGGGTACGAGTAAAGGCCCGGATAGTCGTACTTGCTGTACGAGGACCCGCCGGTGCCGGTCCCGGACCCGGCGGCCATGTGGTTGACCACCGTGTCCACGACCACCTTCACACCGGCGGCGTGACACGTGTCCACCATGCTCCTGAAGGAGCCGCGGTCGCCGAGCCGGCCGGCGATCCGGTAGCTGACCGGCTGGTACGAGGTCCACCACTGGGGGCCCTGGACGTGCTCGGCGGGCGGGGAGACCTGGACGTAGCCGTAGCCCGCCGGGCCCAGGGTGCGGGTGCACTCCTTCGCGACCGAGGCGTAGTTCCATTCGAAGAGGACGGCCGTGACGTCCTTCGTCCCGGGCGGGGAGGCCTCCGCGGTGACGGGCGGGGTGAGCATCGCCGCCGCCAGGGCCAGCACGATGGGTAGTCGTCGTCTCACGGCCATCTTCGGTTCCTCCTGCACGTCGCTGTGCGGGCTGATGTGTTCGGCGCCGGGCGCCGTCTTGTGCTCCGCCCGTCCGCCCCGGACCGGGGCGGACGGGCGGAAGATCGTCACCGCGCGGGCGCGGTGATCAGGCGGTGGTCCACCAGACGGTGGTGTCGGCGGGCAGCAGCACCGTGCCGTCGGTGACGGCGGGCAGGTCCGTGGTGCTGGCGAGGACGACCTCGCCGTACGCCGGGATCCGCACCGTCGTTCCGGTGGTGTTGGCGGTGCACACGAAGCCGCGGCCCTCGGCCCGCCGGCGGAACGCCAGGACGCCCTCCGGCGCGTCCAGCCACTCCACGGAGTCGCCGGCGCCCAGCGCCGGGTGGGCACGGCGGGCGGCGAGCGCGGAACGGTACAGCTCCAGCGTGGAGCCGGGCACCCCGGTCTGCGCCTGGACGCTCAGTTCGCCCCAGCCCTCGGGCTGCGGCAGCCAGGAGCCGCCCGCGCCGAAGCCGTACGAGGGGCCGTCGGCCGTCCACGGGATCGGCACCCGGCAGCCGTCGCGGAAGCCGTCCTGGCCGGCGGCGCGGAAGAACGACGGGTCCTGCCGCACCTCGTCCGGGAGGTCCACGACGTCCGGGAGGCCCAGCTCCTCGCCCTGGTAGACGTAGGCGGAGCCGGGCAGTGCCAGCATCAGCAGGGTCGCGGCGCGGGCGCGGCGCAGGCCCAGCGCCCGGTCCCCGGCGGTACGGATCTGGGTGCCGAGACCCGGCGGGTTGGCGAAGCGCGTGGCGTGCCGGGTGACGTCGTGGTTGGACAGCACCCAGGTGGCCGGCGCGCCGACCGGGCGCATGGAGTCCAGGGAACGGTCGATGATCTCGCGCAGCTCGCCCGCCTCCCAGGGGGCGCCGAGGTACTGGAAGTTGAACGCCTGGTGGAGTTCGTCCGGCCGGACGTAGAGGGCCGTGCGCTCGATGGTGGGGGTCCAGGCCTCGGCGACGGCGATGCGGTCGCCCGCGTACTCGTCGAGGATCTTGCGCCACGAGCGGTAGATGGCGTGTACGCCGTCCTGGTCGAAGAACGGCATCGTGTCGTTGCCGAGCAGCTTCAGCTGGTCGTGCGCGCCGAGGTCGGGCAGGCCGGGTGCCTTCACCAGGCCGTGGGCCACGTCGATGCGGAAGCCGTCGACTCCCATGTCCAGCCAGAACCGCAGGATCGAGCGGAACTCGTCGCCGACGGCCGGGTGGTCCCAGTTGAAGTCGGGCTGCTCGGGCGCGAAGAGGTGGAGGTACCACTCGCCGGGGGTGCCGTCCGGTTCCGTGACCCGGGTCCAGGCGGGTCCGCCGAAGATGGACTCCCAGTCGTTCGGGGGGAGTTCGCCGTCCGCGCCCTTGCCGGGGCGGAAGTGGTAGCGCTCCCGCAGCGGCGAGCCGGGGCCCTCGGCGAGCGCCCGCTTGAACCACTCGTGCTGGTCGGAGGAGTGGTTGGGCACGAGGTCGACGATGACCCGCAGACCGAGCGCGTGCGCGTCCCGGAGCACGGCGTCGGCGTCCAGCAGGTTGCCGAACATCGGGTCGACGGCCCGGTAGTCGGCGACGTCGTAGCCGGCGTCGGCCTGCGGCGATGCGTAGAACGGGCTCAGCCAGACGGCGTCGACGCCGAGGTCACGCAGATACGGAAGCCGGGAGCGCACGCCCTCCAGGTCGCCCATGCCGTCGGCGTCGCTGTCGGCGAAGCTGCGCGGATACACCTGGTAGATCACGGCGTCGCGCCACCATCCGGGGGTGGTCGCGGTACCGCAGGAGGAGGTCTGCGGCTGGTCGGCGGCGGTGTGGTCGGCGGTGTGCTGACTCATGACGTCCTTGCTGCGTAAGGGGGTTGTGTGCGTGGGGGGTGCGGCGGTGGCGGGTACGTGTCCCATCGGAAGGAGGCCGCTCAGCCCTTGGTCCCGCCTGCGGTGAGGCCGGTGACCAGGTTCTTCTGGACGAGGTAGAAGAACGCGGAGACGGGTATCGCGATCAGCACCGCGGTCGCGGCCATGTAGTTCCACTGCGCGTCGTGCTCGCTGACGAAGCTCTGCAGCCCGACGGCGAACGTGTACTTCTGGTCGTCGAGCATGAAGGTGGAGGCGAACGCGACCTCGCCGAAGGCGGTGATGAAGCTGTAGAAGGCGGCGACCGCGAGACCGGGCTTGGCCAGCGGCAGGATCAGCCGCGCGAAGGTGCCGAAGGGCGACAGACCGTCGACCCGGCCCGCCTCGTCGATCTCGAACGGAATCGTGTCGAAGTAGCCCTTGAGCAGCCAGGCGCAGTACGGCACCGCGGTGGAGCAGTAGACGAGGATCAGACCGAGGTAGCTGTCGATGAGGCCGAGGTCGGAGAGGATCTCGTACATCGGCACGATCAGGACCGCGATCGGGAACGCCTGGGTCAGCAGGAGCACCCACATCAGCTTCCGGTAGCCCGGGAAGCGCATCCGCGACACCGCGTAGCCCGTGGTGGCGGCGATCAGCACGCCGATGATGCTGGTGCCCAGGGACACGATCAGCGAGGACTCGAGCCACTTGAAGAAGTTGGTGCGCTCCAGCACGAAGCTGTAGTTGGACAGCGAGATCCTGCCGAGGATGCGCCCGGGGTGCAGATAGTCGTCCTTCTGGCTGCCCAGGGACAGGAAGACCAGCCACACGACCGGGAACAGGGCGATGAGGCTCGCGACGATCAGCGTGCCGTGCACCAGGACGGAACCCAGCGGCCCGCGCTCGCCGCGCCGGCGGACGTTTCTCGTGCGCGTCGTCGTCGTACTCATGGGGAGGGCTCCTGCGGCGTCAGGCGAGCTGCTCATTGCGGTTCAGCCAGCGGTAGTAGAAGGACGTGAAGATGGCCAGGATCGACAGCAGCAGCACGCCGTACGCGGCGGACTGCGCGAAGTCGCGGGGCTGCTGGCCGAAGCCGAGGTAGTAGGCCCAGGTGACCAGGATCTGGGCGTCGGGGCCGCCGGTGGGGCCGAACAGCAGGAAGATGACGGCGAACTGGTTGAAGGTCCAGATGATGCCGAGCAGGACGACGGTGGAGCTGACGGACCGCAGGCCCGGCAGCGTGACGTGCCGGAAACGCTGCCAGGCGCTCGCACCGTCCATCTCGGCCGCCTCGTACAGGGAGGAGTCGATCGACTGCAGGCCGCCGAGCAGCGACAGCATCATGAACGGCACACCGCACCAGGTGTTGACCATGATGGCGGCGAGGCGCTGGAAGAAGGTGTCCTCGAGCCACTCCGGCTGCGGCAGGTGCAGGAAGCCGAGCACGGAGTTGATGGCCCCGGAGTCGGCGAGCATGATCCGCCACGAGAAGACGGTCACGAAGGTGGGCACCGCCCAGGGCAGCACCAGCAGCAGCCGGTAGAGGGTGCGTCCGCGGACCTTCTGGTCGAGCAGCAGCGCGAGACCCAGCCCGAGGACGTAGTGCAGGGTGACGCAGACCGCCGTCCAGACGACGGTCCACAGGAAGTGCGACCAGAACCTGTCGTAGGCGGTGGGCCCCCACAGGATGTCGGCGTAGTTGTCGATGCCGATGAACTTGTAGGTGGCGGCGATGTGGTTGACGCCGATGGTGCGCGCCGAGTTGAGGCTGTTGGCGTCGGTGAACGTCAGATAGATGCCGCGCACCAGCGGGTAGCCGACGAGGACACCGAGGACGACGACGACCGGGGTGATCATCGCGTACGCGTACCAATGCCTCTGGTACGCGAGCTTGAGGCGTTCCAGCGGACCGGGGCGGCGGGGCGCACGGTCGCCGCTGCTGGGGGCGGCAGGTCTCTCGACGGCGACTGTCATGGTGGGGCACCTTCTGGGGCTGGGGCGTGCGGCCGCCGGGTCCGCCCCGCGGGGGCGGACCCGGCGGTCTGGGTCACTTGCTGAAGCCGGGAACCAGCTTGGACATCGCCAGCTCGGCGTTGCCCAGGCCCTTGTCCAGCGACTCCTTGCCGCCGGCGATCTTCGGCAGCTCGGTGTCGAGCGGGCCCCAGAGGGAGCCGTACTCGGGCAGCGCCGGGCGCGGCTGGGCGACGGAGAGGACCTTCTGGTAGCCGGCGATGCCGGGGTCGCTCTGCACCTGGCTCGTGTAGGCGTCCTGGCGGGTCGGCAGCGTGGAGTTCTTCAGGGCGATCTGCTCCTGCGCCTTCTGCGAGGTCATGAACTTCACGAACTTCAGCGCGGCCTGCTGGTGGGCCTTGTCGGAGCCCGCGTACACGGCGAGGTTGTGGCCGCCGGTCGGGGCGCCGGCCTTGCCGGAGGAACCGGCCGGGACGGGCGCGATGCCGAGGTTGCCCTTGTCCTTGAAGGCGGAGCCCTTGTAGAAGTTGGTGATCTCCCAGGGGCCCTGGATGATCGCGGCGACCTTGCCGTTGACGAACGCGTCCTGGATGTGGGCGTACGCGTCGGCGGTGGTGTCGGCCTTGTGCAGGCCCTTGCCGGCGAACAGGCTCTGCCAGGTCTTGAGGCCCTTGACGGCGGCGGCGCTCTTGATGGTGATCTTCTTGCCGGGCACGTCCACGGTGTCGGTGCCCTCACCGTAGAGGTACGGCTGCGCGTAGTAGGCCTGGGTGGAGCCCCAGTAGCCGTCCTTGCCGGTCTTGGCCTTGATCTTGGCGGCGTCGGCCTTCAGGTCGCTCCAGCTGGTCGGCGCCTTGTCGATGCCGGCCTGCTTGAACAGCGCCTTGTTGTAGACCAGCGCGAGGGTGTCGGTGACGAACGGCACCCCGTAGGTCTTGCCCTGGTACTGGGCCTGCTTGATCAGGCTGGGCTGGAACTTGGCCTGGTCGGCGAGGGCGGGGGTGCCGTCGAGCGGAAGGAAGTAGCTCTTCTTCGCGAACGCCGGGGTCCAGCCGACCTCGGAGCGCAGCACGTCCGGGGCGCCCTTGCTGCCCGCGGCGGTGTCGAACTTGTTCTGCGCCTGGTCGAAGGGGACGTTGACGTACTTGACCTTGACGGTGGGGTTCGCCTTCTCGAACTGCTTCACCAGGGCCTTGTACGTCGGGGCCTCGTTGGTGGCGTTGGAGGTGTCCCACCAGGTGAGGGTGACGGGGCCGTCCGCCTTGGTGTCGCTGCTGTCACTGCCGCCGCAGGCCGTCGCCGCGAGGGCGAGGGATGCCACGAGCGCGGTGGCCGCTATGCCACGCCGCATGAGTTCTCCTTGGGTCTGGCCCGCGTATCGCACCTTTGCGGCCGCCGGGCGACGTGAACGTAACAGCGATGCAATCCTGGCGAAAGACCTTGCAGCAAAAAAGTGCAAGTGATTTCGCAAGGCCTTGCAAGGTCTTGCTTCACGGGCTGTGGCCAGGGATGATCCCTGCGTACGCACATACGGGGACATGGGGATACAAGGAGCGCAATGACGGAGCAGCCCTCGGCGGACCTCCCTGACTCTCGGCCTCGCCCGAGCGGGGGCACCCCCATAACGGGCGGCGACCGGCGGCCCGTTGGTGGGCGGTCCGACGGCCGCCCGGTACAGTCCACCCCTGTGACCGCACGGCTCGCCGACATCGCAGCCCAGGCGGGGGTCAGCGAGGCGACCGTCAGCCGGGTGCTCAACGGCAAGCCGGGGGTCGCCGCGACCACCCGCCAGTCCGTGCTGGCCGCGCTCGACGTGCTCGGCTACGAGCGTCCGGTGCGGCTGCGCCAGCGCAGCGCCGGCCTGGTCGGGCTGATCACGCCGGAGCTGGAGAACCCCATATTCCCCGCCCTCGCCCAGGTCATCGGCCAGGCCCTGACCCGCCAGGGGTACACCCCCATCCTGGCCACCCAGACACCGGGCGGCTCCACCGAGGACGAGCTGACCGAGATGCTGGTGGACCGCGGCGTCGCGGGCATCATCATCGCCTCGGGGCTGCACGCGGACACCAACGCCGACATGGAGCGCTACGAGCAGCTGCGCGGCCAGGGCGTGCCTTTCGTGCTCGTCGACGGCTACTCGCCGAAGGTGCGGGCGCCGTTCATCTCGCCGGACGACCGGGCGGCCATGCAGCTCGCGGTGACGCACCTCGTGTCGCTCGGCCACAGCCGGATCGGGCTGGCACTCGGCCCCAAGCGGTTCGTCCCGGTCCAGCGGAAGATAGAGGGATTCGTCCGCGTCATGCAGGACCTGCTGGACCTCGGCGCCGAGGACGTCGAGGAGCGACTGGTCGAGCACTCCCTGTACAGCCTGGAGGGCGGCCAGGCCGCGGCCTCCGCGCTCATGGACCGCGACTGCACGGCCATCGTGTGCGCCAGCGACATGATGGCACTCGGCGCCATCAGGGCGGCCCGGCAGCGCGGCCTGGAGGTGCCGGACGACATCTCCGTGGTGGGGTTCGACGATTCCCCGCTGATCGCCTTCACCGATCCGCCGCTCACCACGATCCGCAAGCCGGTGCCCGCGATGGGGCAGGCCGCGGTGCGCACGCTGCTGGAGGCCATAGGCGGGACGCCGGCCCCGCCGAGCGAGTTCGTCTTCATGCCGGAGCTCGTCGTACGGGGTTCAACCGCCTCGGCCCCGGGGGACCGCGCCCGCGCTTAGGGGGTGCGCCGCGCCCGACACCGCCGCACCCGCGCAGGGACCGCCCCCGGCCGTCGCCGCGCGTGAGCAGCCCGGCCGTTGCCGTACGCGCGGCCGCCTCCGTGCGCGCGGCCGTCCCGGTCCGCGCAGACCACGCGGCAGTCGTCGTGCCCGCAGACCACGCGGCCGTTTCCGTGCTACGCACACCGACCGCCGGGCCGTCACCCGTCCGTGCAAGAGACTTCCCGGAGGTTTCCCCCAAGTGCCAGGGAATGCACATATGACCCGGCCGCGGGATCATCGGGCATAGGTGGGATTTCTGGCACACTGTGTCCCTATGGGTGGTCCCTATGGGTGAGACGACCGTGACGGCACTGGAAGCCCGGAAGGGGGCCACCGGCGCGGATGCCGGGGTCCGCCCTCTCGTACGGCGGATGCGTGCACCGCGCAGGCCGCGGATCTGGTTCGAGATCCTGCTCATCGGGGCGAGTTACTGGACGTACTCGCTGATCCGCAACGCGGTGCCGGAACAGCGCGGCCAGGCGGTGCGCAACGCCCACTGGATCTGGACGGCCGAGCAGACCCTCGGGATCGCCGTCGAGCGGTCGGTCAATCACGCGTCCAACGCCATGACATGGCTGATCGTCGGTATGAACTACTACTACGCCACCCTGCACTTCATCGTGACGCTGGCCGTCCTCGTATGGCTGTTCCGATGGCATCCGGGGCGCTACGCGGCGGCGCGCCTGGCCCTCTTCGCGACGACGGCGGTCGCCCTGCTCGGGTACTACTACTTCCCGCTGGCACCGCCTCGCCTGATGCCGGACGGGCGGTTCGTCGACACGGTGCTGGTCCACCACACCTGGGGCTCCATGGCCTCCGGCGACCTGAAGCACATGTCGAACCAGTACGCGGCGATGCCGTCCATGCACATCGGCTGGTCCCTGTGGTGCGGCCTCACCGTCGCGGCGCTGGCGTCGGTGCCGTGGGTGCGGGTCATCGGTCTGCTGTACCCCGCAGCCACCCTCGTCGTCATCGTCGCCACCGCCAACCACTTCTGGCTCGACGCGGCCGGGGGCACGGTGTGCCTGGGCATCGGCCTGGCGGCGGCCCGGGTCTGGTACGGGGCAGCGCCGCACGAGCTGCCCCGGTCCCTGGGGCCGTGGCCGGCGGCCGCGGGTTCGGCCGCTCCCCCGCTGCGCTGAGGGACGGCGGCGTCCCGTCGGGGCGTGGCCGCGTTGCGGCGCCACCGGCGTCCGGGGCACCCGGCGCCTGCTGCTCCGCGCGCCGGGCGGCCGCGGAGAGTCACCGCTCCCACGACCCCGGCGTGCGCCGGAAAGCCCGCGAGGGCGAGCTCGAAGCCCTGGTCGGCCCGGCCCTGCCCCTGGCGCCCGGTGCCTGCGCCAGCCGTGGGGTCTCCACCCGTCGGAGAGCTTCGGGCCCCCGGCCCGCCGTAGGCGTCACGCCCCGTAGAACAGCTCCTCGACCACGGCCCGAGCCCTGCGGGTCGTACGCCGGTAGTCGTCGAGCATGTCCCCGACGTGGCCCGGGCCGTATCCGAGGTAGCGGCCGACCGCGGCCAGCTCCCGTCCGTCGGACGGGAAGGTGTCGCCGGGCCTGCCGCGCACCAGCATCACCGCGTTGCGCACCCGGGTCGCGAGGACCCATGCCTCGTCCAGCACGGCTGCGTCCTCGCCGGACACCAGCTCGGCGGCGCACGCGGCGGCGAGCGCCTCCCGGGTGCGGGTGGTGCGCAGGCCCGGCTCCACCCAACCGTGCTGGAGCTGGAACAGCTGCACGGTCCACTCGACGTCGGAGAGCCCGCCGCGGCCGAGCTTGGCGTGGAGGGTCGGGTCGGCACCCCGCGGCAGCCGTTCGGACTCCATACGGGCCTTCAGCCGCCGGATCTCGCGCACGGCGTCCTCGCCGAGCCCCTCGGCCGGGTAGCGGAGGGGGGCGATGAGGTCGATGAAGCGGCGGCCCAGGTCCTCGTCGCCGGCGACGTGCTCGGCGCGCAGCAGCGCCTGCGACTCCCAGACCAGCGACCAGCGCTGGTAGTACGCCTGGTACGAACCCAGTGTGCGCACCAGCGGGCCCGACTTGCCCTCGGGGCGCAGATCCGCGTCGATGAGCAACGGCGGGTCCTGACTGGGCAGTTGCAGCAGCCGGCGCATCTCGGCGACGACGGTGCCCGCGGCCTTGGCCGCCTCCTGCTCGTCCACCCCTTCGCGGGGCTCGTGCACGAACAGGACGTCCGCGTCGGAGCCGTAGCCCAGTTCGTTGCCGCCGAACCGGCCCATGCCGATGACGGCGAAACGGGTGGGGAGTTCGTCGCCCCAGCCGTCGCGCACGACCGCACGGAGGGTGCCCGCGAGGGTCGCCGCCGTCAGGTCGGAGACGGCGGCGCCGACCCGGTCGACGAGGGCGCCCTGGTCGGGCTCGGCCGGGGTGTCCTCGGTGCCGTAGGAGGCGATGATGTCGGCGGCGGCGGTGCGGAAGAGCTCGCGGCGGCGCACGCCGCGGGCCGCGCCGACCCCCTGCTCGGCGCCGTCCGCACGGCCGACGGCGGCCAGGACCTCCTGCTCCAGGTGGGCGCGCGAGCGGGGTTCGAGCCCGCTCGGGTCGCCGAGCAGCGCCACCGCCTCCGGGGCGCGCATGAGCAGGTCGGGGGCGAGGCGCCCGGCGGAGAGCACCCGGGCCAGGTTCTCGGCAGCGGCGCCCTCGTCGCGCAGCAGCCGCAGGTACCAGGGGGTCTTGCCGAGCGCGTCGGAGACCTTGCGGAAGCCGAGGAGTCCCGCGTCGGGGTCGGCCGAGTCGGCGAACCAGCCGAGCAGGACCGGCAGCAGGGTGCGCTGGATGGCCGACTTGCGGGTCACCCCTGAGGCGAGGGCCTCCAGATGACGCAGGGCGGCCGCCGGGTCGGCGTAGCCGAGCGCGACGAGGCGTTCGCGGGCGGCGTCGGCGCTCAGCCGGGCCTCGCCGGGGGCGAGTTGGGCGACGGCGTCGAGCAGCGGACGGTAGAAGAGCTTCTCGTGCAGCCGGCGCACGACGGTGGTGTGGCGCCGCCAGGCGCGGTTCAGCTCGGTGATCGGGTCGGTGCGCAGGCCGAGGGAGCGGCCGATGCGCCGCTGGTCGCGCTCGTCCTCGGGGACCAGATGGGTGCGGCGCAGACGGTACAGCTGGATGCGGTGCTCCAGGGACCGCAGGAAGCGGTAGGCGTCGTCGAGCTGGGTGGCGTCGACACGGCCGACGTATCCGCCGTCGGCCAGCGCCTGGAGCGCGTCGAGGGTGGTGCCGCTGCGCAGCGTCGTGTCGGAGCGGCCGTGCACCAACTGGAGCAGCTGGACGGCGAATTCGACGTCCCGCAGGCCTCCGGGGCCGAGTTTCAGCTCGCGCTCGATCTCGCCGGCGGGGATGTTCTCGACCACCCTGCGCCGCATCTTCTGGACGTCGGCGACGAAGTTGTCGCGCTCGGCGGCCTGCCAGACGAGGGGCGCGAGCGTCTCGACGTACTCCTCGCCGAGTTCCATGTCCCCGGCGACCGGGCGGGCCTTGAGCAGCGCCTGGAACTCCCAGGTCTTGGCCCAGCGCTGGTAGTAGGCGAGGTGGGAGGAGAGGGTGCGGACGAGCGGGCCGTTGCGGCCCTCGGGCCGCAGGTTGGCGTCGACGGGCCAGATGGCGCCCTCGACGGTCGTCTCGGAGCAGATCCGCATCATGTGCGAGGCGAGACGGGTCGCGGCGCGCAGCGCCTTGGCCTCGTCGGCGCCCTCGGTGGGCTCACCGACGAAGATGACGTCCACGTCGGACACGTAGTTCAGCTCGTGGCCACCGCACTTGCCCATGGCGATGACGGCGAGGCGGCACATCGCGGCGTCCTCGGGGGCGGCGGCGCGCGCGATGCCGAGGGCCGCCCGCAGGGTCGCGGTCGCGAGGTCGGCGAGCTCGGCGGCGGTCTCGGCGATGTCCGTGGTGCCGCAGACGTCGCGGGCCGCGATCGACAGCAGGCACCGGCGGTAGGCGATGCGCAGCGACACGGGGTCGTGGGCGCCGGCCAGGCCGCGCTCGAACTCGGCGAGACCGGGGTGGAGGTCCTGCGCCTCGTAGGTCACGAGGGCCTGCCAGTCGCGCGGGTGCCGGGCCAGATGGTCGGCGAGTGCCTCGGACGCGCCGAGCACGCCGAGCAGCCGGTCGCGCAGCGGTTTCGCGGCGACGAGCGTGTCGAGGAGCTCCCGGCGGCCGATGTCGTCGGGCTGCGCCTCCGAAAGGCGTACGAGACCGTGCAGGGCCAGGTCGGGGTCGGCGCAGGCGCCCAGCGCGTCCAGCAGCACCGGGTCGGTGCGTACGCTCGCCAGCGCGGCGGAGTCGAGCAGCCGCTCGGCGGCGGACGGGTCGGTGAAGCCGTGCCGCAACAGCCGCGTGAAGGTACTGCTCCTGCGCCCTTGCGGCACCGTCATCGCCCGCCTCCTCGGTCCGCCGATCACGCCTCGTTCCTGAGCCTAACCGCAGGCGGCGGGCGGAGCGCCGGGGCGGGCCGCGGACACCGCGCGCCCGCGACGGCCGGCGTCCCCGCGCGGGGCCCGTGGGCGCCCGGCACGTCCGGCGCGGAAGGGCCTCCCGGCCGGCCGGGAGGCCCGGCGGACGTTCATCCGTTCTTCATATGGGTTGTGGAGCGCCGTACGGCGGGGGCATCTTGGCGTGAGCATGCTCTGTCCGCACCGCCCCCGCCCACCCCCACCGGAGGTCCCCGTGCCCGACAGATCACTGTTCCGCCGCAGCCGCGCCGCCGTCGCCGGAGCGGTGGCACTGGCCGCCACCGCCATCGGCCTGTGGACCGGTATCGGCAGCTCGTCCGCGCAGGCCGCGGCCGGGGTGCCCACGCCGGACCACGTCGTCGTCGTGGTGTTCGAGAACCACGCGTACAGCCAGGTCATCGGCTCCTCCAGGGCGCCGTACATCAACTCGCTGAAGACCGGTGGCGCCAACCTGTCGCAGTCGTTCGCCGAGACCCACCCCAGCCAGCCCAACTACTTCGCCCTGTTCTCCGGTTCCACGCAGGGCATCACCGACGACAGCTGCTACACGCCCGGCTTCAGCTCGGCGCCGAACCTCGCGTCCGAACTGATCGGCGCGGGCAAGACCTGGGCGAGCTACAACGAGACGCTGCCCAGCCAGGGTTCGACCACCTGCAGCAGCGGCAAGTACGCCCGCAAGCACAACCCGTGGTTCGGCTTCAGCAACGTACCGACGTCGAGCGCGAAGACGTTCGCCCAGTTCCCGACCGACTACACGACCCTCCCCCAGGTGTCGTTCGTCGTCCCGAACCTGTGCAGCGACATGCACGACTGCTCGGTGTCGACCGGGGACACCTGGCTGCAGAACAACCTGGGCGCGTACGCGACCTGGGCGAAGACCCACAACAGCCTGCTCGTCGTCACCTTCGACGAGGACAACCGGCTCAGCGGCAACCGCATCCCGACCGTCCTGTACGGCCAGCAGGTGACGCCGGGCTCGTCCTCGACCACCACCTACAACCACTACGACCTGCTGCACACGCTCGAGGACATGCACGGCCTCGGGCACGCGGGCAACTCGGGCTCCGCCCAGGACATCACCGGCATCTGGACGTCCTGACATGTACGTAGCGGACAGCCGCGCGGCCCGCGCGGAGCCGTCCGCCGAGCGCGCCGCCCGGACCGGGAACCTTCCGGCCGGGCGGCGCGCGGCGGTCGCCCCCACGGTGCTGGCGCTGGGCACGGTCAGCCTGATCACCGATGTGTCGTCGGAGATGGTCAGTGCGGTCCTGCCCCTCTACCTGGTCGTCGGGCTCGGCCTCTCGCCCCTCGGGTTCGGCCTCCTCGACGGCGTCTACAACGGTTTCTCGGCGCTGGTGCGGCTGGTGGGCGGACATCTCGCCGACCGGGGCGCCGACGGCCGCCACAAGACGGTGGCCGCCATCGGCTACGGACTGTCGGCCGTGTGCAAACCCCTGCTGCTGGCCGTGCACTCACTGCCCCTCATCGGCGCGGTCCTGGCCGCCGACCGCACGGGCAAGGGCCTGCGCACCGCGCCCCGCGACGCCCTCATCTCGCTCTCCAGCGACCCCGCGTCCCGGGGCCGTGCCTTCGGTGTGCACCGCGCCATGGACACGGCGGGCGCGCTGCTCGGCCCGCTCGTGGCGTTCCTGATCCTGCGCGCCACGGTGGACGGCTACGACGCCGTGTTCACGGTGAGCTTCTGCGTCGCGGTGGTCGGGGTGCTGGTGCTGGTGCTGTTCGTGCCGGGGAGACGGGCGGGCACGTCCGGGGCGACGGGCCTCGCGGGCACGTCCGGGGGCACCGTGCCTCCGCCCGGGGACGCGGCGCGTGCCGGGACGACCGGGGGCACGGCGGCGGCCGCACCCGGTCCGCAGGGGCCGCGGGCGTCCGCGCCCCGCCCCACCCTCCGCCGGGCCGTCGCCCTCCTGCAGGGCCGGGAGCTGCGGCGGATCACCGTATGCGCGCTGCTGCTCGGCCTCGCCACGGTCAGCGACTCGTTCGTCTATCTGCTGCTGCAACGGCGCCTCGGGGTGCCGGAGCGCTGGTTCGCGCTGCTGCCGCTGGGCACCGCGGCGGCGTTCCTGCTGCTCGCCGTGCCGCTGGGGCGGCTCGCCGACCGGGCCGGCCGGTGGCGGGTCTTCCTCGCGGGGCACGGCACGCTGCTGCTCGCGTACGGCCTGCTGCTCGCGCCCCGGCAGCACGGTGGCGCACCGTACACCGCGCTCCTTCCGTACGCCGTGCTCCTGCTGCACGGCGGCTTCTACGCGGCGACCGACGGCGTCCTGATGGCCGCCGCGTCGGACGGCGTGCCCGCCGAACTGCGCTCGTCCGGCCTGGCCCTGGTGCAGACGGGACAGGCGCTCGCCCGGTTCGTCTGCTCCCTCGCCTTCGGTGCCGCCTGGACCGCCTGGGGCGACCGGACGGCGCTCACCGTGGCGGCCGTCGCCCTCACGGCGGGGCTCGCCTGCGCCGCGTACCTCCGCCCGGTCGGACCGGCCGCTGCCGCGGAAGGCGCCGCCGCGGCATGACCGCCCACCGGATCACCCCCACACCCGGACCCGCACCCGCACCCGCACCCGCACCCGCACCCGCCCGGAACGAGGCCTCCGCATGACCGACCGCGCGCCCGACGCCCCGTCCACGACCGACGCCGCGACCGCGCCCGGCACACCGCCCACGACCGGTGCGCCCTCCACCGCTGCCGTCCGCCCGGGCACGCTGACCCGGCTGCTCGTGCTCCTGGGCGCCGTCGTCGTCCTCGCGGCGGTCGCGGTGGCGTCGGTGCTGCACGCCGCGGAGCGCGCCGACCGCCGGGACCGGGCGCGGCCCGGCGGCCCGCGGATCACGGCAGGGCACGTGGCGCTGGACGGCAGGGGTCTGCTGGTCTTCCGGAACATGGCATGGGGCCCGCACCGCGACGAGCTGACGGCCGTGCCGGCGGGCCGGCCGGGAGCGGAGCGGACCGCGGCGCGCGTCAAGTGCCTGCGCTTCTACGCCGATTCGGGCACCGGGATCTGCCTCCAGGCGGTGCACGGCCCGGTCCAGGACACCTATCGCGCGGTCGTGCTCGACGCACATCTGAAGGAGCGGGCCCGCTACGACGTGCCGGGCATCCCCTCCCGGGCCCGGGTCTCGCCGAGCGGCCGCTACGTCGCGTGGACCGCGTTCGTCGGCGGCGACTCCTACGCCGGGACGAACTTCTCGACGCGGGCGGCGATCGCGGACACCCGCACGGGGAGCCTCATCCCGTCGCTGGAGGCGTTCCGGATCGTCATGGACGGGCGTCCGTACCACGCGTCGGACGTGAACTTCTGGGGCGTCACCTTCGCCGCCGACGACCGCCACTTCTACGCGACGCTCGCCACGCACGGCAGCACCCGTCTGGTCCGCGGCGACCTGCGCACCCGGACCGTCACGGCCCTCCGGTCGAACGTCGAGTGCCCCTCGCTCTCCCCCGACGGCACCCGTATCGCGTTCAAGAAGCGCGTCGAGGGCCTGCCCGCCGACGCGCCCTGGCGGCTCTACGTCCTGGACCTGCGCACCGGGCGCGAAACCCCGCTCGCCGAGACCCGCAGCGTCGACGACCAGGCGGTCTGGCGCGACGACCGCACCCTGACCTACGCACTGCCCGGCGACTACGGCGCCGACCTCTACACGGTCCCGGCGGACGGCACGGGAGCACCGCGCCGTCTGACGACCGCGGCGGTCTCCCCCGCGTATCTCCCCTGATCGCCCCGGGCGGGCGCACCGGCCGGGGCAGGCTGGCCCGTCCCGCGGCTCCGGCCTCTCACGCGTGGAGGTGGTTCAGAACGTGACGGGGAGGTGGCGAGGGCCTCGGAGCATCGCGTTGGTCCGGTAGGGGGGCGGGTCCTGCACCAGGGCCGCGGCGCCGAGGCGGGGAAGCAGCGCACTGAGTGCGGTCTGGGCTTCGAGGCGGGCGAGCGGTCCGCCGAAGCAGATGTGGACACCGCTGCAGAAGCCGAGATGCTCGTTGTCCGGGCGGGTGGGATCGAACACGTCCGGGTCGTGGAACCGCTTCGGGTCACGGTTGCCCGATGCCAGCGCGACGATCACGGTGGAGCCTCGGGGCAGGGTGGTCCCCGCGAAGTCCACGTCGACGAGAGGGAATCGCTCCCGCATGTGGACCGGGGGCTCGTAACGCAGGAGTTCCTCCACCGCGCGCGGCATCAGCTCGGGTTCGCGGCGCAGCCGGTCCAACTGGTCGGGTCGGCGCAGCAGGGTGAGGACGCCGTTGGTGATCAGGTTGACCGTGGTCTCGTGTCCGGCGATGAGCAGGAGGATGGCCGTTTCCGCCAGTTCGTCGGGGGTCAGCCGCAGGGCGGGGTCGGGTTCGTTGATGAAGGCGGAGAGCATGTCGTCCGCCGGACGGCCGCGGCGCTGGTCGGCGAGACCCAGCAGGTACAGGCCCATCTCCTGCTGGGCCTGAACGGCCGCCTTCTGCCGCTGTTCGCTGCCCTCGCCGGCTCCGATGTCGGCGGACGCGACGAGGACGTCGGTCCATTCCCTGAACTTCGGCTCGTCCTCGTGCGGGACGCCGAGCAGTCGGCAGATGACGGTGACGGGCAGGGGGTAGGCGAAGTCGTCCACGATGTCGATCTGCTCGCGGTCCCGGATCGACTCGATCAGTTCCTCGGTGATCCGGGTGATCTCGCCCCGCATGGCGTCCATCCGGCCGGGGCTGTGCGGCGGGCCGAACGGCCGCATGGCGATCGTCCGCAGTCTGTGGTGCTCGGGGTCGTCGAGCCGCAGGAACGGCAGCCTCCGTGCCTCTTCGGATGCCTGCGACTGCGGGGTGATCTGGTTGCGGGGATCCACACTGATCCGCGGGTCGTGCAGCAGGGCGACGAGCTCGTGGTAGGTGCCGACCAGGTAGCTGCCGTCCCGCTGCGGCACCACGGGCCCGGCCTCCCGCAGCTCCGCGTACAGCGGCCAGGGGTCGGGGCGGTTGGCGTAGTCGGTGATCCGCTCCAGCAGGGTGTCGGCGGTCATGGGGGACTCCTCGTGGACGGGCGGGGCGACGCGTCACCCGGTGGGCCGCATCATGACCAGTCGGCGGTCCGGCAGATGACCGGTGAGCGCGACGGTGGGGCCGTGGTAGAGCCCGCTCGGATCCGGCACATCGGAGGGGACCGGGACTTCGGCCGCCGGCGGACGGTCCGAGGCGCCGGGCGCGGGCGGGAAGGGGGCGGCGGTCTCGATCAGGTTCTGGTAGTACTCCAGCGACTTGGCCATGTCGACGGTGACCGCGGCGGTCACACGGCCCCGGAAGCCGTAGACCATCGCCAGGCGGCGCGCCTCGAGCGAGCCCTGGGCGATGACGACCTGGTCCGAGAAGGTGGGCACACCCACGGACTTGATGTTGAGCCCGAACTGGCTCGACCAGAACGCCGGGACCGCAAGGTGCGGGCGCCGCAGCGGTTCCGGGCTGACCATGTTGTGGGCGGCCACCTCGGCCTGCTCCACCGCGTTGCGCCAGTGCTCCAGCGACAGCAGCTGGTAGTCGAAGAGCGGGTGCGGGAAGCGCGAGACGTCTCCGGCCACGAAGACGCTGTCGGTGACGATCCCGTACATGGTGAAGGCGCGGCACCCGGCGTCGCAGGCGACCCCGCGAGGGCCTGCGGCCAGCCCGGAATCCGCCAGCCATTCGACGTTGCGGACCGCCCCCATGGCGACGATGCACACATCTGCGTCGACCCGGCTGCCGTCGGAGAGGTCCGCGCCGGTGAAGCGGCCGTTGCCGCGCAGCGCGGTGACCGTGACCTCGCAGCGCAGGTCCACGCCGTGGTTGCGCTGCATGGCGGCGGCGAGTCTCCCCAGCGTCCCGCCGAGCGCGCCCACCAGCGGTGCGGGGCCGCGTTCGGCAACCGTGACGTCCAGGCCCCGCTCCCGGCAGGCCGAGGCGATCTCCGAGCCGGTGAAGCCCCCGCCGATCACCAGCACCCGGCGCGGCCCGGCCGCCAGCCGCTCGGCCAGGAGTCCTGCGTCGTCACTGGTGCGCAGCGTGAACACCCCGTCCAGTGCGGCCTCTTCCGGATTCGGCCAGGGCCGCGCACGCGTCCCGGTGGCGATCAGCACCCGGTCGTAGGGCAGCGACTCCCCGTCGGCCAGCCGCACCCGCTTCTCGACGGTGTCCAGTCCGGTGGCGCGCACCCCCAGCCGCCACTCCGCCTCCGGATCGCGGCGCATCGGCAGCCCGGTGGAGTTGGCCGGCACCTTGCCGAGGAGCACCTGCTTGGACAACGGGGGACGGTCGTAGGGCGGCTGGAGCTCGTCCCCGACGATGGTCAGGGAGCCGGTGAAGCCCTCTTCGCGCAGCTTCTCGGCAGCCCTCAGCCCGGCCAGCGATGCGCCGACGATGACGATCCGGCCGTCCTGAAGGTCACCGGGCACCAGGGCTCACCTCCTCGCCGAGCAGGATGGCCTGGACCGGGCATGCCGCCGCGGCCTGACGCACGCGTTCGCGCTGGCCGTCGGGAACAGCCGGGTGGTACAGCAGCCCTTCCTCGCCATGCAGCTCGAACACCTCCGGCGCCAGGAACACGCACTGCGCATACCCCTGGCAACGGGCGAGATCCACCACGATCTGCATCCCTGGTCACTCCCTCCGGCACACCGGCTTCCCCTTCCTTTCTAGCTCCCGGAGGGACCATGCGCGCGCCGGACGACGGAGGGCCGACGGTTCACGACCGCCGGCCGTCCCTGCTCGGCGGCCCGGCCCGCGGCATCTGCCCGCTTCGCACTCCCCGGGAAGGGAGGACCGCCGTGATGACCGGACCGGAAGAACTGCCCCCACCGGCCGACCCGTTGGCCGGCACCATCGCCCGTCACGTCCACGCGGCGCCAGCCATGCAGGGCACCTGTCCGGTCCGTGCCGACCGGTGCACCCGTCCGGCCACGGCGGTCGGTGCACGCAATCCCGGTGCGCGCCGAGCCGCGGCACGGCTGCGGCCCGATCGGGCGAAAAGCCGGGACTACGGCCGTGTGGCCGCCCCGGGGCCGCACGGCAGCCGGTAAGCCGGTGCCATGGCGACTCTCACCCGTCCCGCTCCGAACGCGCAGGCCCGTCCGGCGGAGATGCGTCCACCCCCCGTCGGAGCATCAGCCGGTTTGTGGATGTGGCCCGCCCTCGTCACCCTCGCCATCGGCGCCTTCCGGATCAGCAGCCCTCAGCTGTACACCGACGAGCTGGTCACCTGGGACGTGGCCCGACGCGGCCTCGGGCAGATCATGGCCACCCTGCACAACGTCGACTCGGTCCACGGCGCGTACTACCTCCTGATGCACTGGTGGATCGCGCTCTTCGGCGACTCCGTTCAGTCCCTGCGCCTGCCCTCGGCGCTGGCCATGGCGGGGTCGGCCGCTGCGGTGGCACTGATCGGGCAGCGGTTGTTCGGCCGGTCCGCCGGCATGTACGGCGGACTGCTGTTCGCCCTCGTCCCGGCCGTGAGCCGGTACGCCCAGGAGGCCCGCAGCTACCCGCTGGTGGTGCTGCTCTCCGCCGTGGCGACGTTCCTGCTGCTCCGGGCCTGGGAGGCACCCCGCAGCCGACGGCGCTGGGCGGCGTACGCGCTCTGCGTGGCGGCCGTCGGGGTGCTGCACCTGCTCTCGCTGACCATCCTGCTCGGGCACCTGGCCGCCACGGCCGTACGGGACCGGAAGGAGCGCGGGGTACTGGACGGCTTCGGTCTCGCGGCCATGGCCGGTGTGATCTGCGCGGCCCCGCTGGCGCTGTCGGGCAGCTCGCAGGTGCAACGGCAGCTCTGGTACGTCCCGCACCCGGACGCGGGGGATCTGCTCGGCATCTGGCCGAAGCTGTTCGCGTCGGCGCTGTGCGCAGGAGCGGTGATCGCGCTGGCCGTGACGGCACCGAAGAAGCGCCGGGACGCCTTCGTGCTGTGCGCCGGCCTGGCCGTGCTGCCCCCGCTCACGCTGTGGGCGGTGTCCCAGGGGCACATCTCCTACTTCCGCTTCCAGTACCTCCTGATCACCCTCCCGGCCTGGGCCGTGCTGGCCGGGGCGGGCCTGGCCGCCGCGACGGCGTCCTGGAAGACGGTCGTGGCGGCCTTCGTCACGATCGCTCTGCTCGTGCTGCCGGAGCAGCACAAGCTGAGGGATCAGTACTCGCACGACGACGACGTGCCGACGGACTACGTGGCAGCGGCGCAGACCGTCATGAAGTACTACCGGCCCGGGGACGCGGTGGTCTTCAGCCGTGACGGGGCGGCGTGGATGCTCGACCAGGGCGTCCGTTACTACCTCCCGCGGGACGTGAAGATGCGGGAGGTCTTTCTGACGGCCTCTGCGGCGGACAACCACGACCTGTTCCCGACCTACTGCCCGCACCCGGCCACGTGCCTGAAGGGCGAGAGCCGCATCTGGCTGGTGGTGCCCGGCGACCGAGGGGACCCCCTGGACGCGATCCCGCAGGAACAGGCGGACGCGCTGCGCGCGAAGTACCAGCGCTACGGCAAGGGACATGCCCCCGGCGTGACGGTGGCACTGCTGACACGGAAGGCCGGCGCGTCCTCCAAGCAGTGACACGGCGGCCGCCGAGCGCATGACACGAGAACAGGGCCCACGGTCACCGACCGTGGGCCCTGCTGCCGTTCGCCCGGGAGACCCGGCCGCGAGCCGCGCCTACAGCACCGGCAGGTTCTTCCGCAGCTCGAACGCCGTGACCTCGGAGCGGTACTCCTCCCACTCCTGCTTCTTGTTGCGCAGGAAGTCCGGCGCAACAGTGACTTCGCTCGACAGACGTGGCCGCAGCAATACCCAAGGGTTAAGCGGTCGTTGCTGGTCACCGCCGGCCGCTGGGGTGGGCCACCCTTCGACGGCCCACAGACGGCCCGGGGAGCCCGAGCCCGACCCGCTACGCCGGGAAAGCCGGTCAGGCGTCTGGAGCTGTTGCCTTCTGCACAGTTGGCCAAGACCGTCAGGGCTCCAGGCGCGATAAGCATTCAATACTTCTGCAGAGCGCCGAGATTAAGCCAGGTCGAGCATCTATTACTTTCGATCCGTCTTGCCCGGCGACCCACCTCCGGGTTCTTGCCCAACGCCTCGAAATCTACACGTGCCACATCTGCGCGACGTCGCACCTCACGGCATTGCGCGGCATTCGGTTTCCCTAAGTCATCAACAAGCTTCATTGCACTCAGAGCCCAATACACGCGTGTGAACCGACGCGCTTCTACCCTGATATATCGATTGCGTTTTCCTTCTGATTCGGTGATATCGAGGGCCGCCTCGTACTCTCTGTCCATCTTGGCAAGGTCCAGATTTTGTGCAGCGACATCGGCGATAACGCGATGCGCCTGTAGTGCCTCTAATGGATCAGACATATGCAGGCCGCCAGCGCCGTCGGGTTTCATTCGGGCGGACAGTTTCAATGATTCCCGGGCCATGCGCTCCGCGAGCTCAAGATCCGTGGTGGAAAGCGTCAGGAATAGCCCTACCAGCCGATAAGTAGAAGCACTCAGATGTAGCTCACTCTGACCATATTGCGCGATCAGGCTGTCTACTTGAGTAGCCAGCGCGACAATTTCATTGCGACGGGAAGATCCGCCTGTACGGTCGAGTTCGCTCATCTGTACCACGTATTGGGATATTGCAGCTTGAGCCGCATCCCGCCGCTGTGCGTCGCCGAGATCCCTCGACGCGTTGACGCCATAAATCGCAGAAACCGTGGAAGCGATGGCGGATATGCCAGCGATGAAAGCACTGGCGACCGCTGCCCTGGTGGACACCTGCTCAGTACTCGAGGGCGGCGCACCCGGCCGCCGGAATCGTCGGGCAAAGCGAGGCATGTGCACCTCCCTCGCTGTCTAGCTCTCGCGCTGCTGCCGTACCGCTTCGAACCATGGGCTACAGGACTGGCCCCGTCCAGCCATAGACAGCCAAGAGAGTGTGGGACGCAGATCCGAGAGGCGCGTCTGCTTCGGCTCGGCAGCGCCCACCGCCGGGTAGCGGAATTCCTCAGCCTGATCTGGGCGCTCGGTCGCACTGGCTCCCGAGCCCCACACCTATTCGCCAGGGCGGGAGTAGGCCGAAAGCCGGCAGCCACCGTCGCTAGCGCGCTCTCATCAGCACCGGACGGCCCGGAGACGGCTCAGGAGCGGTGAGAATCCGTGGGGCCGACGGTCCATGACCGTCGGCCCCACGGAACGGATGCGGTGCGGTACGAACCTGACCAGGCTTTACAGCACCGGCAGGTTCTTCCGCAGCTCGAACGCCGTGACCTCGGAGCGGTACTCCTCCCACTCCTGCTTCTTGTTGCGCAGGAAGAAGTCGTAGACGTGCTCGCCGAGGGTCTCGGCGACGAGTTCGCTGCGCTCCATCAGGGCGATGGCCTCGCCGAGGTTCTGCGGGAGGGGCTCGATGCCCATCGCGCGGCGTTCGCCGTCGCTGAGGGCCCACACGTCGTCGTCGGCGCCCGGCGGGAGTTCGTAGCCCTCCTCGATGCCCTTGAGGCCGGCGGCGAGGAGGACGGCGTAGGCGAGGTAGGGGTTGGCGCCGGAGTCGAGGGAGCGGACCTCGACACGGGCCGAGCCCGTCTTGCCGGGCTTGTACATCGGGACGCGGATCAGGGCCGAGCGGTTGTTGTGGCCCCAGCAGATGTAGGAGGGGGCCTCGCCGCCGGCGCCCGCGGCGCGGGCCGAGCCGCCCCAGATCCGCTTGTAGGAGTTGACCCACTGGTTGGTGACGGCCGAGATCTCGTCGGCGTGCCGCAGCAGGCCCGCGATGAAGGAGCGGCCGACCTTGGAGAGCTGGTACTCGGCACCCGACTCGTAGAACGCGTTGCGGTCGCCCTCGAAGAGGGAGAGATGCGTGTGCATGCCCGAACCGGGGTGCTCCGAGAACGGCTTCGGCATGAAGGTCGCCTGCACGCCCTGCTCCAGCGCCACCTGCTTCATGACCAGGCGGAACGTCATGATGTTGTCGGCCGTCGACAGCGCGTCGGCGTACCGAAGGTCGATCTCCTGCTGGCCGGGGGCGCCCTCGTGGTGGCTGAACTCGACCGAGATGCCCATCGACTCCAGCATGGTGATGGCCTGGCGGCGGAAGTCCATGCCGACGTTCTGCGGGGTGTGGTCGAAGTAGCCGGAGTTGTCGGCCGGGGTCGGCCGCGAGCCGTCCAGCGGCCTGTCCTTCAGCAGGAAGAACTCGATCTCGGGGTGGGTGTAGAAGGTGAACCCGAGGTCGGAGGTCTTGGCGAGGGCCCGCTTGAGGACGTAACGCGGGTCGGCGAAGGACGGTGAGCCGTCCGGCATCAGGATGTCGCAGAACATCCGCGCGGTGCCCGGGGCCTCGGCGCGCCACGGCAGGACCTGGAACGTCGAGGGGTCCGGCTTGGCGATCATGTCCGACTCGTACACCCGGGCGAAGCCCTCGATCGCGGAGCCGTCGAAGCCGATGCCTTCATCGAAGGCCTGTTCGAGCTCGGCCGGGGCCACCGCGACCGACTTCAGGAAGCCCAGCACATCCGTGAACCACAGGCGTACGAACCGGATGTCGCGCTCCTCAAGGGTGCGGAGCACGAATTCCTGCTGCTTATCCATCTCGACTTCCACCCATCCTTGCTGGTCAGGCCGCCTGCTCCTACGCCACGGAGGGGCCTAGGGGGCACATGAGCATCCCACCACAGGATTTCAGGGACGTTGCAGACCCCCGCAGACCTCGGCCCTGACGCCCGGGTCCCCTCGGTGTACCGCTCCTACGCCCATATTGCCTGCTGATCGCCCCGCATCCCGCATCGTGCTCAAATTTGTATCTCAGATGCATATTAAATAGCGTACGAATCCGCCGGACCCGTGCTTTCCGCCCCACCGGACGGGTCCCTCCCTGCCCCTGCGGACGCGCCCCACCCGGTTCACCCGGATGCGTACGCCCCTCCACGGACCGAGGAGACCCCGTGCTGTCCGAACGCTCCGCCGCCACCGTGCGCGCCACCCTCCCCGTCGTCGGCGCGGCCGTCGGCACCATCGCCGAGCGCTTCTACGCGCGGCTGTTCGCCGCCCGTCCCGAGCTGCTTCGGGACCTCTTCAACCGGGGCAACCAGGCCTCCGGCACCCAGCGGCAGGCGCTCGCCGGCTCGATCGCCGCGTTCGCCGGATTCCTGGTGGAGCGGCCGGACGAGCGGCCCGACGCGCTGCTGGAGCGGATCGCCCACAAGCACGCCTCGCTGGGCATCGCGCCCGAGCAGTACGGGACGGTCCACCGTCATCTCTTCGCGGCGATCGGCGAGGTGCTGGGCGACGCGGTCACCCCGGAGGTCGCCGCCGCCTGGGACGAGGTCTACTGGCTGATGGCCAACGCGCTCATCGCCGCCGAGGCCCGGCTGTACGCGGAACGCGGCATCGCCGCCGGCGGCGACTGGCGCCCCTGGGAGGTCCTGAGCCGCACCGACCCCACCCCGGACGTCGCGGCCTTCGAGCTGCGCCCCGCCGACGGAGCCCCGGCACCCGGCTTCCGCCCCGGCCAGTACGTCTCGGTCCGCGTGCAACTCCCCGACGGCGCACGGCAGATACGCCAGTACAGCCTCGCCGCCGCGCCCGGCTCACCGGTGCGGCGCATCGCGGTGAAGCGGGCCCGCGGGGGTACGGGCACCCCGGGCGCCGGGGGCGGCCCGGTCCCGGCCCCCCGCACTCCGGACGGCGAGGTCTCCGGTCATCTGCACGCGCACGTCCGCGAGGGCGACGTACTGCACCTGTCGGCGCCCTACGGCGACCTGGTCCTGACGGACACGGACGCCCCGGTCCTGCTGGCCTCCGCCGGGATCGGCGTCACCCCGATGATCGCGATGCTGGAGCAGCTGGCGCTCTCCGGCCACCGCGCCCCGGTGACCGTGGTCCATGCCGACCGCTCCCCCGCCGACCACGCACTGCGCGCCGAGCACGAGGAGCTCACCGCCAAACTCCCGGACGGCTCCGCCCACTTCTGGTACGAGCTGCCGGACCCCGGCCACCCCGCCGACCGCACCGGCCGCGCCGACGTGTCGCGCCTGGAGGTGCCGCCGGGCACCCGCGCCTATCTCTGCGGCCCCGTCCCCTTCATGCGCGCGGTCCGCGCCCAGCTCCTCGCCCAGGGCGTCCCGGCCGCCGACATCCACTACGAGGTCTTCGGCCCGGACCTGTGGCTGGGGCAGGACGGCTGAGAACCGGCAAGCCCGTCGGCCGGCCCCGGAGCAGGGCGGCCGGCCCCTGGGGCCCGGGAGTGCCGCCCCGTCCCCCGGGCCCGGGAGCCTGCGCCCTCCGGTTCCGGCCCCGGAAGCCGCACCCCGGGGCCCCACGTCAGCCCGCGGGCTCCGGGGCCAGGCGGTCGGCCGGGTGCCTGCCCGGCGGCTGCTGCGGCTCCGGCGCCACGGGGACCGGCGGCAGCGGACGCTCCGCAGGGTCGGCCAGGGTGACGGTGAGCTGCTCCCCGTGGTGCAGGACGTGCAGCGGGTCGCCCTCCAGAAGGGTGTAGCGCGCCCCGGACTGCCGGATGTCCACCCGCAGCCTGCGCCCCCGTACCAGGACGGTGAAGGTCAGCCGGGCGAGCTGCTCGGGCAGCCGGGGCGCGAAGCCCAGCCGGTCGCCCGTACCGCCGTGCAGACGCATGCCCCCGAGCCCGAACACCAGGGCGAACCAGGTGCCCGCGAGGGACGCCATGTGCAGCCCGTCCCGGGTGTTGTGCTCGAGGTTGTCGAGGTCCATCAGGGCCGCCTCGCCCAGATAGGCGTAGGACAGCCGCAGGTGTCCCGTCTCGGCCGCCATCACGGACTGGCAGCAGGCCGACAGCGAGGAGTCCCGCACGGTCAGCGGCTCGTAGTAGGCGAAGTTGCGGGCCTTCTCCTCGGCCGTGAAGGCGTCGCCGCAGGTCATCATGGCGAGGACCAGGTCCGCCTGCTTGACGACCTGCTTGCGGTAGAGGTCGAAGTAGGGGAAGTGCAGCAGCAGCGGGTACTGCTCCGGCGACGTCGTGTCGAAGTCCCAGTGCTGCTGGGTGGTGAAGCCGCTCGCCTGCTCGTGCACCCCCAGCGACTCGTTGTACGGCATCGCGATCCGCGACGCCGCGTCGCGCCAGGCGGCGGCCTCCTCGTCGTCCGCGCCCAGCGCCTCGGCCCGTTCGGGATGGCGGGCCGAGGCCTCCGCGGCGGCCACCAGATTCCGGCGGGCCATCAGGTTGGTGTAGAGGTTGTCCCGGGCGATGGCGCTGTACTCGTCGGGGCCCGTGACGCCGTCGATGTGGAAGACGCCGTCGGCGTCGTGGTGGCCGAGCGAGTGCCACAGGCGTGCGGTCTCCACCAGCAGTTCCAGTCCCGGCCCCCGATCGAACTCCTCGTCCCCGGTGGCGTTCACATAGCGCACCACCGCGTCCGCGATGTCGGCGTTGACGTGGAAGGCGGCCGTGCCCGCGGGCCAGTAGCCCGAGCACTCGGCGCCGGTGATGGTCCGCCAGGGGAACGCCGCCCCGGACAGCCCCAGCTGACGGGCCCGGTCCCGCGCGTCGGGCAGGGTGGCGTGCCGCCAGCGCAGAGCGGGGGCGACGGCCCCCGGCGCCGTGAAGGTGAGCATGGGCAGGACGAAGGACTCGATGTCCCAGAAGGAGTGTCCGTCGTAACCCGTGCCGGTCAGCCCCTTGGCGGGGATCGCGCGCTCCTCGCCGCGGGCGGCCGCCTGGAGGACGTGGAAGAGCGCGAACCGCACGGCCTGCTGGATCTGCGCGTCGCCCTCCACCTCGACGTCCGCGCAGGACCAGAAGGCGTCCAGGTAGTCCCGCTGTTCGGCGAGCAGCCCCTCCCAGCCCGTGTCCCGTGCGGCCGCGACGGCGCCGTCGACCTGGTCGCGGACGGCGGGCAGCGAGCGCTGCCCCGACCAGCCGTGGCCCACGAACTTCACCAGCCGCAGCCGCTCCCCGGGGGCCAGCGCGGCGGTGACGGTGAGACGGCCGACGTCCGGCTCGCTCTCAGCCGACCAGGTGGTGTGCGCGGGGCCCTCGATGATGTGGTCGGCCGCGGCGGCGACCCGCTGACCGCTGCGCCTGACCCGGTGCACCAGGCGCAGCCGGGTGTCCCGGGCGAAGTCCTCCTCCGCCACGAGCGGCGACTCGATCGCTGCCGCGACCCGCGGGTCTCCGCCTTCGGCCGGCATCGCCTCGTTCGCGACCAGCTCGGACTGCACGGCCAGCGTCGCCGGGCCGTCGAGCGGTTCCACCTCGTAGGAGATCGCGGCGACGGCCCGCTGGGTCAGCGACACCAGCCGCTCCGATGTGATGCGCACCCTGCTGCCGCCCGGCGAGGTCCACTCCGCGGTGCGGCGCAGGACGCCCGCGCGGAAGTCCAGTACGCGTTCGTGCGCGGTCAGTCGGCCGTAGCGCAGGTCGTAGGGGTGATCGTCGACGAGCAGCCGGATGATCTTGCCGTCGGTGACGTTGATGACGGTCTCGCCGGACTCCGGGTATCCGTATCCCGCCTCGGCGTACGGCAGCGGATGCGTCTCGTGGACGCCGTTGAGGTAGGCGCCGGGCAGCCCGTAGGGCTCGCCCTCGTCCAGGTTGCCGCGCCATCCGACATGGCCGTTGCCCAGGGCGAAGACGGACTCGCTCTGGGCGAGGACGTCGAGGTTCAGCTCCGTCTCGCGCAGGCACCACGGCTCGACCGCGTAGCTGGGATGAGTGATCATGACGGCTCCATCAGTTCGGCGAGATCGCTCACCACCAGATCGGCGCCGTGCCGGCGCAGTTCGGCTGCCTGCCCGGTCCGGTCGACACCGACGACGACACCGAACCGTCCCGCCCGTCCGGCCTCCACGCCGGCCAGCGCGTCCTCGAAGACGGCCGCCGCGGCGGGCTCCGCGCCGAGGGCACGGGCCGCGGCCAGATAGGTGTCCGGTTCCGGCTTGCCGCGCAGCTGCTGCTCCTGGGCGACGACCCCGTCGATGCGCTCGTCGAACAGCTCCTCGATGCCCGCGGCAGCGAGGACGTCACGGCAGTTGGCGCTGGAGGAGACCACGGCGCACCGCATGCCGGCGTCCCGGACGGCGTGCACATAGGCCACCGAGCCGTCGTAGGCCTCCACGCCCTCCTCGCGGATCTTCCGCAGGACCAGTTCGTTCTTGCGGTTGCCCAGCCCGTTCACCGACTCCGTCCGCGGCCCGTCGTCCGGGGTGCCCTCGGGCAGGGTGATGCCGCGCGCCGCCAGGAAGGTACGGACGCCGTCCGCGCGCGGACGCCCGTCCACGTACTCGTCGTAGTCGTGCACGGCGTCGAACGGCACGAACGCGGTGCCCTCCCGCTCGGCGCGCCCGCGCAGATAGTCGTCGAACATCTCCTTCCACGCGGCCGCGTGCACCTTTGCGGTACGCGTGAGGACGCCGTCGAGGTCGAACAGACAGGTGCGGACGTGATCCGGTAGCCCCAGCATGCCGCCGAGGGTATGAGGGCGCGGCGCCGTAGCGGCGGCAGGACGCGTCCGCCGCGGTGCGGGTAGCCCAGGGGGAGGATGCGCGGCTGCTGTCCGGAGCAGCGTGAGCGGCCGTCGGCCGCCCCGCACCGCACGGCACCGCGTCGGCGCACCCGCCACGGCCCGGGGCGGGTGCGCCGGTGGGGGAACGCGCCCGGTGCGCCGGACGGCACCGTGTGTGACGGCCGTGCCGGGTGCCCGGGCTCCGCCTCAGAAGCGGTCCGGCAGGTTCCAGTGGTGCGGTGCGACAAGCTTGTTGATCCGTTCGGGCCCCCAGGAACCGGGGGCGTAGGGCTCGACCGGTGGCGGGTCGTCCAGCAGCGGTGTGGACACCTCCCAGAGCCGCTCGATCCCGTCGGAGCGCGTGAAGAGCGACTGGTCGCCCAGCATCGCGTCGAGGATGAGGCGTTCGTAGCCCTCGAGGGCGTACATCGTGTTGAAGGACTCGGCGTAGCTGAAGACCATCTGGGTCTCGGTCAGCCGCATGGAGGGGCCCGGCTGTTTCACCAGGAAGCGGGCGGCGATCCGGCCGGGGTCGTCGAAGTCGATGACCAGCTCGTTGCTGCGGGCCTGGGAACCGTGGCGGGCGCCCAGCGGGAACATCCGCAGCGCGGGTTCCCGGAAGCCGAGCGTCACGACGTGCCGTCCCTCGGCGAGCGACTTGCCCGAGCGCAGGTAGAAGGGCACCCCGGCCCACCGCCAGTTGTCGAGCTCGGCGCGCAGCGCGACGAACGTCTCGGTGTCCGAGCGGGGGTCGACTCCCGGTTCCGAGCGGTAGCCCTCGTACTGGCCCCGGACCACATGCGCCGGGTTCAGGGGCTTCATGCTCTGGAAGACCTTCTCCTTCTCGTCCCGCAGGGCCTGTGCCGCGAGGGAGGTCGGGGGTTCCATCGCCACGAAGCCGAGGAGCTGGAAGAGGTGGGTGACGATCATGTCCCGGAAGGTGCCGGTCCCCTCGAAGAACTGGGCCCGGCCCTCGATTCCGATCTTCTCCGGTACGTCGATCTGCACATGGCTGATGTGGTCGCGGTTCCAGACCGGCTCGAAGAGCCCGTTGGCGAACCGGAGCGCGAGGATGTTGTCGACGGACTCCTTGCCGAGGAAGTGGTCGATGCGGAAGACCCGGGACTCGTCGAAGACGGAGTGGATCGTGGCGTTGAGGGCCTGGGCCGAGGCGAGGTCGGTGCCGAACGGCTTCTCCACGATCAGGCGGCCGCCCTCGGCGAGGCCGGTCGCGCCGAGCATCTCCACGACCGAGGAGAACGCGACGGGCGGCACCGCGAGGTGGAACAGGCGCCGCGGCGTTCCCCCGACGGCCTGTTCGGCCTTGCGTACGGCGGCCAGCAGCGGTCCGGGGTCGTCGGGGTCGGCCGCGCCGAAGGACAGCGCGTCCTCGAACTCCTCCCAGTGCCGTCCCTCCGGCTTCGACCGGCCGAACTCCGCGACCGCCTGCCGGGCCCGCTTGCGGAACTCCTCGTCGTCGGGCGCTCCCCGGGACGGCGCCGAGCCGACGATGCGGTAACGGGGCGGCAGCAGGCCCGCCTTGGCGAGGTGGAAGAGCCCCGGCAGGAGTTTGCGCCGGGCGAGGTCTCCGGTGGCGCCGAAGAGCACGATGACGTGGTCCTCGGGGACCTCGTCGCGGCCCTCGGACCGGGTGCGGCCGGCCACGGCTCACCGCGCCTTCTCGGCGTGACCGCCGAATTCGCCGCGCATCGCGGACAGCACCTTGTCGGTGAACTCGCCGAGGCCGCGCGATTCGTAGCGCTGGATCAGCGAGGCGGTGATGACGGGCGCCGGCACGCTCTCGTCGACCGCCGCGAGCACCGTCCACCTGCCCTCGCCGGAGTCCGAGACCCGGCCCGTGAACGTGTCGAGCTCGGGCGAGCGGGCCAGCGCGTCGGCGACGAGGTCGACCAGCCAGGAGCTCACCACCGATCCGCGGCGCCAGACCTCCGCGACCTCGGCCACGTCGATCTCGTACTGGTAGGCCTCGGGTTCGCGCAGCGGGGCGGTCTCGGCGTCGACGTCCCGCTGGTGCAGTCCGGCGTCGGCGTGCTTGATGATGCTGAGTCCCTCGGCGATGGCGGCCATCATCCCGTACTCGACACCGTTGTGGACCATCTTCACGAAGTGGCCGGCGCCGTTGGGACCGCAGTGCAGATAGCCCTGGGACGCGGTCCCGTCGGTCCGGGTCCTGCTGGGGGTGGGCTCGGCGGTACCGGGTCCCGGCGCGATGGTGCGGAAGATCGGATCGAGCCGTGCGACGGCCTCGTCGTCGCCGCCGATCATCAGGCAGTAGCCGCGCTCCAGGCCCCAGACCCCGCCGGAGGTCCCGCAGTCGACGTAGTGGATGCCGTGTTCGGAGAGCTGCCGGGCGCGGGCGATGTCGTCCCGGTAGTAGGAGTTCCCGCCGTCGATCACGGTGTCGCCGGTGTCCAGCAGCCCGGTCAGCTCGTCGAGCTGGGACTGCACCACACCGGCGGGCACCATCAGCCAGATGTTCCGCGGCTGCTCCAGCTTGTCGACGAAGTCCTGCAGCGAGGAGGCAGCGGTCGCCCCCTCCTTCTCCAGCTCCTTGACGGCCGCCCGGTCGAGGTCGTGGACGACACAGGTGTGGCCGTCCCGCATCAGACGGCGCACGAGGTTGGCGCCCATGCGGCCGAGCCCGATCATGCCGAGCTGCATCGGTGAGTCAGTGGTCACGGTCGACCTTCCCCTTCGTCGGACGCCCGGGCCGCCACCAGCTCGCGCGCTGCCTGCGCGATCCGCTGCGGTGTGAACCCGAACTTCGTGAGCAGTTGCTTCAGCGGCGCCGATGCGCCGAAGGTGTGCATGCCGATGAGGGTGCCCCGGTCCCCCACGTACCGGTCCCAGCCGAACGTCGACGCCTGTTCGATGCCGACCCGTGCGGTGACCCCGGGCGGCAGCACCTCGTCGCGGTAGGCGCGGGGCTGACGGTCGAACAGCTCCCAGCACGGCATGCTGACCACCCGGGCCCCGATGCCCTCGGCGGCGAGTTCGTCCCGCGCGGCGAGGGCCAGGGACACCTCGGATCCGGTGGCCAGCAGGATCACCTGTGGTGCACCCGAGGGCGCTTCGGCCAGGACGTAGGCGCCGCGTGCGACGCCCGCCGCGGGGGCCAGTACCGAACGGTCCAGGGTGGGCAGCGCCTGGCGGGAGAGGACCAGCGCGGCCGGCTCGTGGCGGAGCTGCGCGACCACCCGCCACATCTCGACGACCTCGCCGGCGTCGGCGGGCCGGAAGACCAGCAGTCCCGGCATCGCGCGCAGCCCGGCGAGCTGTTCGACCGGCTGGTGCGTGGGCCCGTCCTCGCCGACGCCGATGGAGTCGTGCGTGAAGATGTGCACGGCCGGGATCTCCATCAGCGCGGACAGCCTGATGGCCGCCTTGGCGTAGTCGGAGAAGATGAGGAAGCCCGACCAGTACGGCCGCAGCTTGGTCAGCGCCATTCCGTTGACCACGGCGGCCGAGGCGTGCTCGCGCACGCCCAGGTGGAGGTTGCGTCCGGACGTGTCGTCGGGCTGGAAGTCGCCCGCACCGTCGAAGGTGAGGCGGGTCTTGGTGGACGGGGCCAGGTCGGCGGAGCCGCCGAGGAGCCAGGGGATCCGCCGGGCGAGGGCGTTGAGCACCTGGCCCGAGGAATCCCTGGTGGCCAGGCCCTTGGGGTCGGTCGGGAACTCGGGCAGCTCGGCGTCCCAGTCGTCCGGCAGGGCACGGCGCTGCATGCGCTCGACCTCGTCGGCCAGGGCGGGCCAGGCGGCCCGGTAGGAGTCGAACATCTTCTCCCAGGAGGAGCGCAGTTCGGCACCGCGCGTGCCGATCCCCCGGTCGAACCCGTCACGGACGCTGTCGGACACGTGGAAGGTCTCGTCCTCCGGCAGGCCGAAGAAGCGCTTGGCCGCCCGTACGCCGTCGGGTCCGAGGGGTGACCCGTGGGCCTTCGGCGAGTCCTCGACGGGCGAGCCGTAGCCGATGTGGCTGTGCACCAGGACCAGGGTGGGGCGCTCGGCCTCGGCGCGGAAGGAGTGCAGGGCCCGGGCGACGGCATCGAGGTCGTTGGCGTCGGCGACCGTGGTCACGTTCCAGCCGTACGCGAGGAACCGTGCGGCGACGTCCTCCGTGAAGGCGATGTCGGTGTGGCCCTCGATGGTGATCCGGTTGGAGTCGTAGATCCAGCACAGGTTGGACAGCCCGTGGTGCCCGGCGAGCGAGGCGGCCTCCGAGGCGATGCCCTCCATCATGCAGCCGTCACCGGCGAGCGCGTACACGTCGAAGTCGAAGAGCGGGTACCCCTCGCGGTTGTACCGGGCGGCGAGCCACCGCCCTGCCATCGCCATCCCGACGGAGGTGGCCACCCCCTGGCCGAGCGGGCCGGTAGTGGTCTCGACGCCGCTGGTCCATCGGTACTCGGGATGGCCGGGGCAGTGCGAGCCGAGCTGGCGGAAGGACTTCAGGTCGTCGAGGGTGACCGCCGGGCGTCCCAGCACCTCGTAGTCCGGGTCGACCGAGTGGACCCCGGTCAGGTACAGCAGGGACCACAGCAGCGCCGACGCGTGCCCCTCAGAGAGCACGAACCGGTCCCGGTTCGGCCAGATGGGGTCCTTCGGATCGAAGCGCAGAAAGCGCTGCCAGAGCGTGTAGGCGACCGGCGCGATGCCCATCGGGGTGCCGGGGTGTCCGGACTCGGCCTGCTGGACGGCGTCCATGCACAGGCCCCGGATGGTGTTCACCGACAGGATGTCCAGGTCTGTCATCGGCAGTCCCCGATCTCGGTAGCGCTGGTGCGACCAGTACACGCCACACCTCGCGGCCGCGCATGCGCGTGCCGGGCGTGCGGAGGACCGCCGCGCCGCCGATGAGGAGACCGGTGCCCGCCCGCGCCGGGGCCTGCGCCCGCACCAGTGCGGGGGTCCGAACGGGCTTGCGCCGTGGGGGCGTCCGGGCACGACGACCCGTCCGTACGGGTGAAACATCCCGGCGTCCCGGGAGCAGCGCACCGGGACTGCCGCCCCGGCGTCCCAGGAAGTGCCCGGCGGGGCTGCCGACCCGGACTTCCGGTGGAAGTCCTCGAGAGCCGACGCCCCGGCGTCCCGGGGGAAGTCCGCGGGCCGTTGCCGCCCGGGCGGGTGCCGGAGTTCTCGCTCCGGCCGCCCGTCCCGGGCAGGGCCTTCGCCGGGCCTGCCCGCCCTCCCACCGTCCGGCCCTCCCGCCCTTCCGCCCGCCCTTCCCGCGGTCCCGTCTTCCCGCCCGTCCCGGCTTCCAACGTCCCGGCTTCCGACGTCCGGGGCCGCCGCGGGGACCCGGCCCGGGGCGTGACGGCCCGCGGGCCGGTCGTGCGGCGGCCGGGGCGGGGTCAGTCGTGCGGGACCACGGCCACCGGGCACAGGGCGTGGTGGACCAGGACGTGCGTGACGGATCCGATGTGCGGGCCCACCGGCGTACGACGGTCACGGCGCCCGACGACCATGAGTCCCGCCCCGGCGGCCGCGGCCACGAGATGGCTGCCGGCCCGGCCGGGAACCGTGTTCTCGGCGACCTCCACGCGCGGGAACCGTTCACGCCAGGGGCGCACGGCGGCCTCCAGGGCCTCGGTGAGCTCGGCCGGTGCACCGTCGCCCGTGCCGTCGGCAGGTGTGCGGTGCAGGACGGGTACGTGCCAGGTGTGGACGACCTGGACCGGGACCTCGCGCCGGGCGGCGAAGTCGAAGGCGAAGTCGAGGAGTCGGTCCGCGGGGTGCCGCACGTCCAGGCCGATGACCACCCGCCCGTCGTCCTTCCCGGCCGCGGGGCCGCCGGGGCCGGACTCCCGTCCGTACCGCACCAGCACCACCGGATGCCGTGCCCCCGCCACGACCTCCTGTTCCAGCGAGCCGAAGAGGTAACCGCCCGACCCGACCTGCTCGGACCCGAGCACGAGCAGGTCGGCGTCGGCCGCGGCGGCCAGCAGCGCCTGGCTGGGGGCGTCCTCGACCTCCACGGTGACCGTGTCGACCGAGGGACGCCGCGTCCGCACGCCGTCCTTCGTGGCGTCGAGCATCCGCCGCGCGCGGTCCGTCAGCGTCTCGCGGGTCGGCCGCACCCCGGCGGGCGTGTGCGGCTCCCACAGGGACGCGTTGACCAGCCGCAGTTCACCTCCGCGCAGTGCGGCCTCGTCCGCGGCCCAGTCCACGGCCGTCAGGCTCTCGTCGGAGCCGTCCACCCCCACCACGATCCGTCCCGGCATGCTCGGTCTCCTCGTCTCTCGGGGCTCTCGCCGCTCCTGAGGCTTCTGCGGGAGGGACGGTCATCGACCTCCGCACATGGGACCAATATGAACAAATCGCTGGTTCTGTGCGAGCCACGGCACTCGGGGGGAGCGCTCCGGGAGCCGCCCCGTGCCGCCGGGTGCCGCGGGGTCAGGGCAGCGGCTCGCCGCGGGCCGTGAGCCAGAGCTCGTACCACTCCTCGTGCGTGAGCCCGGGCTCCCGCAGGGCCGCATCGCGACAGGCACGGATGCGGTCGGGGCGCGCGGTCCCGATGACCGGTGCGATCCGGGCGGGGTGACGCATCAGCCACCACAGGAGGATCGATTCCGCGGTGGTGCCCTTCTTCTCGGCCAGTGCGGCGACGAGCCGCGCGGTGGCCCGCTCCTGGGGCGTCTCCTCGCGGCCCGTGAAGCGGCCCTGGGCCAGTGCGCCCCAGGCCTGGATCCCGATGCCGTTGGCGCGGCAGTACTCCAGGGTGCCCAGCGGGAAGCCGATCCCGGCGGACGCGGGCGTGTTGACCAGGACGCCGGCTTCGAGCCAGTCGCGGCGGTGGAGGCTCATCTCCAGCTGATTGGCGACCAGGGGCACGCCGTCGAGGCGGGCGAGCAGCGGGGCGATCTGCTCGGCCGCCATGTTCGAGACACCGAACCGCCGTACCAGGCCCTGCCGGTGCAGGGACGTCAGCGCCTCGGCGACGTCGTCGGGGTCGGCGAGCGGGTCGGGCCGGTGCAGGAGGAGCACGTCGAGGACGTCGGTGCGCAGCCGGGCCAGGCTCTCCTCCACCCGGCGCGTGATGGTGCGTCCTCGCAGGTCGTACATGCCGGGACGTTCGCCTTCGGGAAGGCGGATGCCGCACTTGGTCTGCACGACGATGCGGTCACGGAGCCCGGGGGTGCGGGCGAGTATCTCGCCGAAGACGGCCTCGGCCCTGCCGTGCCGGTAGATGTCGGCGTGGTCGAACACGGTGACGCCGATCTCCAGGGCCGCGACGACCGCCGCCTCGGCCTCGGCGATGTCCGCCGCACCGTAGGGTCCCGGTTCCCAGCGTCCGCCCAGCCCCATGCACCCGTACACCAGGTGCCCGCCGGCCGTACCCGTACCCGTGTTCGTCGTCACGGCGTCACCCTACGGGGTGACACCGCGCGGGCGTCGCGGCCCGGGACGCCCGCCTCAGGCGGACGGCGCCTCCTCACCGCCCCGTCCGGCGATGCTCAGCAGCAGCGGCTCCGTCGGGGAGGCCGTGACATCGGCGAGGGTGAGCGGATCGAGGGAGGCGTAGAAGGCCTCCTGGGCGCGGCGCAGGGCGCCACGGAGGCGGCAGCCGGTGTGCAGGGGGCACGGGGTCGCGCCCTCGCACTCGACGACGTCCCCCACACCCTCGAAGTGGCGGACCACCGCGCCGACCGATGCGCTCCGCCCGGCCTCGGTGAGCGCGAGGCCGCCGCCGCGGCCGCGACGGGCCTCCAGCAGGCCGAGTCGCTGGAGCGTCGCGACGACCTTCGCCGCATGGGTGTACGTCACCCGCATCCCGTCCGCGACCTCCCGGGTCGTCGGGGAGGTGCCGTCCGCGACCGCCAGCCGCATCAGGATGCGCAGCGCCAGATCGGTGGAGTGCATGAGCCGCATGCCTGCACGGTAAATAATGCACATTCCGGATTCAAGTTAAATCGTGCCCGGTGCCGCGGGCACGGCCGCTTTCGCGTCATCACGGCGCCGGGGACACCTGCCCTCACCCATCCGGAGCCACTACGATCAGCGGGCCCACTCGTCTCCTCCACAGAAGGACAAGCCATGGGTTCCGCGAAGAGCACCGGTCCCACCGACGCACGCAAGCAGCGCATAGAGGAGATGCGGCGCGCCGAGCGTGCGCGCGAGCGGCGTACCCGGGGGCTCGTGATCACGGCGAGCGTGATCCTGGTCGCGGCGCTGGCCGGCGGCGGCGCCTATCTGTTCACGCAGAAGTCCAGCGCCGCTTCCCCGGCGGCGAAGGGCGACACGAAGAACGACGCGAAGGGCGGGGCGCCGAAGTTCACCGTCGGCAAGGACGGCGTGACGTCGTGGGACCCCAAGGACCTCACCCGCAACCACGTCACCAAGCAGGTCCACTACGCGATGACGCCGCCCGTCGGCGGTGACCACAACCCCGTGTGGATGAACTGCAACGGCGACGTCTACACCAAACCGATCCCGGACATGAACGCCGTCCACTCGCTGGAGCACGGCTCGGTCTGGGTGACGTACACCTCGAAGGCCTCCGCCGCGGACGTGAAGAAGCTCGCGGAGAAGGTCAGGAGGACGCCGTACTCGCTGATGAGCCCGGACGAGAAGCAGAAGGACCCCATCATGCTCAGCGCGTGGGGCAAGCAGCGCACCGTGACCGGCGCCGCCGACCCGAACGTCGACAAGTTCTTCACCTCCTTCGTCCAGGGCCCGCAGACCCCCGAGCCGGGCGCCCCCTGCACCGGCGGACTGGCCCGGTGAAGCGCGCCGGCCTGATCGCCGGGGCCGCGGCGGCGGTGGCGCTCGCCGCGGCGGGCGGCTTCACCGTCGCGTCGGCGAGCAGTACGGACCCGCCGAAGACCCCCACCGCCGCGTCCGCGGACGCGGGTTTCGCCCGCGACATGGCGGTCCATCACCAGCAGGCCGTCGAGATGTCGTACATCGTGCGCGACCGCACCCGGAACGAGGAGGTGCGCCGCCTCGCGTACGACATCGCACAGACCCAGGCCAACCAGCGCGGCATGCTGCTCGGCTGGCTCGACCTGTGGGAGCTGCCCAAGGTGTCCGCCGATCCGCCGATGACCTGGATGGGCATGGGGGACATGCCGATGGGCGGCGACGGCGCGCTGATGCCCGGCATGGCGACCAACGCCCAGCTGGACGAGCTGCGCAGGGCGAGCGGCAGGCGGGCCGAGGTGCTGTACCTCCAGCTCATGACCGCCCACCACCGGGGCGGCATCCACATGGCCGAGGGCTGCGTCCGGAAGTGCCGCGTGGGGGTCGAGCGGCGGCTCGCCCAGGGCATGGTGGACGCGCAGCAGTCCGAGATCGAGCTGATGGCCGGGATGCTGAAGGCGCGGGGCGCCGAGCCGGACGCCTGAGCCGCAGTTCTGCGGAGAGTCACGACCAAGAGGCCCCATCGCCCCCGCACGGGATCCCGTGCGGGGGCGATGGGGCCTTTCGGGACACGTCCGCGTGGCCCGCCCGCCGGCGCCGCAGATCCCCGTGACGGCACTCGCGCAGGGCTCCGGGACACCCCCCAGAACTCGCCACCCGGCCTCGGGCGCAGACGGCCGACGCCCGCGAGGCAAGTCCCACGAGGTAATCGTCACCTCTCGTTCACCGGACACATCGCCCCAAAGGGCATGCATTCACAGCAAGTTGTGAGCGTCCTTGGAACGCTCTTGGTGTTCCCATTCCCCTGGCATGAATCGTTCATCGCAAGAGTGAGCGGTTGCACGCGACCAATCGCAATGCAGCAGGGGGTTTTATGAGATCCAATCGCGCCGCTGTGCGCGCCGGGGTGAGCATCGCAGCAACACTGCCGCTGCTCGCCGGCGCTCTCGCACTCGGCATACCCGCGGCCCAGGCCGACCCGAACCCGGGCGGCCGTGACGCTCTGCAGGGCACCAAGCCGCTGTGGGCGACGGCCAAGGCCGACCAGGGTGCCACGGCGGACTCCAACAAGGTGAGTGCCCGTGTGTACCTGGCGGGACGTGACGCCGCGGGGCTCACCAAGTACGCGCAGGCGGTGTCCGACCCGTCCTCGCCGCTGTACGGGAAGTACCTGAGCGCCAAGCAGGCGCAGGAGCGCTTCGGCGCCACCAAGGAGCAGGTCGCCGAGGTGACGGCCTGGCTCAAGCAGGCGGGCCTGAAGGTCACGGGCACGACCCTCCACTACATCACCGTGTCCGGTGATGTGGCCGCCGCCGAGAAGGCGTTCGGCACCCGGTTCCACAACTTCCGCAAGGGTGCGCACACCTACCGGGCCCCCGAGAGCACCGCCTCGGTCCCGGCGTCCCTGGACGGGGCGGTGCTCACGATCACCGGCCTGGACAGCGCTCCGCACATGGCGCAGCACCACGACGAGCTCCCGCCGCCGGACGCCGTGTTCAAGAACTCCGGGCCGTTCTCCTCGTACTACGGCTCCCGGACCGCGAGCAGCCTGCCGAAGGCGTACGGCCAGAGGATCCCGTACGCGGTCAAGGGCTACACGGGCAAGCAGCTGCGCGCCGCGTACGGTGCGGGCAAGCACACCGGCAAGGGTGTGCGGGTCGCGATCACCGACGCGTACGCCTCGCCGACGATCCCGCAGGACGCGGCCAAGTACGCCGGCAAGCACGGTGACGGCGGCTACCGCAGCAACCAGCTGAAGCAGGTGCTGCCGAGCCAGTACACCAAGACCGAGGAGTGCGGCGCGGCCGGCTGGTACGGCGAGGAGACCCTCGACGTCGAGGCCGTGCACGCGGTCGCGCCCAACGCGAACATCACGTACGTGGGCGCCGCCTCCTGCTACGACGACGACCTGCTCGACTCGCTCGGGAAGATCGTCGACGGTCACCTGGCCGACATCGTCTCCAACTCGTGGGGCGACATCGAGGCCAACCAGACCCCGGAGCTCGCGGCCGCCTACGACCAGGTGTTCAAGCAGGGCGCCATCGAGGGTATCGGCTTCTACTTCTCCTCCGGTGACAACGGCGACGAGGTCGCCCACACCGGGACGAAGCAGGTCGACACACCCGCCAACTCGGCGTGGGTGACGGCGGTCGGCGGTACCTCGCTCGCGGTCGGCAAGCACGACGCGTACAAGTGGGAGACCGGCTGGGGCACCCTGAAGGCGAGCCTGTCCTCGGACGGGAAGAGCTGGAAGGACTTCCCCGGCGCCTACTCCTCGGGCGCCGGCGGCGGCACCAGCAAGACCGTGAACCAGCCCTTCTACCAGAAGGGTGTCGTGCCGGACTCGCTCGCCAAGGCGAACGGCACCAAGCGGATGCGTACCGTTCCGGACATCGCGGCGATCGCGGACCCGAACACCGGCTTCCTCGTCGGCCAGACGCAGACGTTCCCGGACAAGTCGCAGAAGTACAGCGAGTACCGCATCGGCGGTACGTCGCTGGCGGCTCCCGTGATCGCCGGCATCCAGGCGCTCGCGCAGGAGGCCCGCGGCGGCCGTGCGATCGGTTTCGCCAACCCGGTGATCTACGACCGCTTCGGCTCCAAGCTGTACCACGACGTCACGGACCACCCGCTGGGCCGGAACGTCGACCTGGCCGTGGCCCGGATCGACTTCGCCAACGGCTACGACGCGTCCGGCGGCCTGCTCACCTCGGTGCGCAGCCTCGGCAAGGACAGCTCCCTGAAGGCCGTCCGCGGCTACGACGACGTCACCGGTGTGGGCTCGCCCGCGCCCGGTTACGTCTCCTCGTACCGCCGCTGACCTTCCGGGCCGTCCGGCCCAGTACGGCGCCCGCTCCCGGTTCCGGGGGCGGGCGCTGTCGTGTGCGGGCGGTCATGCCTCGCCCGGGTGCCAGGGCGGCCACTCCCACGGCCGGTCCGCCCAGTGGACACGCGCCGGGTCATGGGGGTCGAGGTCGGGGAAGAGCTGCCTGATCCTCGGCTCGAACTCCGCCTGTTCCAGGGACTCCCAGCCCGTGCCCTCGAAATGCACGCGCCGGTAGCGGTTGTCGGCCGCGTACTCGGCGACCTCGACCAGGACGGTCGGAGCGTTGTCGGTGCTCATGATCCGATCATGCGGCGCCCGGGCAGCGCGCGCACCCGCTCGTAGCCCGCCCGGCGCCGGGGCACGGCGCGCACCGCCGGCGGACCGGCGCCCGGGCCGGGGCCCCCGCTCGGGGGCCGCCGGGGCCTCCCGCTCGGGCGCCGCCACCCCCGCTCCCCCGGCGCACCCCCGGGGAGCACTCCTACGCCAGCCGGGCGAGATCCTCCCGTCGCAGCCTCCCGCGCAGCGCTTCCCCGCGCACGTACCGCTCCACCTCGTCCACCGCGTACACCCCGAGCCGCCGCACCTCACTGCCCTGGGCGCCGGCGATGTGCGGAGTGACGAGGACGTTCGGCAGCGTCGTGAGGGGGTGGCCCGGAGGCAGTGGCTCCGGGTCGGTGACATCGAGGAAGGCGTCGAGGCGGCCGGCGGCGCACTCGCGGGTGAGAGCCTCGGTGTCGATCAGGGAGCCGCGGGCCGTGTTGACCACCACGCCGCCGTCGGGGATCAGTTTCAGCATGTCGGCGGACAGCAGACCCCTGGTCTCCGGGAGTTGGGGGGCGTGGATGCTGACGATGCTGCTGCGGCGGCAGAGTTCGGCCAGTTCGACCAGCTCCACCCCAAGCGAGGCGGCATCCTCCAGCGAGACGTACGGGTCGGTGAGCAGGACGCGGTATCCGGCGTCGGACGAGTGCAGCGCGGTGATCATCCGGCGGCCGATGCGGGACGCGCCGACGATGCCGACGGTGCGTCCGTCGGCGCCCGGGCGTTCGGCGAAGCGCGGCCATCCGGCGGAGTAGCGGGCGGCGGCCGGGAGCGCCCCCTTCGCGGCGAAGGTGACCGCGGCGAGCGTGAAGGCCACCACCGGCCCCGCGTTGGCGTCGGCGGCCGAGGACACCACGATCCCGCGGTCCCACAGCGCGTCCGTCGCCACCGGCTTCACCGACCCGGCGGCGTGCACCACCACCCGCAGCCGGGGCGCGAGCGCCAGCACCTCGGCGGTGAGCCGCGGGCTCTCCCATCCGGTGACCAGGATCTCGGCACGGGCCAGCGCCGCACGGGCCGGATCCGCGCCGAGGGGCCCGGCAGGCGGGACGGTGACGAGCCGCACGGTCCGGGCGAGCCGGTCCCGCAGATCCGGCGGGAGGACCCGCTCCGCCACCTCGGCACCCATCGCCAGTGCCGCGATCGGTCGCTCCGTCACGCGCCGCCACCCGCCCTCGCAGTAAACGGTTTCCAGCTGCTGCCCGGAGGCTAGGGGCAGGCCCGGCAGGTGGTCAAGGGAGGCCGCTGCTCAGGGAGTTGACCCGGAACAGTAACCGCTTTAGATTCCCGGCACCTTGTTCCGACGACGGAGGGGTTGCCGTGCCTGCGGTGACGGAGGAACGGCCCGGGGGCGGTCCGGCCGCCCTGCGACGGCCACAGTCAGAACGGCTCTTCCCCGATCACGCGTGACATGCCACGTTTGGCGTAATGGGCACGTTGTGCCGGTCGGCGGCGTCACTCTGGAAGGGTTGATCACGGTCGCGTCAGGAGCCCTGTGTACGGATCACGTGAGAGGGGCGACCGGACGGCCACAAGCGTGTCGGGGCGGGCGCTGACTCCGCTGCACGGGGTGAGCAGGGACACGGTGACCGGGACTTTGAGGACACCGGTGCAAGGGCGCGGCCATGGCACAAGGTGAGCGGCGACCGGACAACGGCATGACGGACCGTTCGGAAGGGTTCGGTGAGCGGCTGCTGGGGGTGCTTCTGGACCGGGCACACGAGATGCCGCCGCAGTTGATCGCCCCGCTGATCGCGGAAGAGGTGGCCAGGGTCGGTGGCCGCGACGTCTCGATCCTGCTGCAGGACTACGCCCAGCTGATGCTGGTGCCGCTGCCGGGTCGGCGGCTGATGGTCGGCGAGCCCGAGCCGATCGGTGACTCCCACGCCGGCACGGCCTTCCTGCAGGCGACCACTGTCGAGGTGCCGCAGTCCGACGGCGTCCGGATGTACCTACCGTTGCTGGACGGCAGCGACCAGGTGGGAGTGATGGCCCTCACCCTGGACACCGTCGATGACGACGACCGGCGGCTACTGCGCAGGCTCGCCGGTCTGGTCGCCGACATGCTGGTCACCAAGCACAGCTACACCGACCAGTTCTTCCTCGCCCGGCGCCGCGAACCGATGAGCGTGGCCGCGGAGATCCAGTGGTCCCTGCTGCCGCCGCTGGCGATGTCCGTCCCGCAGGCAGCGGTGGCCGGAATCCTGGAGCCCGCCTACAGCGTCGCAGGCGACAGCTTCGACTACGCCCTCAACGAGGACATCCTGCACCTGGCCATCGTCGATGCGATGGGGCACGGCCTGGACGCCGCCACGATGGCGACCGTCGCCGTCGGGGCCTACCGGCACGCCAGACGCGCCGACATCGGCCTGTCCGAGATCTACGCGTTCATGGACCGGGCCATCGCCGAGCAGTTCGGGCCCGACCACTTCGTCACCGCGCAGATGATGCGTCTGAACATCGCAACGGGCCACCTGCAGTGGGTCAACGCGGGCCACCCCGCACCGCTGCTGATCCGCAACCACCAGGTCGTGCGGCAACTCACAGGCCCGACCACCCTGCCGGTCGGCTTCGGCGGTGAAGAGCCCCAGGTCAGCGAGCAGATGCTCGAACACGGCGACCGGGTGCTGTGCTTCACCGACGGCCTGATCGAGGAACACGAAGCCGGTGAAGAGCAATTCGGCGAGGAGCAACTCATCCACTGGGTCAACCGCATCGAACACACAGAGAAGGGAGTACGCGCGGTGGTGCGCGCACTCTCCCACGCCCTGAAGCAGCAACGGGGCGGCCGTACCAGCGACGACGCGACCCTCTTCCTGGTCGAATGGCGCGGGGGCGCCGCCGACCACCTCGCTCTCCTGGAGTGAGGCGACCGCCGAACCCCCATAAATGGCGCCTCGGTTCAGGAGACCGGCCGGGTGACGCTGCACGGGCCGGATCCCCAGCTCTTCCTGGAGACAGGAGCGGTGACGAAGAAGGGGCCCGGCCTTCGACTGCGGGCGTGAACGGAATGGTCGCAGTCACGGCGCGGACCCGACCCCGGGCCGGTCACGGCCGGCCCGGTTGTCGTGAATCGCCGAGGACGACGTCGGCTTGGAAGCCGGTGTACGAGATGCTCTCGGTAGTCACCACGGTACTCCTCGCCGAGCCCCGACGGACCGATACGCAACGACGGGCTGAACGGAGCACAAGGCCCTGGCGTCCGCAGCCGCAGCCGGCGGAGGAGGCGCCTGTGGGAGCGCCGGGACAGTCGCACGGCAGCGAGGGCCATGGCGGCCACGAGGAGCATGGTGCCGATGATCAGCAGACAGCCGGGGCCCTCCGCTGTCGCACGGATGAGTCCCGGCACGACAGCCACGAGGGCGATCGGAACGGGTGCTCACCGATCGTGTGACACGGCCACGGAGTGCTGGGCCAGGGTGTACCGGCCGTCGGGCATGAGACCGGTCCGGCAATCGGCATGGGTGCCCCGACACCCGCAGCGCGCCCCCGCCGGTATCGACAGCCGCTTCGCCGAATGCGGAGTCGTCTCCGCGACCGCCCCGGCGTGTGCGGAGTACCCTGGACAACACCGAGGGCATTTCGTACACCGGCTTCCACGCCGGGTCGTTCTCGGCGAGAGATGAAACCCGGGTCGTCGCGAAGGCGGCCCGGAGACGGGTTCGCATCATGTCGGCGACCTTGCAATCCCTGCCACACCACGAGCCCGTCGCAGCCCCGGCCGCGCGTCTCGCGCTGAAGACCGACGGCACGTCCCCTGGACTCCTGGACGGTGCCTGGTGGCCCCGCTCCCGGGATCTGCTGAGCGAGCTGCCCGCACTGACCGATGTGCTGGACCCCTTGTGGGGCCGCATCACCCGCATCGCCGTCAACCCCAAGTACTGGCCGGTCATCCCGCACAAGGTCCCCGTGGGCGGTCATGTCGTCAAGGTCGGCTGGTTCACCCCGGAGATCGACCCGCACAAGCTGCTGCTGCTCTCCTACGGCACCGGCCGCTGGGATCTGCTGGTCATCCCGCCCGAGACCGGGGCGGAGTCGGCGGCCCGCCTGATGGCGGCCGCGTCCGACTACGACGGTCCGCCGCTGACCGCAAGTGCTCTCATCGCCGCGGACGAGACCCGGCGTGCCGTCTCCGCTGCCGACCGGACACTCGAACCTGACGAGGCAGGGACGTACGAGGGCGGCCCCTCCTCTGCGGACGTTCCGGCACAGACCGGCCGCGTCAGTCGCCTGATCATCGGCATGTGAGACAGCCGCCATGAACACCTTCCTGACGACCGGCGCCTTCGTGGTCCTCATCGCAGCGGCGGCATTCGTGATCCATCGGCTCGACATCGAGCACGCGGAAAGGATCGCCGTGCACCGGTACGGTCGCGCCCTGCCCGGCGGCCCGGGCCGCGGTATCGACGCGGCACGCCCCCCTGCGGAACCACCACTGTCCGGGTCGCCGGCCGTCGGCGAACGTGACCACCGCGACGGACGTGGCCGCTTCCCACCGCGCTGCCGCCGCGACCGCACGACTCACCACGGGTGACGAGGCGATGTCCCCGGCCCCGCGCACCGACCGTCGGCGCGGCCCGTACCGACGGGTTTCGGCCCTGCCCCACGAACCGACGCAGACACATGCAGGTGTCTCGACCGGCGGGTTCCCGCCCCACGTGGTCCTCGTCCCGAGGAGCAGCACATGATCATTCTCTTCGTCGTGGTCGGCCTCCTGGTCGTCCTGGCCCTCGCCTTCTCCGTGAGAGTCGTCAAGCAGTACGAGAAGGGAGTGCTGTTCCGTTTCGGCCGACTCGTCGGAACACGCTCCCCGGGGCTGCGGTTCATCATCCCGTTCGTCGACGTCCTGCACCGGGTGTCACTGCGGGTCGTCACCATGCCGATCCAGTCCCAGGGCATCATCACCCGGGACAACGTGAGCGTGGACGTGTCGGCGGTCGCCTACTTCCGGGTCGTCGACGCCGTGAAGTCGGTCGTCGCCGTCGAGAATGTCAACGCGGCGATCAACCAGATCGCCCAGACCACCCTGCGGAAGGTCGTCGGCCGGCACACGCTCGACGAGACGCTGTCGGAGACGGACCGCATCAACCTGGACATCCGCCAGATCCTCGACGTCGCCACCGTCGACTGGGGGGTGCAGGTCACCCTGGTCGAGCTCAAGGACATCCAACTGCCCGACGCCATGAAGCGCGCCATGGCCCGCCAGGCCGAGGCCGAGCGGGAGAAGCGAGCGAAGATCATCAACGCGGAGGGCGAGTCGCTGGCCGCAGCCGCGCTCGGCGACGCCTCGGACACCATGATGGCCCACCCGCTGGCCCTTCAACTTCGCAACCTGCAGAGCCTGGTGGAGATCGGTGTCGACCAGAACACCACCGTCGTCTTCCCAGCCCCCCTCATGAGTACGATCGGCGAGCTCGGCTCCTTCCTCGCCCGGGAAACCGCGGCCGCTGCACCCGCCGCGGCAGCGCCACTGGCAGGCACCGGCCGCACCGACAAGTCCCTCAGCCCAGCCGGCACCGCAGCCTGACCCGACTACGGCGGCCCGGATCTTCACCGCGTACCGCGGTGGTGGTGCGGGCGAGCGATCAGTGCCGCCAGGGCGGACTCGTGGCCGACGTCTGTCGCGCGCGTTCTCCGGGCATCGGCTGATGATGGGAGTACGGCCGAACACGCGGAGCTGAGCATGACGGATTGGCAGGTCAGGGACTACACCCAGGACGATCTCGAAGCGCTGGTCCGTGTCGACATGGACAGCGGCACGACCGAGGAGCCGCCGCTCTTCCCGCTCTCGGACGCCGTGACGGCTCTCCAGGCCCGCCACCCGGCTGTGGTGGCCACGGCCGGCGACGGGCTGATCGGCGCCGCGGTGAGCAGGGTGGAGGGCGAACGGGCATGGATCCTGCGCATCTGCATGGCGCCCGGCTGGCGGCAGCGCGGGCTGGGCAGTGCCCTGATCACCGCCCTTGAGCAACGGCTCTTCGCCGCCGGCGTCCGGGCAGTGCACGCCGTCCTGCCCGAGGGCGAGACCGGTGCCGCCGCTCTGCGCAACTGCGACTTCGGCGCCCGCCCCGGGCTGGTCTTCTTCGAAAAGCGCGGGCCGGTGACCCCGCAGTCGGCCGACACGCTGTCCTCGCTCGGGGCGGAACTGCCGCCCGGGGGCCTGTGGCAGAGGGTCGCGGGCATGCAACGGGAGAAGCGGCTCATCGAGCGGCGTCTGGTCCTGCCGCTGGCCCATCCCGAAATGGCCGCCCAGCACGGAGTGGAACTGCCGCGGGCGGTGATGCTGTTCGGTCCGCCCGGGACCGGCAAGAACACCTTCGCGCACGCGATCGCCAGCCGCCTGGGATGGCCCTTCCTCGAACTGTTCCCCGCACGTCTGGCAGCCGAGTACGGCCTGGCGACCGGGCTGAACCGGCGCTTCGACGAGATCGCCCGGCTCGACCACGTCCTGGTCTTCATCGACGAGGTCGAGGAGATCGCCGGCGAACGCGGCGGTGCGGACGCGACGGCTGTCGGCGTCGTCAACGAACTGCTCAAGGCGATCGTCCGGTTCCGAAGCCGGGACGGACGGCTGCTCGTCTGCGCCACGAACAACGTGACCACGCTCGACTCCGCGTTCCTGCGGCACGGCCGCTTCGACTACGTGCTGCCGATCGGCCCTCCCGACCTCACCGCCAGGACCGCGCTGTGGGAGAGCTACCTGGGCCGAGCGGGCGCGCAGGCCGACAGCGCGGTACTCGCGTCCGCCAGCGAGGGGTTCACCCCCGCCGACATCGCCCACGCGGCGCGCACCGTCTCCCAGGCCCAGTTCGAGCGCACCTTCGACACCGGAACCCGTACCGCCCCCACCACCGACGACTACCTGGACACGATCCGCGACACCAGGCCCACGGTCAGCGCCGCCATGGTCCAGGAATTCGCCCAGCAGACGCAGAAGTTCGCCCGTCTCTAGCGTCCAGGCCGACGGGGAGTCGATCTGCGACGGACGTGTCAGGCCGGCTTGGTCGGCGTGTCACTGCCCGTATCGATGAGGATCTGTTTGGCCTCGGTGACGTTGTCGGCACGTACGGCCCTGGCCATCGCGGCGCGTGCCGCGTCGGGCGACGTGTCCGGAGGGACCAGCAACAGGGAGAAATGGTCCCGGTCGCCTCGGGTGATGAGGACGGTGTCGTCACCGATGGGGAAGGAGTCGATGTGCACGACTCGGCCGTCGACCATCACCCGGGTCGGTAGTTCGTCCCATGCACTGCCGTCCAGACCGACCCGGGTGACAGGTCCGAGATGCTCGGTCAACGCGGAGATCAGCGAGGGGAGCTCGGCACCGATGTCCCGGGACCGCGGCCACCACCCGCCGTCCAGGATTCCCTCGCGCGCGTGTGTCGTCTCCAGCCTCAGCAGGGCCGTCCCGGGTTTCAGCGACCGTTGGACGGCGTCCGGCAGGAGCCTGGGGAGGTCGGGGGTGTCTGAGTCGGCCATGATGTCCGCCCGTCCGCAGAGAGCAGTGCGACCGCAGAGCGTGCGACCGCGGTACGCCTCTGCTACCTCACCGTACTCCGCACGACACTCCCGCGAGCGCTTCGCCGCAGGGCGGTTCCGGAGGACAGGCAACGGCTCCGGCGTATACCCGCCGGAGCCGCCCTTCCAGGTCATCGCACGTGAGCGTGCGCCGACCCACTTCCCATATTACGCCAAACGGATTACTCCGACATAAGCCATCCTTGCGAAGGTTCACTTCGGTCCGAGAAACCGACGTGGTGGCTCAGCCACGCCCTTCCTCTTCTGTCTCCATCTGCCGGATCCCCTGGTGCGTCAGCGTGATCATCGCGGGCGTGTTGCCCCTCCCCCAGTCCACGACGACCCAGCCTTCGCCCGCCAGGTACGTACAAGCAGCCGCCATGTCCTGCTCAGGTATACCGAGGTCGTTGCGGAGCTTCGCCCCATCGACACCCAGGAGGCGATTGCCTTCGGCGGCTTGGTATAGAGCCTGCATGATCCTCTCGCGGTACGTCTTCCGGTCTCGCAATATCGCCATGATGCGCCTTCCTCTACCGCCCGAGGCCGGGCCGAAGTCGATGTCGTCCGCGGTCGCCGTCGCGGTGGGGCGCGTCGGAACGGTCGCGTCCACCGCCGACCGAGGCTGCCTCCGGGTCCGACGCCCGATCCCCGGCAGAACATCGCTGTAGTGGAAGGCAGCGATCCGTTCGGCGTGCTGACCGTTGAGCCGGTGGATCAGAACGAGTCCGATGGCGATCAGAAGGAGCAGCACGGCCACGGCGATGACAGTCATGGTTCTCTCACCTCCGCCGACCGGCGGGCGAAGGCACATCGATGCCGTCGCCGGCCATCAGCTGCGCGGCGGCATCCGCACCGGTTTCCGGCGGAATCACCAGCACGTCCCGGCGGCCACCGGTGGAGAAAAGGGTCAGTCTGTGCGGATCCTGCTCCTCGGTGGACCAGCCCACATGCACCGTGCGCCCGGCGACGGACACCCACCGCGGGATGACGGGCCAGTGGGCAGGGTTCACCGTGATACGTGTGATGCGGCCCCAGAGATCCCCCAGGGCGGCTGTCAACGGTGGCAACTCACGGGTGAGGGCACGGGAGCGAGGCCACCACATGCCGTCCAGCCCGCCCGGCGCGGACTTCAGGGACAGGCGAGCCGGCAGCGGCGGCGCGCGCCTGCCCGATGCCGTGCGGTCGATGGTCACGGACATGGCACGAACCTGCCCCCGGGCTCGTGAGCGGCCCGGCGTTGTCGATCACCGGAAACGGCACCTGCAGCGGAGCCGGTGCACGAAGAACTCCCGGTGGTTTCACACTACTCCGCCCGCTGGCCCGAAACACCGCAGATGACCTGGCATTTTCCTGCCTTCGGGACCTGCTCCCCGAGGCCCGACGGCGCGCCCGTCAGAGCCAGTCCTTGCGCTTGAACGTCAGATACAGCACGGCGGACAGGACCACGATGACGGCAGCGGAGGTGATGAATCCGGACTGGCGGCCGAAACCGGGATAGGGGAGGTTCTGGCCGTAGTAGCCGGTGATCGCGGTGGGTACCGCGATGATCGCGGCCCAGCTCGTCACCTTCTTCATGATCAGGTTCATGCGATTGGCCTGGACCGAGAGGTTCGTCTCCATGACCGAGGCCACCAGGTCCCGCAGCGATTCGGTCCATTCGATGGCACGCAGCACGTGGTCGTAGACGTCCTGGTAATACGGGACGAGAGGGTCGGCGATCATGTGCAGGCCGGGACGCATGAGCCCGTTGACCACCTCACGCATCGGGAGCACGACGCGGCGCAACTGGACGAGCGCTTTGCGCAGCGCGAAAACCCGGCGCTGTACAGCTTCGATCTCACGGCGCCCGGCCGCGAAGAGCAGACCCTCCAGCTCCTCGACACTGTCGTCCAGTTGCCGGACCGCAGCGAAGTGCCCGTCCACGAGATGGTCGAGCAGGCCGTGCAGCAGGAATCCGACGCCGTGGCCGGCCAGGTCCGGGCTCTCGTCCCAGCGGGCAACGACGTTCTCGATGTCGAGACCGTCGTCCTTGCGGACGGTGATCATGGCCTGACGGGTGAGGAAGACGGCGATCTCGCTGTATGACAGTTCCGCACCGTCCGGGCTGACGGCGACGGAGTAGGCGCTGAGGAATTCATGGGTGCGATAGCGGTCGAGTTTCGGCCGCTGCCCACGCTGAGCGGCATCTTCCAGAGCCAGCTCATGGATGCCGAACTCTTCACCGAGCATGGTGAATTCGGCGGATCCGGGCCGATACAGGTCCAGCCACACCACCGACGTCGGATCGGTGAGGTACCCGGCAACGTCACCGGCGGGAAAGTCCTCCAGGACGAGAGTGCCGTCGTGATACAGCCGGGTGCGCGTCACCATGACCCGAGGCTAGTCTCTCGCGCCTCGATCATCCCGCTTCGTCCCGATTGCCAGCGCGGCAGCAAGAAGGTGCCCGACCGGGACGCCGTCCACCGGAACCGGCAGGGGCAGGGCGGCAGGAAGGCGGCGGACGAGTTCCTGAAGGAGTACGAGGCCGCGCGCTGACGCCGCGTGCGGCCCGTTGGGACATCATGGTCCGGGGCGCTCCGGGAGCGTCAACGCCCCTGACCCCCCGGCCAGTCGAGGAGACGAGGAAGGCCGAGTACCGCGAGCGCATGGCGCGGTGCGCGGAGGCGCTGCGCGGCGGGCTCCCGCCTGGTCCTGTGCTGCCGCCGCCGGCCGACCCAGGAACGTCATGTGCTGGGCACCCACATCGTGATCCCGGAGAGCGTGCGGGGGCCCCGGCGGGGCTGACGCCCCCGTCCGGGCGCCCTGCGTCATCCGGCCGGCCCGGTGGCCAGGATCGCGCTCGCCACGTCCGCGGGCCGGTCGAGCATCACCAGGTGGCCGGAGGGGGTGGCGACACGGAAGCTGCCGCCCAGGAGGTCGGCCAGGGACCGCTGGCGGCCGATCCAGTCGGGAGCGGTGTGGTCCGTCGCGACGGCGGCGACGACCGTCACCGGCAGGCCCGGCGGAAGCGGGCGGGTGCGGCGGAGCAGGGCCAGGTCGACGGCCTCGGCCTCGTAGCGCACGTATTCGCGGAGGATGGCGTGCAGGGCGCGGCTGGTGCCGTAGGCGCGGCGCGTCAGCTCGTACGGTGCCGGGTCGCCGCCCTCGATCCGGACCGCCCGCACCGCGGCGCGCCGCAGACGGGGGACGAGGGCGCGGGGCACACCCAGCAGACCGAGTGCCGTGCCGCACACGTGCGTGACCGCGTCCCATGCGGCCGGTGCCCGCCGCGGCCGGGGCCGTTCCTCGATGCTGGGGTCCACCAGCACCAGCGCCGCCGCCCGCCCGGGGTGCAGTCGCGCGAAGGCTTCGCAGTGGAATCCCGCGAGCGAGTGGCCCACGACCGTCACGGGGCCGTCGAAGCCGAAGGCGTCCAGGACGCAGGCGATGCGCTCCGCCTCGCCGGTGAGCGTCGGCCAGGTGCGCGCGGCCGCGCTCAGACCGAGCCCCGGCCGGTCGAACCGGACGACCGTGCGGTGCGCCGCGAGCAACGGCACGACGGGGTCCCAGTCGAACCAGCTCATGCCGAGCCCCGGGCTCAGCACGCACACCGGCCCGTCGCCCTCGACGACCACGTGGTGCGGGACTCCGCCGATGCCTACGAAGGTCATGGGGACAGCATCGTGGGCGCCGGTCCCGGTCGCCCGCGGATCCGGCCGGAATCGGCCGCGGCGCGGCGGGCACGGCAGGCGGAGGGCGGCGGCACCCGCGTGCGGGCGGCGCAGTGGAGTACGCCGCCGCGGTCGCCGATACCCGGTAGGGGTAGGCTCGCGTCATGGTCACGACCACCAGGAGAGACGGTGCGCCCGGCGGCGCCCGTGCACGGCCGGGACGGCTGCTGCTGTTCACCGCGCTGCTCCTCGGCATCGTGACCATGCACACGCTGGGACATCCGGCGGAGCACGGGATGGGCGACACGGCGATGTCCGCCCGGCACGCAACCGGCACGACCACGGCGTTCACCGGGCGCGCGGGCACCACGGCGGAGTCCGCCCGGCACGGGACCGGCACCCTCACGGCACCCACCAGGCACGGGACCGGTCCCTCCGCGGCGTCCGCAGGGCGCGTGGGCACCCCCGTGGAGTCCGGCCGGCGCACGGGCGCCCTGTCCGCAACGGCCGTGACCGCTCTGCCGGACGCGACCGCCGCCGCGGACCACACGCGGCCGGACATGACCGGTGCAACCACCGTCGCGGACCACACGCAGACGCACATGACCGGTGCAACCACCGTCGCGGACCACACGCAGACGCACATGACCGGTGCAACCACCGTCGCGGACCACACGCAGACCCGCGCCGCCGGGGCGAGCCGCGTCGCCGCCGGGCCGCCGACGCCCGCGGGGACGGGCTCGCACGGTCTCGACCCGATGTCCGTGTGCCTGGCGGTGCTCGGCGGCTTCACCCTGCTCGTACTGCTGGGCGGACTGCTGCACCCGCGCGCGTACCGACGGCGGCCCGGCGGACCCGCGCGTCTGCCGCACGCCCTGCACCCCGAACCACCCCCGCCCCGCGCCCTGTTCTCCCGTCTTTCGGTGCTGCGCCTGTAGGAGGGCCCGCCGACCGCTCCGCCCTGCCCGGCGGACCGGTCGGCGCCAGGCATGCCCTTCTCACATCCGACACAAACCCGGACGAGGTGTCACTCAGTCATGCGCACACACACGCGCCGCGCCGCCATCGGCGCATCGGCGGCCATCGCCGCCACCGGAGTTCTCACCGCCTGTTCGGGCTCGGGCCACGGCGGCACGAGCCACGACGGCATGCACCACGACGGCGCAGGCGGCGGCCCCGCCGGCTACGTCGACCCGGCAGGCCCGGAGGTCCGGGCCGCCGAGCGGAAGCGCGGCACCGGCCCGGTCCGCACCGTGAAGCTCACCGCCACACCGGCCCGGCTCGACCTGGGCTCCCGCACCGTCGCCTCCTGGGCCTACGGCGACGCCCTGCCCGGAAAGGAAGTCCGCGTCACCGCGGGCGACACCCTCGCCCTGACCCTCGCCAACCACCTCCCCGAGGCCACGTCCCTGCACTGGCACGGCATTGCCCTGCGCAACGACATGGACGGGGTGCCCGGCCTCACGCAGCGGGCGATCGCACCGGGCGCCGACTTCACGTACCGCTTCACGGTCCCGCATCCGGGGACGTACTGGTTCCATCCGCACGCGGGCACCCAGCAGGACCGCGGTCTGTACGCGCCGCTGATCGTCGAGGACCCCAGGGAGCCCCTGTCGTACGACACGGAGTGGGTGGTCGTCCTCGACGACTGGCTCGACGGCGTCGACGGCTCGACACCGCCCGGGGTACTGGCCGAGCTGCGCGGATCCATGGACAGCGCGGACGGGATGCACACCGGTGGCGGCGCGGGCCACCACTCCGGCCATGACATGGGGGGTATGGCGGGCATGACGGACAGCCGGCGGAGCGACAGCGGGGGCGCATCGGCTTCCCCCGGGCGCTCCGGGCCGTCCCGCATGCTGATGGGCGCCACGAGCGAACTGCTCGGCGGCGACGCTGGCGACGTCGCCCACCCGTACCACCTGGTCAACGGCCGCACGGCGGACGCGCCCCAGGTGTTCCGGGCGCGCCCCGGCGAGCGCATCCGGATCCGGCTGATCAACGCCGGCGGCGACACCGCGTACCGGGTGGCGCTCGGCGGTCACGAGATGACGGTCACGCACACCGACGGTCTCCCGGTGGAGCACACGGCGACGGACGCGCTGCTGCTCGGGATGGGCGAGCGGTACGACGTGCTGGTCACTGCGGGCGACGGGGTCTTCCCGCTGACGGCGGTCGCCGAGGGCAAGAAGGCCGCGGCACTGGCCCTGCTGCGCACCTCGGGAGGCGCGGCGCCGCCGGCCTCGGTGCGTCCGAAGGAGCTGACCGGGCGGGTGCTCACGGCGAGCCGGCTGAAGGCGGCAGGACCGGCCGGGCTTGCCGTGCGGCGTCCCGACCGCATCGTCCGGCTGCGGCTGACGGGCGGGATGGCTCGGTACGACTGGGCCTTCGACGGGGAGCCGTACACCGCGGACCGGCGCCACCCCGTGGCCGCCGGGGAACGGGTGCGGCTGGTGTTCACCAACACCACCTCGATGTGGCACCCCGTGCATCTGCACGGCCACACCTTCGCGCTGGCGGGCACCCCGGGCGGTGCACGCAAGGACACCGCCGTCGTCCTGCCGAACCGCTCGCTGACGGCCGACTTCGACGCCGATAATCCGGGGCTGTGGATGATCCACTGCCACAACGTCTACCACGCGGAGGCGGGCATGATGACGGTCCTCGGCTACCGCGGCTGACCTGCGGAAGGGGCGCCCCGACGTGGGGCGCCCCACACCCCGCGGCCGGACATCGCGTCGGTCTGACGATTACACTGGCGGACGTGCCTCAACTACGCCTCGCCCTGAATCAGATCGACTCGACCGTCGGCGATCTCGCCGGTAATGCCGAGGCGGTCGTCCGCTGGACCCGGCACGCCGCCGAGCAGGGAGCGCATCTGGTCGCGTTCCCCGAGATGATGCTGACCGGCTATCCCGTGGAGGACCTGGCCCTGCGGTCGTCCTTCGTCGAGGCGTCCCGCGAGGCGCTCCGTGAGCTCGCCGTACGCCTGGCCGACGAGGGCTTCGGGGAACTCCCCGTGATCGTGGGCTATCTCGACCGCTCAGAGACGGCCCTGCCGAGGTACGGCCAGCCCGCCGGCACCCCGCAGAACGCGGCCGCGGTGCTGCACCGGGGCCGGGTCGCGCTGCGGTTCGCCAAGCACCACCTGCCGAACTACGGCGTCTTCGACGAGTTCCGTCACTTCGTGCCGGGCGACACCCTGCCGGTCATCCGGGTGCACGGGGTCGATGTGGCGCTCGCCATCTGCGAGGACCTGTGGCAGGACGGCGGGCGCGTGCCCGCGGCCCGCACGGCGGGCGCGGGCCTGCTGATCTCCGTCAACGCCTCGCCCTACGAGCAGGAGAAGCACGACACCCGGCTCGAACTGGTCCGCAAGCGCGCCCAGGAGGCCGGCTGCACCACGGCCTATCTGGCGATGATCGGCGGCCAGGACGAGCTGGTCTTCGACGGCGACTCGATCGTCGTCGACCGGGCCGGTGACGTCGTCGCCCGGGCACCGCAGTTCGCCGAGGGCTGCGTCGTCCTCGACCTGGACCTGCCGGCCGCGAGCGCCGAGCCCCCGTCCGGGGTCGTGGACGACGGGCTGCGCATCGACCACGTCACGATCTCCGCCGATCCCCTCCCGGCGTACGAGGCCGAGCTGGCCGGCGGGTACGCCGACCGGCTCGACGACGACGAGGAGGTCTACACGGCCCTGGTCGTCGGACTCCGCGCCTATGTCGCGAAGAACGGTTTCCGCTCGGTGCTGGTGGGCCTGTCCGGCGGCATCGACTCGGCACTCACCGCGGCCGTCGCATGCGATGCGCTGGGCGCGCAGCACGTGTACGGCGTCGCGATGCCGTCCAAGTACTCCTCCGAGCACTCGGTCGCCGACGCGGAGGAGCTGGCGCGGCGGACCGGGCTGAACTTCCGGACCGTGCCGATCGCTCCGATGTTCGACGCGTACATGGGCGCACTGGGGCTCACCGGCCTCGCCGAGGAGAACCTCCAGTCGCGGCTGCGCGGCACGCTGCTCATGGCGATCTCCAACCAGGAGGGGCACATCGTGCTCGCGCCGGGCAACAAGTCCGAGCTGGCGGTGGGGTATTCGACGCTGTACGGCGACTCGGTGGGTGCGTACGGCCCCATCAAGGACGTGTACAAGACCTCCGTCTTCCGGCTCGCCGAGTGGCGCAACCGTGCCGCGGCGGAGCGGGGCGCGACCCCGCCGATCCCCGAGAACTCGATCAGCAAGCCGCCGAGCGCCGAGCTCCGTCCCGACCAGGTCGACACGGACTCCCTGCCGGACTACCCCGTGCTCGACGGGATCCTCGACCTGTACGTCGACCACGACAAGGGCGCCGACGCGATCGTCGCGGCCGGGTACGACCGCGATCTGGTGACCCGGACGGTCCTGATGGTGGACCGCGCCGAGTACAAGCGCCGCCAGTACCCGCCGGGCACCAAGATCTCCGCCAAGGGCTTCGGCAAGGACCGGCGTCTGCCGATCACCAACAGGTGGCGCGAGACCGCGTGACGCCGGGTGCCGCCGCCGTATACCGCGCGGCGGCGGCGCCATGCAGTTCCCCGAGCCGGCGCACGCCACGTGCGTGTCGCACGATCCGCCTCCCCCATGGCCCGCGGGCACCGCACGGCGTCCCTGCGTCCGGGTGTTCCGCGCCCGGTCGCGGGAGTACTACGCGGCGTGCGTGGGCTCCTCGGCAGCCGGGACATGGGCGGCGACCAGGCGGCCCCGGCCTGCCGGGCGGGCCCGGTGCCGGTCCACCCCGTACGCGACGCCGGCCACCGCGAGACCGAGCACGGCGAGCACGGCCCCGGCAGGCGCGGGCGACGTCACGCCGAGGCCCGCGGCGAGGGCGAGTCCCCCGATCCAGGCCCCGCCCGCGTTGGCGAGGTTGAACGCGGCCTGGTTGGCCGACGAGGCCAGCGACGGCGCGGCGGCGGCCTTCTCCATGACCATGAGCTGGAGCGGCGACCCCGTCGTGAACGCCGCCATGCCGAGCAGCACGACGGCCACCGCGGCACTCCACTCGGTCCGCATCAGCAGGGGGAAGAGACCCAGCACCACGGCCAGCGCCGTGAGACCGCCGAACAGCGTCCCGCGCAGCGAGTGATCGGCGAGCCGTCCGCCGACGAGGTTGCCGGCGGTCGCTCCGACGCCGAAGAGGGCGAGCAGCAGCGTCACGCTGCCCTCGGCGTACCCGGCGGCGCCGGTCAGCATCGGCGCGATGTAGCTGTACGCCGCGAACAGGGCGCCGAACCCGGCGACGGTCGTGGCGAGCGCGAGCCACACCGGAAGGCTGCGCAGCGCCGCGAGCTCCCCGCGCAGCCCGCCGCCCGAGGCGTGCGTACGGTCGGCGGGGACCAGCAGCGCCAGCGAGCCGATCGCCGCGAGACCGATGGCGCCGACCGCCAGGAAGGTCGTGCGCCAGCCGAGGTGCTGGCCCATGAGCGTGGCCACCGGCACGCCCGCGACATTGGCGACGGTGAGGCCCAGGAACATCAGCGAGACGGAGCGCGCCTTGCGCTCGGGGGCGACGAGGCCGGTGGCGACGACGGCACCGACCCCGAAGAAGGCACCGTGCGGCAGCCCGCTCAGGAACCGGGCGGCGAGCAGCGAGTGGTAGCCGGGCGCGGCGGCGGACAGGGCGTTGCCCGCCACGAACAGGGCCATGAGGGCGATCAGTACGGTGCGGCGGTGCATCCGGGCGGTGACCGCGGCGAGCAGCGGGGCGCCGACGACGACACCGAGCGCGTACGCGGACACCAGGTGCCCGGCGGCTGGTATGGAGATGTGCAGGTCGTCCGCGACGTCGGGCAGCAGGCCCATCATCACGAACTCGGTGGTGCCGATGCCGAAGGCGCCCACGGCGAGGGCGAGCAGGGCCAGGGGCATGAGGGGCCTTCCCGGGATGGAGGGTGAGCGGTTCCGTATGTTCAGCTACGGAACAAAGTCTGCCAGGCCCAGTATTCCGGAAAGTGAAGAGGGGGTTGCGACGAGGCCTTCGATTCCCGGATCGAAGGCCTCCGACGCCGGCCGGGCGACCATCGCGCCCCTGCCGCTAGCGCAGCCCCAACCGCACCTTCGCGGCGATCGGCAGGTGGTCGCTCCCAGTCCGGGGCAGCGTCCACGACGCGACCGGCTCCACGCCCTTGACCATGATCTGGTCGATGCGCGCCATCGGGAACGACGCGGGCCAGCTGAAGCCGAACCCGTCGCCCGCCGCGCCCTGCGTGGACCTCATCTGGGAGGTGACCGAGCGCAGCGCGCGGTCGTTCATGGTTCCGTTCAGATCGCCGAGCAGGACGACCTTGCCGATCGGCTCGCCCGCGATGGCCTCGCCGAGCGCGTCGGCGCTGCGGTCGCGCTGGCTGGCCGTGAACCCCGCGTCGAGCTTGACCCGCACCGACGGCATATGGGCGACGTAGACGGCGAGCTCCCCGCGGGGCGTGGTGACCGTGGCCCGCAGGGCGCGGGTCCAGCCGAGCCGGATGTCGACCGGGCGGGTGTCGCTCAGCGGGTACTTGCTCCACAGGCCGACCGTGCCCTGCACTGTGTGGTACCGGTACGTCCCGGCCAGCGCCTTCTCGTACGTCGGGACCGCCGCCGGGGCCAGCTCCTCCAGCGCGAGCACGTCCGCGCCGGACGCGGCGACGTCGCGGGCCGTGGTGGACGGGTCGGGGTTGTCCGCGTTCACGTTGTGCGTGGCGACCGTGAGGTCGCCGCCCGCGCTCGTCTTGTCACTGAGCAGACCGCCGAACAGGTTGAGCCAGACGACCGCGGGCAGCAGCACCGCGATCAGCGCCGTCGCCGACTTGCGGACCAGCGCGAGGACCAGGAGCAGCGGAACGAAGACGCCGAGCCAGGGCAGGAACGTCTCGAGGAGGCTTCCGGAGTTGCCGACGTCGTTCGGGATCTGCGCGTGGAACAGCATGACCAGCGCGAGGAGCAGGGCGACCGCCGCGAGGATCAGCCCGCGCCGCCAGATCCCCCGGTCGCCGCGCCATCCATCGGTCAGGCGCCGGAACCGGGACCTGTCGCGCTCGCTCCCCGAGCCGCCGTTCCCCGTCTCCGTCACATACGCCTGCGCCATCGCGTCGCCTCACTGCCTGCCGTGCAACCGTCCCCGCCCTCAAGACCCTAGGGGATGAACGGTCTCGTCCTCCGCCGTCCAAGACGGCCGTACGGGCACGAGGACGAACATTTCGGCGCCGCGAGTTCCGCTTCGATGCCCCAGGTCCGGCGTCTGTGACAAAACGCGCACATTCACCCGGCGGGCCGCAGACCTGCGAGAACGCTGTCGACGATGCGCTCCGCCAGATCCTCGGGCAGTTCGGAGTCGGGGCGCAGCACGGAGCGTACGAGCATCGGGCCGACGAACAGGTCGTTGGCGAGCTCGAGGTCGGCGTCCGCGCGGAGTTCGCCGGTCTCCTGCCCGCGACGCAGCACCTCGTTGGCGAGTCTGCGGCGCGGCTCGACGACCGTCGTCTCGTACGCCTTCCACAGCGTCGGATGGCTCTTCATCTGGGCGTAGACGTTGTGCAGCAGGGCGGACGACCGGCCCGCGAGACCGCGTTGGCGCAGCGACTCGAGCAGTGCGATCAGGTCGTCGCGCACGCTGGTGCCGGGGAGTTCGGGGTCCGGCGGCTCGGCGGTGCGCACGACCTCGACGAAGAGCTCCTCCTTGTCGCTCCAGCGGCGGTAGATGGTGGCCTTGCCGACGCCGGCGGTGCGGGCCACCCGCTCGATGGAGATGTCCGCCAGGGGGACGCCCTCTTCGAGGAGGGCCACCACACCTTCGATGATGGCCCGTTCGACGGCCTCGCTCCGGGGGCGGCCCCGACCGCCCCGGGAGGCCGGCAGGGCAGGGTCTGCGAGGCTCACTTCATTCCGCCTTTCTCTCGCTGTGCGTCAGGCGATTCTCGCTGGTCCCCCGCCTTCGACGTGCCCGGCTCCGGGTGCCGGGGGGCCGGATCAGGAGCCCGCGCCGCCCGGTTCCGCCGCGCCGACCGGTTCGGCCCCCGCGGAGCGGCCGTCCGCGGGTGCGCCGCCCTCCGCCGGCCTGCCCGGCAGGAAGAGGAGCACCACGAGGGCTCCCAGCAGGGCGACTCCCGCGCCCCACAGGGACGTGACGTGCATCGCGTGCAGGAAGGAGTCGTTGGCCGGGCCGACCAGGGCCCTGCCCTGGGGTCCCAGCTTCGCGGCCACGCCGAGGGTGGCCTCGATGGACTCGCCGGCCGCGTGGCGCGCGCCCGGGGGCAGTGCGGTCAGCTTGCCCTCGATACCGGTGCGGTAGGCCGTGGAGAGCACGGAGCCGAGGACCGCGACGCCCAGGGCGCCGCCGACCTGACGGAACGTGTTGCTGAGCGCGGACGCGGAGCCCGCCTTCTCCCGGGGCAGGGCCTGCATGATGACGACGCTGGTGGGCGTCATGATGTGCGCCATACCGGTGCCCATCAGGAAGAAGACGACCTCCAGGAGCCAGATCGGCGTGTCCGCCTTGAGCAGCGTGAACGCGGCCAGCATCGCGGCGATCAGGACCATGCCCGCCGTGCAGGTCGCACGGTTGCCGAACCGGTCGACGACGAGCCGGGCACGCGGCGCGAAGATGAGCTGGGCGGCGGCGAGCGGAAGCATCAACAGGCCGGTCTGCAGGGGCGAGTAGCCGCGCACGCTCTGGGTGTAGAAGACCGAGAAGAACGTCACGCCCATCAGCGCGAAGAAGACCAGGGCGATGGCGCCGATCGCGGCCGAGAAGACGCGGTTCTTGAAGTAGTTGACGTCGATGGACGGGTGGTCGCTGCGCTTCTCGTAGATGACGAAGAAGGCGAGGACCACGAGGCCGCCGATTATCGAGGCGAGGACCTTGGCGTCGGTGAAGTCGGCGAGCTGGCCGCCCTTGATGATGCCGTAGACCAGCAGCACGAGGCCGACGACGGACACGACCACGCCGACGGGGTCGATGCGCCCCGGGCTGGGGTCGCGCGAGTCCGGGACCAGGGCGGTCATCAGGACCAGTGCGAGGATCACGATCGGCACGTTCACGAAGAAGACCGAGCCCCACCAGAAGTGGTCCAGCAGGACGCCTCCGGTGATGGGCCCTATCGCGATGGCGAGGCCGACGCCGCCGGCCCAGATGCCGATGGCCTTGGGCTGCTCCTCACGCTCGAAGACGTTCATCAGCACCGCGAGCGTGGCGGGCATGACGAACGCGGCGCCGAGGCCCATGACGGCCCGGAACGCGATGAGCTGAGTGGGTGAACCCGACTCCGCGGCGAGCGCCGAGCCGATGCCGAAGACGGCCATACCGGCGAGGAGGACCTTCTTGCGGCCGAGCCGGTCGCCGAGCAGTCCCGCCGTGAAGAGCAGACCGGCGAACACGAGCGTGTACGCGTTGATGGCCCACTCCAGCTCGCTCTGGGTGGCGCCGAGCCCCGCGGGTGCCGGGGTCGAGATGGTCTTGATCGCGACGTTCAGGATCGAGTTGTCCAGCACCACGATCAGGAGGCTGAGCATGAGGGCGCCCAGGATCGCCCAGCGGCGCCGGTGGACTGCCTCCGGTACGCGGGAGACGGGGACGGCAGGAGTTGTCATGGCACCAAACCCTAGGACCTTTACGATACGAGACCGTCTCGTATTGAAAAGTCTTAGCAAGACTTTACCCGGCGGCAGCGGATGCGGCTCGGCACGAACCGCGGGGGTGGTCTGGCCCCGAGGCGGCACTTGGTGCCACCATGGACCCGGTCCGGGGACACCGTCAGGGTGCCTCGAGATGACAGAAGGAGCCGTTCGATGACGCAGCTTCCTGCTGCCCAGACGCAGCCCGCGGAGGGATCGCTCGAGAAGTCCGCCGACAGCAGCAAGGCGCTGTACGGAGGCAAGAGCACCCGCCGCATCACCGTGCGCGACATCGCCGCCGCCAAGGAGCGCGGCGAGAAGTGGCCCATGCTCACCGCGTACGACGCGATGACCGCCTCCGTCTTCGACGACGCCGGTATTCCGGTCCTGCTCGTCGGCGACTCGGCGGGCAACTGCCACCTCGGGTACGAGACGACCGTACCGGTCACGCTCGACGAGATGACCATGCTCTCCGCGGCCGTCGTACGCGGCACGAGCCGCGCCCTGATCGTCGGCGACCTGCCGTTCGGCTCGTACCAGGAGGGCCCGGTGCAGGCCCTGCGCTCGGCCACCCGCCTGGTGAAGGAGGCCGGGGTCGGCGCCGTGAAGCTGGAGGGCGGCGAGCGCTCGCTCGACCAGATCCGGCTGCTGGTGGAGTCCGGCATCCCGGTCATGGCGCACATCGGCCTGACGCCGCAGTCCGTGCACACCATGGGATACCGGGTGCAGGGCCGCGGCGACGAGTCGGCGCACCAGCTTCTGCGGGACGCGAAGGCGGTCCAGGACGCGGGCGCCTTCGCGGTCGTCCTGGAGCTGGTCCCGGCCGAGCTGGCGGCCGAGGTCACCCGGGTGCTGCACATCCCGACCGTCGGCATCGGCGCCGGCGCCGAGACGGACGGCCAGGTCCTGGTGTGGACGGACATGCTCGGCCTGACCCCCGGACGGGTACCGCGGTTCGTCAAGCAGTACGCGGATCTGCGCGGCGTCATGGGTGACGCGGCGAAGGCGTTCGCCGAGGACGTGGTCGGCGGAACGTTCCCGCTGGAGGAGCACTCGGTGCACTGACGCGCCGTGCCCTGAGCCAATGCGGCACCAAGACAGCCCGCCGATCTTCCCCCGTCGGCGGGCTGTCGCCCTTCCCGGCGCCTTCCCCTGGCGTGGGCGCCTGTGGGTAACGGGGGCATCCGCTCTCCGTCGCGGGAGTACCGCGCCCGATGCACGGGGGCGGGGGATCGCCCGCGAGCGGCCGACGCGGGCGGCGGGTGGGGCGACGCGCGGCGGCACGGCGCCGGGGCGAGGGCGGGCGTCCAGTACGCCGCCGGTGCGGCGCGGACCGGACCGTGTGTCGGCCGCGCGGCGGCGCGGACATCCGGGCGCACCGCCCCACCACGAGGGCACCGACATCGCGCCGACATCGGGGCGGTGGCCGGGTGTCGGGGCGATGTCGGTGGTTTGTCGGTGGGGGCTGGAACAGTCGTCGGCATGACGCGAATCGACAAGAACCCCCGCACCGGCGCGACGAGCGCCGTACAGGTCAGGGGGCTGGTCAAGCACTACGGCGAGACCAAGGCGCTGGACGGCGTCGACCTGGACGTCCGCGAGGGCACCGTCCTCGGTGTGCTCGGACCGAACGGCGCCGGCAAGACCACCCTCGTCCGCTGCCTGTCCACCCTGATCACCCCGGACTCCGGCTCCGCGTTCGTGGCCGGCTACGACGTCGTCCGCCAGCCCCGGCAGCTGCGCCGTGTGATAGGCCTCACCGGCCAGTACGCCTCGGTCGACGAGAAGCTCTCCGGCTTCGAGAACCTGTACATGATCGGCCGGCTCCTCGACCTCTCCGGCAAGGCCGCCCGCGCCCGCGCCGACGAGCTCCTGGAGCGGTTCTCGCTCACCGAGGCGGCCAAGCGCCCCGCGAGCACCTACTCCGGCGGTATGCGGCGCCGGCTCGACCTCGCCGCCTCCATGATCGGTCACCCGGCCGTCCTCTACCTGGACGAGCCGACGACCGGCCTCGACCCCCGCACCCGCAACGAGGTCTGGGACGAGGTCAAGCGCATGGTCGGCGACGGCGTCACCGTCCTGCTCACCACCCAGTACATGGAGGAGGCCGAGCAGCTGGCCTCCGAACTCACCGTCGTCGACCGCGGCAAGGTCATCGCCAACGGCGGCATCGACGAGCTGAAGGCACGGGTCGGCGGCCGCACCCTGCGCATCCGCCCGGCGGACCCGGCGGAGCTGCGCCCGACGGCCGACGCGCTCGACGAGTTCGGCCTGACGGGCGCGGCCCGGGCAGCCGTGGACGCCGAGTCGTCCACGGTCCTCGTACCGATCCTCAGCGACGAACAGCTCACCGCGGTCGTCGGCGCACTCGCCGCCCGGGGGATCACGCTGGCCTCGCTCACCACCGAACTGCCCAGCCTGGACGAGGTGTTCCTGTCCATCACCGGCCAGAAGGCCGGTGTCCCGCGGGACGCACAGGACTTCCAGGACACCGCTTCGACCTTCGAGGAGGTCGCCGTATGACCACCGCCACCGCCCCCGTGCCCTCCCTCGCCCACGGAGCCGTCGAGGACCGGATCGGGCTGCGCGCCCATCTGCGCCACATCGGTGCCCTGGTGAGACGCAATCTGCTGTGGATCCGTCAGGACCCGGAGTCGATGTTCGACGCCGTACTGATGCCGATCGTGTTCACGCTGCTGTTCGTCTTCGTGTTCGGCGGCGCGATCGCCGGCAAGGACAACCGGGACGCCTACGTCAACTACGTCGTCCCGGGCCTGATGGCCATGCAGGGCATGAACATCGCCATGGGCGTCGGCACCGGTTTCAACCAGGACTTCCAGACGGGCGTGATGGACCGCTTCCGGTCCCTCCCCATCGCCCGCTCCTCGGTCCTCATCGCGAAGATCGTCGTGGAGATCGGCCGCATGCTGGTGGCCACCACGATCCTGCTGTCCGTCGGATTCATCCTCGGCCTGTCCGTGTCCAACGTGCCGGGTCTCTTCGCGGCGATCGGTCTCTCGCTCGTCTTCGGCGCGTCCATCATGTGGATCTTCCTCACGATGGGCGTGGTGATGAAGAACGCCCAGGCCATCCAGGGAATGGGGTTCCTCGTGCTGATGCCCCTGCAGTTCGGGTCGTCGATCTTCGCACCGACCAAGTCCATGCCGGGCTGGCTCCAGGCCTTCACCGACTACAACCCGCTGTCCTCGCTGGCGGACGCCGCGCGGGGTCTGATGAACCACCAGGAAGGCATCGGCGGCACCCAGCCCATCGCCCACGACGTCTGGGTGACGCTGATCTGGTCCGTGGCCATCACCGCGGTCATGGCCCCCATCGCGATCCACAAGTTCCGCGCCAAGCACTGACACACCCGCACCAGCATCGTCGGTCCGCGTCAGAGCAGGGCGGCGGCCTCGTCCAGGGACAGGCCGCCGCCCTCGGCGTAGGCGGCCTCGTACCGGGCGTCGCCCAGCGCCGCCCGCGCCGCCGCCTCCGCCTCCCCCCGGGCGTGCCGCTCGGTCGGCGACGCGACATGGCCGTGCGGCAGCCCGGCGTCGGCCGCGCCGATGAGCCGGGCCGCGTCACGCGCCCGGCTGCCGCCGAGGCCGACGAACGAGCGCGCCGCCGTCACGAGGTGCACGCTCGACAGATGCGGCATGATCATCCGCGCCATGGGGTCGCGCGAGCGTTCCAGTGCCCGGCGCGCCCCGTCGAGCGCGATCTCGTACCGGCCGTCCGTGGCGTCGATCCAGGCCTCCAGACCGGTGAGGATGCCGTCGAAGACCACGAACGCACCGGCCATGAAACCCTCGCGCAGCCCCTCGAGTTCACGGCGCGCCTCAGCGGTGCGGCCGCTGCGGCCGAGTGTCATCACCAGGAACATCCGGGCGGCGGGCATCGCCTCGTTCGTCATGGTGCGGCTGTCCTCGACGATCTCCCGCAGCATCGCCTCGCCCTCCGTGGCCTCCCCCGACTCGATCATGACGGCGGCGAGGCGGGCGCGCAGCACGGCGACCTGGGCGTGCGCGCCGAGCCGTTCGGCGTCGTCGATCGCGAGACGGTAGTCGCGCGCGGCGAGCCGGTAGTCGCCGCGGCGCTCGTGGGCCTCGCCACGCGCGGAGAGCGCTTCGGCCGTGCCCCATGCGTCGCCGATGCGGGTGAACAGGTCGAGGGACTCGTCGGCGTCACGGGACGCGTCGCCCGCCCAGTCGCTGCGGTTGGCGAGGATGTTGGCCCGCATCTGGAGCGCCGCGGCCAGTTCCCAGGTGTAGCCCAGCTCCCGGCAGGCGCGCACCGTCGCGTCGACGAGCTCGCGCAGGGCGTCGATGTCGCCGGTCAGCATCACCGCGAAGAACCACAGGCTGCCCGGCGACCGGCAGGTCTGGGGCATCCCCGGCCGGTACGCGGCGGAGATCCCGCGCAGCCGCGCCTTCGCCTCGGGCGTCTCCCACGCGTGCAGCTCCATGTCCATGCAGGAGAGCTGGACGAGGTGGACGCCCCGCCGGGCCTCGTCGAGCAGGTCGGGATCCATCGGCGGCGGGGCGTCCGTGCAGCGCGCGTACAGGGGCGGCGCAGGGGCGACCGGCGGAGCGAAGGGGTCGGGGCCGAGCGCCGCGGCCTCACCGGACCAGTGACGGGCCTCGGTGCGCAGGTCGCGGATCTGCCAGTACCAGCACAGCGACAGCACGAGGCTCAGCGCCTCCTGTTCGTCGCGGGCGGCGACGGCGCGGCGCAGCGCGGTACGCAGGTTCTCGTACTCGGTCTCCAGCGTGTCGATCGCGGCGCGCTGGCCGGGGCCGCGGAGCTCGGGGTCGGTGGTGCGGGCGAGTTCGCGGTAGTGGACGAGATGGGCGCGCTCGGCGCCGGGCCGGTCGCCGGCCTCGGTGAGGCGTTCGCGGGCGTATTCGGCGACGGTCTCCAGGAGCCGGTAGCGCATCGTGCCGTCGGCGGCGGGCGCCGCCACGACCAGGGACTTGTCGACCAGGGAGCCCAGCGGGAGCAGCGTGTCCGGGCCGCACACGGCCTCGGCGGCGGCCAGGTCGCAGCCGCCCGCGAAGACGGACAGCCGGCGCAGCACCAGGCGCTCCGGCTCGTCGAGCAGGTCCCAGGACCAGTCGACGACGGCCCGCAGGGTCTGCTGCCGGGGCAGTACGGTCCGTGCGCCGTTGGTCAGCAGACGGAACCGGTCGTCGAGCCGGTCGGCGATCTGACGGGGCGACAGGACGCGCAGCCGGGCGGCCGCCAGCTCGATGGCGAGCGGCAGCCCGTCGAGCCTGCGGCAGATCTCGGCGGCGGCGTCCGCGTCGTCGTCCGCGCTGAACCCGGCGCGTGCGGCGGCGCCGCGCTCCTGGAACAGCCGCACGGCCACGGGCTCCGGAAGCGGTTCGACGGGCCGCAGCAACTCCCCGGGTACGCCGAGGGGTTCCCGGCTGGTCGCCAGGACGGTCACGCCGGGGCACCGGGCGAGCAGTTCCTCGGCCAGGGCCGCGGCGGCCCCGATCACATGCTCGCAGTTGTCCAGCACGAGCAGCATGCGCCGCCTGCCGCAGTGCTCGGTGAGCCGCACGAGGGGGTCGTCGCCGTGCCGGTCGGAGACCGCCCGCAGTTCCTCGGCGCCGGCGCCGCGCAGCACGGTCTCGCGTGCGCCGACCGCGGTGAGGACGGCCTCGGGCACGGCGTCCGGGTCGTCGACGGGGGCGAGTTCGGCGAACCACACGCCGTCCGGCATCGCCGAGGCGACGCTCTCCGCGGCCTCCTGCGACAGCCGTGTCTTTCCGGCGCCGCCGGGGCCCAGCAGCGTGACGAGCCGGGTCCGCCCGAGGTCGTCGTGCAGGACGTGCAGATCGTCCTCGCGGCCGACGAAGGAGGTGAGCCGGGCCCGGAGGTTGCCGAGTGCGGGGGCGGCGGACGCCGGAACAGCAGGCGCCGGGACGGCGGTGACGGCCTCGGGCGCCCGGCGCCCCTCCGCCGGGTGCGTCCCGGAGGCCAGCAACCAGGCGTGCAGCGACCGGAGTTCGGCCCCGGGGTCGGCGCCCAGGCGGTCGGCCAGGTTCCGGCGTACGTCGTCGTAGGCGGCCAGCGCTTCCGCGGGACGCCCCGTGGCGCACAGGGCGCGCAGGCGCAGGGCCTGGAGGGACTCGTCGAGGGGGTGCGCGTCGCACAGGGCGGTGAGTTCCGGCAGGGCCTGGTCGGCCTCGCCGAGGGCGAGCGCGGCGGTGAGTCGGGTGCGGTGCGCGTCATGGCGGCGCGCCTCCCAACGGGTCGCCTCCGCGGTGTCGTCGGGGAGGTCGGCCAGTGCCGGGCCGTGCCAGAGGGAGAGTGCGTCGTCCAGGACGGCCGCCGCCTTCGCCGGGTCGCCGTCGGCGAGGGCCCGGGTGCCCTCCGCGGCGAGCCGTTCGAAGCGGTGGGCGTCGACGTCGTCGGTGGCCGCGCAGAGGCGGTAGCCGCCGTCCACCGAGGCGACGGCGTCCGCGCCGAGGGCTCTGCGGAGCCGGCCGACCAGGGCCTGCAGGGCGCCGGGGGCGTCGGCGGGGGGCTCGGGCCCCCACACCTCGTCGACGAGGGTGCGGACGGGCACGGTGCGGCCGGGGCGCAGCGCCAGCACGGTGAGGAGCGTACGCAGACGTACTCCGCCCACGGGGACGGCCGTGCCGTCGGGGCGGAGTGCTTGGGTCGTCCCCAGGATGCGGTAGCGCACGGGGTTCATTGTCGCCTGTGCTCCCGCCGGGCCGCGGAGGGTGGTGCCGGGCGTTCCCGCGGAGGCCGGTCAGCGGGCGTCGCCCGGCACCTCCAGCTGCACCAGTACCCCCGTGTCGCTCCGGTGGTGACCGCTGCCGGGGTTCTTCCTCCCGCGCGGTTCGACGGCCGTGGCCCCGCCGAACCACTTCGGGCACGCCTCGGCGGGGCGGAGCCGGCGCTCGCCGGGGACCGGCTCGTAGGAGCGGGAGCCCGGACGGGTCTCGGCGTAGACCTGGGTCACGATGTGGATGGTGCGGACCCGGCCGACGGTGGGCGGCCACTCGGCGCCGTGGCGTTCGACGGAGAGCAGGCCCCGGCGCACGACCGTCGCGGACCCGGGCCCGTCGTCCCCGTACGGGGCGGCCTGCAGGGCGACCACCGGTCCCCCGGGCACCTGGACGACGGGCATCGAGTCACGCGTCTCCACCGGCCCCTCGATCTCGCTGAACTCCGGCCGCCAGGCCGCCGCGTCCGGCAGATCGTCCGGCCGGAGCAGGAGCAGCGGCCAGGACACCTCGTCGCCGACGGCGAAGGGCGTGCCGCAGCACTCCATCTGCCAGTCGGCGTAGAAAACGTTCCACAGCACCATGGGTCCAGCTTCGCCGGAACTCGGGGCGTGCCGCGAGACGTTTTCCGCAGAGACCGCCGGGCACAGCGGTGGCGACGGACGGCCGGGAAACGGGTACGTTCGAGCCGCCCGTGCCCGCAGCCATCCGAGGACCAGGAGCCCCGCCCCATGACCTCTACCGCCGCCGTCCGGCGCAGTGACCGCAGGATCAGTCCCGTCTTCCTGGGGATCGTGGCCGTCACGGCGGTCGCCGGCTGGGCGGCATGGACCGACTTCGCGGAGCAGCCGGGGTTCGCGGTGTTCCTGTTCGTGACGGGCGCGTGGGTCGTCTCGCTGTGTCTGCACGAGTACGCGCATGCGCGCACCGCGCTGCACAGCGGCGACATCTCGATCGGCGCGAAGGGTTATCTCACGCTCAATCCGCTCGCCTACACACACGCCCTGCTGAGCATCGTCCTGCCCGTCCTGTTCGTGATCATGGGCGGGATCGGCCTGCCGGGCGGTGCGGTGTTCATCGAGCGCAGCCGGATCAAGGGCCGTTGGCGGCACAGCCTGATCTCCGCGGCCGGCCCGCTGACGAACGTGCTGTTCGCCGTGGTGTGCACGGCCCCGTTCTGGCTGCACGCCCTGTCGGGGGTCCCGGACACCTTCCGGTACGCCCTGGGGTTCCTGGCGCTGCTCCAGGTGACGGCGGCGATCCTGAACTTCCTGCCCGTGCCCGGCCTGGACGGGTACGGCGTGATCGAGCCGTGGCTGTCGTACAAGATCCGCCGCCAGGTGGAGCCGTTCGCGCCCTTCGGGCTGCTGGCCGTGTTCGCGGTGCTGTGGATCCCGGGGATCAACGTCGCGTTCTTCGATGTGGTGCACGCACTGCTGCGGGCGCTGGGCGTCACCGAGTGGGACACCTACTGGGGCCAGCAGCTGTACAGGTTCTGGCAGGGCACCCCGCAGATCCCGCAGCTCACTCCGTAGCGGCCGGGTCAGGCGCCGGGCGTCGACGCCTCGCGCTGCACCTTGGCGCGGCGCAGGTAGTACCAGCACATGTTGGACGACACGCCCGCCAGCAGGACCCAGACGACACCGAGCCAGCTGCCCTGGGCGAAGGAGACGACGGCCGCGGCGACGGCGAGCGCGCAGACGGCGAGGGCGTAGAGGGCGAGGCGGGGCATGGGGTCGGCTCCTGTCGGGGGACACTGCGTGGCACCAGTGTCCCCCATGCCCTCAGCGGGCCGGCACACGGCCGGGGGCCGGTGTGCGCGCCGGGCGGGCCCGGGGTCGCCCGGGCACCTCGTTCAGCGCCTCCGCACCCCTCGGGCCCGGGGCGCCCGTTCACCGCGTCCTCGGCCCCGCGGGCCCCCCGCACTCGTCAGACGTCCGTGACCCTCAGGCCCGCGTGGGCCTTGTACCGGCGGTTCACCGAGATCAGGTTGGCGACCAGGGACTCGACCTGGTGGGCGTTGCGCAGCCGCCCCGCGTAGACGCCGCGCATGCCGGGGATGCGGGCGGCGAGCGCCTGCACCACATCCGTGTCGGCGCGGCTCTCGCCCAGCACCATCACATCGGTGTCGATCTCGTCGATCGACTCGTCCTGGAGCAGCACGGCGGACAGGTGGTGGAACGCGGCGGTGACGCGCGAGTCCGGCAGCAGGGCGGCAGCCTGCTCGGCGGCGCTGCCCTCCTCGGGCTTGATCGCGTAGGCGCCCTTCTTGTCGAACCCGAGCGGGTTGACGCAGTCCACGACGATCTTCCCGGCGAGGTCCTCGCGCAGCGCCTCCAGGGTCTTGGCGTGCCCCTCCCACGGCACGGCGATGATCACGACATCGCTGCGCCGTGCGCACTCGGCGTTCTCGGCGCCCTCGACCCCGTAGCCCAGTTCCTCGGCGGCGGTGTGCGCCCGCTCGGCGGCGCGCGAGCCGACGATCACCTTCTGGCCGGCCCTGGCCAGCCGGTGGGCGAGCCCGCGGCCCTGGTCACCGGTACCGCCGAGCACGCCGACGACCAGCCCGGACACATCGGGCAGCTCCCAGGGGTCCTTGGCGGGGGGCTTCTGCCCGCCGCCGGACTGCACGCTGCCGGAAGAGGAAGTAGTCATACGGCGACCTTACGCGCTGCTCCGGCGGGGAGATCACGTCGGCGTCGGGGAGCATCACGCCTTGAGGCTGCCGTCCGCGAGGCCCTCCCTCCAGTACTTCTGGAGCACGCCCATCAGCACCATCAGCGGCAGGACCGACAGCAGGGCGCCGCCGACCGTGTACTGGTAGAGCACGGGCTGCCGGTCCGCGTAGCCGAGCCACTGGGTGAGACCGAGCTGGAGCGGATAGAGATCGGAGTCGTCGAGCATCACGAGCGGCAGGAAGAAGTTGTTCCAGATGTGCACGAACTGGAACAGGAAGACCGTGACGAGCGCGGGCGACATCAGCCGCAGCACCAGGCCGCCGAAGATGCGCCCCTCCCCCGCACCGTCCAGCCGGGCGGCCTCCAGCAGCGCGTCGGGGACGGCGGCGGCGGCGTAGATCCGGCACAGGTACACCCCGAACGGGCTCACCGTGCTCGGCACCAGCACCGCCCAGTAGGTGTCGGCGAGGCCCAGTCCGCTGAACAGGAAGTAGAGCGGCAGGGCCAGTGCGGTGGCCGGGATCAGCACCCCCGCCAGGACCAGGTTGAGGACCGCGTTCCGGCCGGGGAAGGGGAACTTGGCGAGGGCGTACCCGGCGGCGGCCGACAGCAGGGTGGCGGCGACGGCGCCCACACCCGCGTAGACGAGGGAGTTCGCGAACCACCGCAGGAAGATGCCGTCCTGGTGGGTCAGGACGTCGTGCAGGTAGGTGAGCGGGTGCGGATGGGCGAACCAGAAGCCGAACGTGCCGAAGAGGTCGGGGGTGTTCTTGGTGGCCGACACCGCCAGCCAGTACACGGGCACCAGGAAGTAGAGCGCTGCGACGGACAGCAGCGAGACGGTGATGATCCGGTACCGGACGGGAGGCCGGGTCGCCGGTGTGCCGCTCACGGGCCCGCACCCCCGCCCCCCGGGTCCTTGCGTCCGGTGAGCCGCAGGAACCCGAAGCTGAGCACGCAGGCGACCAGTGCAAGCAGGACCGCCTCCGCGGCGGCGAGGTGCTGGTTGTTCCCGGTGAAGGCCTGGTTGTAGGCGTGCAGGTTGGGCGTGTAGCCGGAGTCGATGGTGTTGGTGAGCGGCCGCAGCACCATCGGTTCGGCGAAGAGCTGGAGCGTGCCGATGATGCTGAACACGGCGGTGAGGACCAGCGCGGGCCTGATCAGCGGGAGCTTGATGTGCCGGGCGACCTGCCAGGCGTTCGCGCCGTCGATGCGCGCGGCCTCGTACAGCTCCTCGGGGACGGCCTTCAGCTGGGCGACCAGAACGAGCATGTTGTAGCCGGTGTACTGCCAGGTGACGATGTTGGCGATGGACCACAGCACGGTGTGCGGGCCGAGGAAGTCGATGTGCCAGCCCGCCGATTGGGCCATCTTCACGAAGGGGCTGATCCCGGGGACGTAGAGGAATCCCCACAGGATCGAGGCGATCACGCCCGGGATCCCGTACGGCAGGAAGTACGCCGTGCGGAAGAAGCCGACCCAGCGGGCGCTCGCGGCCTCCAGGAGCAGGGCGAGCGCGGTGGCGAGGCAGATCATCACGGGGATCTGCACCACCCCGAACAGCAGTACCCGCCCGAACCCGGACAGGAACTGCTCGTCGTGCAGGGCGTGCGTGTAGTTCGCGAGTCCCGCGTAGACCTCGTGCGCCCCGCCGAGCCCGAGCGGCCCCGACCGTTCGGACCTCAGCAGCGACTCGTACACCGCGTAGCCGATGGGCGCGACGAAGCAGAGCGCGAAGAGCGCGAGGAACGGCAGCAGGAAGGCCGCCGCCGTGCGGGTGTCACGGCGGGCACGGGAGCCGGCCCTGCGCCGTCCGGCGACCGGGACCGGGCGGACCTGCGCGGGCTCGGCGTACCTGGTGGTGGTACCGCTCACCCCGCCTCCGCCTTCAGCCCCTTGTCCTTCAGATCGGCGACGGTCTGCCGCTGCACCTTCTTCAGGACGTCGCGGAAGCTGCCCCTGCCGGCGATCGCCGCGGTGAAGGCGTCGCCGAGCTGCTGGTAGAGGACGTCCGTCGCGGGGCCCCACTTCCAGCTGGTGTCGACGGCGGCGGCGGACTTCCGGAAGACGTCGCTGTAGTCCTGACCGCCGAAGAAGTCCTTGCGGCTCTCCAGTTCGGCGGGCCGGTAGGCGCCCGGGGCACTGGGGAAGCCGTAGCCGCCCTCGATCAGCAGCTTGACGGACGCCGGGTCGGAGTTGAGCCAGACGGCGAAGTCCATGGCGTCCTGCGGGTACTTGGACTTGGCGAACACGGCGGTGGTGGAGCCGCCCCAGTTGGCGCTGGCATTGCCGCCCTTCGTCCACTGCGGCAGGGCGGCGACACGCCACTTCCCCGCGGTCCTCGGGGCGTTGCCCTGGATGAGGGCGTCGCCCCAGCTGGCCCCGATCCAGGAGGTGATCTGCCCGCTCTGGAGGTCCTTGTACCACTCGTTCTGCCGGTCCGGAATGGTCTTGATCAGCTTGCTGCGGACCAGGTTCTCCCAGTAGTCGGCGACCTTCCGGGTGGGTTCGTCGTCGATGGAGACGATCCAGCGGTCCCCCTCGGTGCGGAACCAGCGCGCCCCGGCCTGCCAGGCGTAGCCGGCGAAGCGGTTGCCGTTGGTCGGTGAGAACGTCTCGATCCAGGCGCCCTTCGCGCGGATCACCTTCGCGGCCGCCTCGTACTCGTCCCAGGTCGTCGGCGTCGTGACGTCCCACTTGTCGAAGAGGTCCTGCCGGACGAAGAGGCCCATCGGGCCGGAGTCCTGGGGGACGGCGTACACGGCGTCGCCGAACACGGACTGCTGCCACAGCCAGCCCTCGAACTTGCCCTTGGCGTCCGCCGCGCCGTAGTCGGTGAGGTCGGCGAGCCCCCGGTCGAGCAGGAAGCTGGGCACGACCGCGTACTCGATCTGGCCGAGGTCCGGCGGATTGCCCGCCTTTATGGCGGCGTGCATCTTCGCGTACTGCGCGCCGTTGACCGCGGACACCTTCTCCAGCTTGACCTGGACGTCCGGGTTCCTGCCGTTCCACAGGTCGACGGTCTTCTCCATCCCCGGTACCCAGGACCAGAAGGTGAGCGTGATCTTCTCGCCCTTCCTGCGGCCGGCGGGCTTCGTGCCGCCGCCGTCCCCGCTGTCGCCGCATCCGGCGAGGCCGAGCCCGGCGGCGACGGCGGCGGCCGAGCCGAGGACGGTTCTGCGGTTCGGTCCGTGCGGGCCGTCGGGGCGTGCGATGCGGCTCATGCCAGTTCCTCCACGGGTGTCCGGCGGAAGGTGATCGTCTCGTACGCGCTGAAGTCGCCCGTCTCGTAGAGCAGTCCCACGGTCGTGTCGTCGACGCGCACGAGGTCGGAGTAGGCGGCGGGCAGTCCGTCGACGGTGTGGGCGGTGCGCCAGGTGGTGCCGCCGTCGCCGGAGGCGCGGATGGTCATCAGGGCGCGGAAGCCGGGGTCGGCGGGGCCGGAGAACAGCAGCACGTCCGGGTCGCGCAGCTGGAGCAGGCTGCCCTGGACGACGGGGCCGACGAGCCCGGCCTGCGGCCGGAACGCTCCGACGAGGGTGCTGCCGCCGTCGCGGGAGTGGGCGTCGGCGCGGGTTCCGGGCGAGGGCGAGTCGTTGCGTGTGTTGAAGTAGACGCGCCCGTCGGGGAGTTCGGCGGCAGTGGTCTCGTTGGCGTTGATGTAGCCGTCGGTGTTGTCGTCGACGTATCCGATGCGCCAGGTCGCGCCGCGGTCGTCGGACAGCAGGCAGTGGCCGCCGTTGTACCGGCCCTCGGTGCCGTCGTCGCCCGCGGCGGGCGGCAAGGAGTGGTTGGCGGGCACGACGACCCGGCCGCCGCCGAGCTGGAGGGCGTGGCCGGGCGTGGTGGCGTACCACCGCCAGCCGGGTTTCCTGGTGCTCGCGGTGATCTCGCGCGCGCTCGACCAGGTGCCTCCGTCGTCGTCGCTGTGCTGGATCCACACGCGCCGGCCGAGCGGGGCGGGGACCTTGCCGCGCCGGATGTCGTCCTCGGTGGCGGAGGCGGCGTTGCGGATGTGGACCAGGAGGACGCGGCCGGTGTCGAGGACGACGGGGGCGGGGTTGCCGGCCAGGTCGTGGCCGTTCCGGGCGACGACCCGGAGGGGGCCCCAGGTGCGCCCGCCGTCGGTGGAGCGCTTGAGGACGATGTCGATGTCGCCGAAGTCGTCGCGGGAGCCGACGCGGCCCTCGCAGAAGGCGAGCAGGGTGCCGGCGGCGGTGACCACCACGGCGGGGATGCGGAAGCCGGCGTACCCCTCGCGTCCCGACCGGAACGGCACGGACACCTCGCTCGGCATGGCGGCCCAACCTCTCGGTGGACGTAGGACGTCCTTTGTCCTGTCGTGACCCTAGGGAGCCGCTTGGTCACCGTCAAGGCTCGTCGCACGGCGGGTTCCCCGCGGGAAAGCGCTCTGCCCACGTCGGTGGAATTCCCGGCGAACTCCGCCTGACGAGTCGGCCGCCCTGGCAGGATGCAGGCCATGGACGCCGTACGGGTCGCACTGTTGCGTGAGGTTCTCGCCGGAACGGAGTGGCTGGGCGCGACGCGCCGGTTCGCCGGGGCGCTGCGCTCGTCGGTGGTGCCGCACGGGGGCGGGCTGCTGCTGGTGGGTACGGCGGAGTACGAGCCCTGGCATCTCGCCGCCCATCTGGTGGACGAGGCCGCGTGGTCGGGGACCCCGGAACTGTCCCCGACACTGGTCAGGCACCGGGTGCCGTGCGGATTGCCGCCGGGGCATCTCGCGGTGGGCCTCGGCCGGCTCGAGGCGGTGCGCCGCGGTGAGACCCTGCTCGTCGTCGCGCCCGACGCACCGGGGGCGGCGCTCCTGGAGCGGGTGTACGACGCACGGCGGGCCGGCGCGACGGTGCTCGCCCTCGACGCGGGGGACCGCGAACTGCACGCCATGTCCCATGAGGCTCTGGCGGTCCCGGACACCCAGGACCTGGACCTGGACACCGTCCAGCACCTGGTCGGCGCGGCCGCCGGCGAGAACTCCCTGCCGTCCCCGCGGGTGGGACACCGCCTCCGCGACCGGCTGTACCGGCTCGCGGACCATCTGACGTCCCCGCCGCCGGCCAGGTGGTGAACGCTCCGGACCGGCGGGGGGCTCCCGGACCGACGAGGTGCGGACCGCAGCCGGGCTGCGGACCGCACCTCGGGGGTGCCGTACGGATCACGCCGGGCCGACGGGCCCGGCGGACGGCCGGACGGGTGGGCGTGCCGGGTCAGTCGGCGTCGGACTCACCGGACGCGTCGTGCCAGCGCGGGTCGGTCTCCCACTGGAGGTTGCGCTCCTCGGCCTTCTCCATCGCGTGCGCCGCCTCCTCGGGCGACGCGTACGGACCGAACCGGTCCTTCGCGGGACACTCCGGCCCCTCTTCGACCTTCTTGTGCTCCAGGCAGTAGTACCACTCGCCCGGCTTTCCCTCGGTCCGCTTCTTGAACAGGGCCATGACCGGCTCCTCCTCCTCGGCCTACGCGGCCATCCTGCCCCATGGTCGCTGGCTACACTCGCTGGCATGTCTGGCCAGTCACTGCTCGTACCAGGGGAGCTGTCCCCCACCCGTCCCGTGCCCGGAAACATCGCGCGCCCCGAATACGTGGGCAAGCCCGCGCCCACGCCCTACGCGGGACCAGAGGTCCAGGACGCCGAAACGATCGAGCGGATGCGGATCGCCGGCCGCATCGCCGCACAGGCCATGGCCGAGGCGGCGAAGATCATCGCCCCGGGCGTGACCACGGACGAGCTGGACCGGGTGGCCCACGCCTACATGTGCGACCACGGGGCCTACCCCTCGACGCTCGGCTACCGCGGCTTCCCCAAGTCCCTGTGCACCTCGGTCAACGAGGTGATCTGCCACGGCATCCCCGACTCGACGGTGCTGCGTGACGGCGACATCGTCAACCTCGACGTGACCGCGTACATCGGCGGGGTCCACGGCGACAACAACGCGACGTATCTCGTCGGGGACGTCGACGACGAGAGCCGGCTGCTCGTGGAGCGGACCCGCGAGGCGCTGAACCGGGCGATCAAGGCCGTGAAGCCGGGCCGCCAGATCAACGTCATCGGGCGGGTCATCGAGTCGTACGCCAAGCGGTTCGGATACGGCGTGGTCCGTGACTTCACCGGGCACGGCATCAACTCGTCGTTCCACTCGGGGCTGATCGTCCCGCACTACGACAGCCCGCACGCGACGACCGTGATGCAGCCGGGGATGACGTTCACGATCGAGCCGATGCTCACGCTCGGGACCCATGAGTACGACATGTGGGACGACGGCTGGACGGTGGTCACCAAGGACCGCCGTCGCACGGCCCAGTTCGAGCACACCCTCGTGGTCACGACCGCCGGGGCGGACATCCTGACCCTGCCGTAGGGCGGCCACCCGGGCCCGCCCTCACCTTCCGCGCCCGCCCGGCCCCGCACGGGGCCGGGCGGGTGCGTCGTATCCGGGGCCGGGCGCGTCCACCGGGCCCCGACCTGGCGTCCGGGCCGCGCGGTGATCGTCCGGCGGCCCTTCGCGGACATGCTCCGCGCGCGTGGCCGGAAGCCCTCCCCCGCCTCCCCGTGCCACATGGGGCCGCGGGGTCCGGGCAGGGATTTCGGGGTAGCGTCTTTACCGACACCATGTCGGGAAACTCGGGTGGAGGGTCAGCAGCCATGGAGAGTGCGCCGTTCTCGGCGGTCATCCGCACCGCGTCGCACGCACAGCACACCGAGGCGGAGGCCTCGTCGTTCATGGGAGACCTGCTCGGGGGCCGGCTCGGCGTGGACGCGTACGCGCGGTACACCGAGCAGCTGTGGTTCGTGTACCGCGCCCTGGAGGACGGCGCGGACGGGCTGCGCGACGATCCTCTGGCGGGGCCCTTCATACGGCCCGAGCTGATGCGGGTGGGCGAACTGGAGCGGGACCTCGCACATCTGCGGGGTCCCCGCTGGCGCGAGGAGGCCGACCCGCTCCCGGCGACCCGGGCGTACGCGGACCGCGTCGCCGCGTGCGCACAGGGCTGGTCCGGCGGCTATGTGGCCCACCACTACACGCGCTATCTGGGCGACCTCTCCGGCGGCCAGATCATCCGCGACCGCGCGGAGAGGGCCTGGGGCTTCGCCCGCAAGGGGGACGGGGTGCGCTTCTACGTCTTCGAGGGCATCGGCAACCCCGCCGCGTTCAAGCGGGAGTACCGCGCCCTGCTCGACGCGGTCGCCGTGGACGACCTGGAGAAGCAGCGGATCGTCGCCGAGTGCAAGCGGGCGTTCGCGTTCAACACCGCGGTGTTCCAGGCGCTCGGCGCCGAGTTCCCGCTGACCGCGTGATCGAAGCGGGGCTCCCGCCCGCCCCGCGCCTCAAGTGCGGGGGAAGCCGGGTACGGCCGACTCCAGCCTGACCCGGCCGCCCACCTCGATCCACCCTCCGGGCCCCGGCGCCGTGAGGATCTGCGATCCCCTGCCCTGGGTGATGTTGAGCGCCCGGCCCAGCTCCGCCGTGAGGAGCAGGGCCGCGGCCCCGGTGGCCTCGTCCTCGGCGATGTTGTCGTCGCGCCCGGGAAAGGCGCGGGCCCGTACGCGCCCCGCGGCCTCGTCCTCCCATGCCCAGGCGTACACCCACTCGCCGGGCGGCGGCACGGGCAGCGCGTCGACCTCGGCGGCCGAGGCGTACCGCCGCAGCGTGCGCGCGGGCGCCCACTCGGGCCGCGCCTCGATCCAGCTGAACTCGCCGTCGAGCCGGGTGCCGACGGGCCCGGCCGGGGTGACCAGCTCGGGCACGTCCAGCAGCCAGGCCACCCCGACGCACGGGTGTCCGGCGAAGGGCAGCCGCAGGGACGGCGTGTAGATGTCGATGACGCCGCGCTCGGGGTCGTCGACGAAGACGGTCTCGCTGTAGCCGAGCTTTCCGGCCAGCGCCTGGCGGTCCTCTTGGGCGGGGACGGTGGCCCCGTTCCGTACGACGGCGAGCTCGTTCCCGTCCCGGCCGCCGGGCCCGCAGAAGACGCGCAGGAGGTCGTAATCAGTCACTCCGGCATTGAACAGGAGCGGCCACCGCCCGCGCATCCACTCACCGCCCTTGACTCTCCCTTGACCTCTGCATGACTCCTTCATGGGGCTGGCGTGATCTGCGCGCGCTCATACAGCGTCGATGAGAGCTGAATCACTGGACCCGTGGGCAGTAGTCAGGTAAGCCTCAGATAACTTAGGCCTGCCTCACTGGAACGAGGCGCCGCGCAATCCCGTCATTGGAGCCCCTATGCGAGCCGTCCGACTCTCCGTCGTCACCGCCGCCGCCACCGCGGCGGCTCTGACCGCCGTCACCGGTTGCGCGGAGAAGACCGACGGGAAAGCCTCCGGGGACCACGTCGTCAAGGTGACGGCCTCGGACGACACGTGCAAGGTGTCCAAGAAGCAGTTCCCGGCCGGGCACGTCGAGCTCGCGGTCGAGAACAAGGGCTCCAAGGTCACCGAGGTGTACATCCTCTTCCCGGACGACCGCATCGTCGCCGAGCGCGAGAACATCGGCCCGGGCACGACGCAGAACCTCACGGCCGAGGTGAAGGCGGGCTCGTACGAGATCGCCTGCAAGCCCGGTATGAAGGGCAACGGCATCCGCCAGAAGGTCACCGTGACCGGCGGCAAGGCCGCCAAGCGCGACCCGCGCCTGGACAAGGCCGTCGCCGAGTACCGCAAGTACGCCCAGGAGCAGGCCGACCGGACGCTGCCCGAGGCGAAGGCCTTCGCCGACGCCGTCAAGAAGGGCGACCTCGAGGCCGCGAAGAAGCAGTACGCCCCCTCGCGCATCGGCTGGGAGCGCACCGAGCCGGTCGCGGAGTCGTTCGGCGACATCGACCCGAAGGTCGACGTCCGCGAGGACGGCCTGGCGAGCGGCCAGGACCCGAAGACGGACTGGACGGGCTGGCACCGCCTGGAGAAGTCGCTCTGGCAGGACAAGAAGATCGGCCAGCGGGAGAAGGACCTCGCCGACCAGCTGGTCAAGGACCTGACCGACTGGCAGAAGCGCGTCGGCACCGCCGAGATCAGCCCGACCTCGATGGCCAACGGCGCCAAGGAGCTCCTCGACGAGGTCGCCACCGGCAAGGTCACCGGCGAGGAGGAGCGCTACTCCCACACCGACCTGGTCGACTTCAAGGCCAACGTCGAGGGCGCGCAGAAGTCGTACGAGCTGCTGAAGCCGGTCGCCGCCGAGAACGACCCGGCGCTCACCAAGGAGCTCGACAAGCAGTTCGCTTCGCTGAACACGCTGCTCGACAAGTACCGCAAGGACAAGAACTCCTACGACTTCACCTCGTACGACAAGGTCGGCAAGGCGGACCGCAAGCAGCTCTCGGACGCGGTGAACGCGCTCGCCGAGCCGCTGTCGAAGCTCGCCGCCGCCGTCGTCAGCAAGTAACAGCAGCCGAGCAGAGCGGGAGGGCCGATCGACCATGACGGACACGATCCGGGACGCCTCGGCGGAGTCGGGCGAGCAGGACAGTGCGCAGCAGACGCCTTCGCGGCGCTCGCTGCTGGGCTGGGGCGGCGCGGGACTCGCGCTCGGTGCCGCCGCGGCGGGCGGTGCGATGGCCGCCACGCGCGGCGGCGACGACGCGGTGCCCGTCGCGGACACCGGCGCCGCGGTGCCGTTCCACGGCGCGCACCAGGCCGGTATCGCGACGCCGGTCCAGGACCGGCTGCACTTCGCCGCGTTCGACGTGAAGACCGAGGACCGCGACGAGTTCGTGCAGCTGCTGAAGGACTGGACCGCCGCGGCGGCCCGGATGACGCAGGGCCACACGGTCGGCGAGGGCGCGTACGGCGGGCTCGCCGAGGCCCCGCCGGACGACACCGGCGAGGCGCTGGGCCTCAAGCCGTCCCGGCTGACGCTCACGATCGGCTTCGGCCCCTCCCTGTTCGACAAGTTCGGGCTGCACGAGCGGCGCCCGGAGGCACTGGTCGACCTGCCGCACTTCCCCGGCGACAACCTCGACAAGGCGCGCAGCGACGGCGACCTGTGCATCCAGGCGTGCGCGGACGACCCGCAGGTCGCGGTGCACGCGGTCCGCAACCTCGCCCGGATCGGCTTCGGCAAGGTCGCCATCCGCTGGTCGCAGCTCGGCTTCGGCAAGACCTCGTCGACCACGCCGGACGCGCAGACCCCGCGCAACCTGATGGGCTTCAAGGACGGCACCCGCAACATCGCGGGCACCGAGACGGACCGCCTCGACAAGTTCGTGTGGGTCGGCGACAAGGACACCGGCGCCAAGTCGTCCTGGATGACCGGCGGCTCGTACCTGGTCGCACGGCGTATCCGTATGAACATCGAGACCTGGGACCGCACCTCGCTCCAGGAGCAGGAGGACGTGTTCGGCCGCGACAAGGGCGAGGGAGCCCCGGTCGGCAAGGCGAAGGAGCACGACAAGCCGTTCCTGAAGGCGATGAAGCCGGACGCGCACGTCCGGCTCGCCCACCCGGACTCCAACAACGGTGTGACGATCCTGCGCCGCGGCTACTCCTTCACGGACGGCACAGACGGACTCGGCCGGCTGGAGGCGGGACTGTTCTTCCTCGCCTACCAGCGTGACGTCCGCAAGGGCTTCATCCCGCTTCAGCAGAGCCTGTCGCGCCACGATGCCCTCAACGAGTACATCCAGCACGTGAGTTCCGCCGTCTTCGCCGTCCCTCCCGGTGTCCGCGACAAGGGCGACTGGTGGGGCCGGGCGCTGTTCTCCAAGGAGGCCTGAGACGTGTTCGGGAACTATCTGATCGGTCTGCGCGAGGGCCTCGAGGCCAGTCTCGTCGTCTGCATCCTGATCGCCTATCTGGTGAAGACGGAGCGCAAGGACGCCCTGCGCCCCATCTGGATCGGCATCGGCATCGCCGTCGTGCTGGCGCTCGGCTTCGGCTTCGCGCTCACCTTCGGCTCGCAGGAGCTGACGTTCCAGGCGCAGGAGGGCCTCGGCGGCTCCCTGTCGATCATCGCGGTCGTCCTGGTCACCTGGATGGTCTTCTGGATGCGGCGCACCGCCCGTCATCTGAAGTCGGAGCTGCAGGGCAGGCTCGACGCGGCGCTGGCGATGGGCACGGGCGCGCTGGTCGCCACGGCGTTCCTCGCGGTCGGCCGTGAGGGCCTGGAGACGGCGCTGTTCGTGTGGGCGTCGGTGCGCGCCTCGAACGACGGCACGCACGGCCCGCTGATCGGCGTGATCCTCGGTCTGCTGACGGCGGTCGTCCTCGGCTGGCTGTTCTACCGCGGCGCGCTGCGCATCAACCTGGCGAAGTTCTTCACCTGGACCGGCGGCATGCTGGTCGTCGTGGCGGCGGGCGTCCTCGCGTACGGCTTCCACGACCTGCAGGAGGCCGGGTTCATCGGCGGCCTCGCCGACAAGGCCTTCGACATCAGCGCGACCATCGCGCCGGACAGCTGGTACGGGACGCTGCTGAAGGGCGTGTTCAACTTCCAGCCCGACCCGACCGTCGTGCAGGTGACGGTGTGGGCGCTGTACCTGATCCCGACGCTCGCGCTGTTCCTCTCCTCCGTCGGCTTCGGCCCCAAGAAGCCGGCGTCGCAGCCGGCTTCCCCGGTCCGCGAGGAAGTCTGAACCGCACCACCCGGCGCCCGGCCGGCCACCCCGTACCACGGCGGGGCGGCCGGCCGGGCGCCGTTCGTCATCCCGTCGTTCCGCGGCTTCCCGGCCCCGGTAAGGTTTCGCCTCCGGGAAGGGGAAGGTGAAGGGACCCGATGAGCAGGCTTCGCAGGCTGGGCCGGCGCGTTCCCGCGGCGGCGACGGTGACGGTACTCGCCGCGACGGCGAGCGGGTGTGTGACGGTGCACGGGGAGCGGGAGGTGATCCCGGCGGCGACCAGGACCGAGGCCGCCCGTGCCCTCAAGAGCTTCACCACCGCCTACAACAAGGCCGACAAGGCCTTCGACCCCGCCCTCGACGCGAGCCGGGTCGACGGTGCGCTGGGCGACATCAACCAGGCCGGCCTGAAGGCCAAGCACGCCGGCAACCCGGGTGGCAATCCCGACTTCTCGCCCCTGGTGCTGACGGACGCGAAGTTCACGGTCCCCAGGATGGCCGGCTGGCCCAAGTTCTTCCTGGCCGACACCGAGTCGAACCGGAACGCCGACCCGAAGCACCCCGACCGCTGGCTCGTCGTCTTCACCCGCAGCGGCCCCGACGCGGTGTGGGAGGCGACCTATCTGACGATCGTCCCGCCCGCCAAGGTGCCGTCCTTCGCCGAGGACGGGAAGGGCTGGGCCCGGCCCGTGTCGCCGGACTCCACGGCTCTGGCGGTCGCGCCCAGGGACCTCAGCCCGGGCTACGCGAGGTATCTGGCGGACGGCGGTGACGCCTTCGCCCCCGGACAGCACACCTCGCAGTGGCGCGCCCAGCGCAAGAAGAACGCGACCCGCCCCGGACTGTCCACGCAGTACATCGACCAGCCCCTGTCCGGCGGCGCGTACGCGCCCGTGGGGCTGCGCACGACCGACGGCGGCGCCCTCGTCTTCTTCGCCACCCACCACTACGAGAAGCAGACGGCCGCCAAGGGCCTGAACCTGAACATAAGCCCCGACGTCAAGGCTCTGATGACGGGCGACGCCAAGCAGTCCGTCACCCTGGAGCGGGTCTCCAACCAGGCGGTCCTGGACCCGGAGCAAACGGCCGCCGACCACCGGGTGGAGTTCCTGAACCGGATCCAGGGCCTCACGGGGGCGGTGGGCGAATAGCGGCCCCGCGCAGGGCCCGCGGCGCCCTCCCAGGAGCCGGGCGCGGGGCTACGGCACGACGTCGGCCGTGGCCTCGGTCAGGCAGTCCGTCAGTACCTCGAGGAGGGTCAGGGGTTCGGGAAGCGGATGCTCCGGTCCGCGGACCCAGGTGACCTGTCCGGAGTCACCGGCCAGCCGGGCGGGCGGCATCAGCACGTACGAACCCCGGCAGTGCCACCGCAGCCCGGGGTGCTCGTCCATCGTCTCCGGGTGGCAGTCGAGTTCGCACGGCCACCACTCGTCCTCGTCCTCCGGCGTCCCCCGGGTGAGCGTGAAGAAGAGCATCCGCCCGTCCCCGCCCTCCGGAACGCTCTCGGCGACGGGCCCCACCTCGACACCGGCCTCGAGCAGCCGTCGCAGCGCCTCGCGCCCCGCATCGACGGGGACGTCGAGGACGTCGTGGGTCATCCCGGTGGCGGTGATGAAGTTGGCGTCGGGCTGCTCCCGGGACCACCGCTCGATCTGCGCACGGTCGGTCGTGGCCTGGGTCTGCCAGGCGAAGGAGAGCGGATGCCGGGCGGGCGTGGGGCAGCCGATCCGTTCGCACGAACACCGGTAGCCGACCGGGTGTGCGGCGGGCGCGAGCGGCAGACCGGCCTGTGCAGCGGCCAGCAACAGGTCCTCCCGGCCGCCGTCGTCCGTCGCGCCCTTCGGACGGCGACCACGCAGCCACTGGGAAATCCTGCCCTGTCCGCCGGACCGGCGACCGAACTCAGTGCCCATCTCTCCCCTCACCTCGCCCTAGTGCCGTGCTGTCCTGTGCCGTGCTGTGCCGTCCATGGTGGCACCATCCTGCGCGCCGGGTGGCCGGAGCCCCCATCCGGGGTGCTCCGGACGATGCTTCCTCCGGATGACATCAGGGGGCATGTCCCGATTTGCCCGCCTACGGTGGGCCTCATGGTCACAAGGAGTGTGCTGACGGGGCTGCTGTCACTGACCCTCACCGCGCCGGCCGGCGTGCCGCTCCCGCTCGAGTGGGGCGGCAGCCCGCTGACGATGGCGTCACTCCCCCGCGTCGTGTACACGGCCCACCGCGGCGGCGCCCTGGAGGTGCCCGAGAACAGCATGTCCGGGCTGACGGCCGCCTTCCGGCGCGGGACGGCGCAGGTGCTCGACTTCGACACGCGGATGCTGCGCGACGGCACGGTCGTGGTCATGCACGACGCGGATCTGGACCGCACGACGTACTCCACGGGGCCGGTGAAGGACCTCACGGCCGACGAGTGGCGCGCGGTGCGGCTGCGTCCGGACGAGGCACTGCCGGGCCACTGGGCCGCCGAGCGCCCGGCGACGGTCGCCGAGGTCCTGGACCGCTTCGGCGGCCGCACCGTGCTGACCCTGGAGGCGAAGGACCCGGCGAGCCTGGACACCCTGGCCGGGATGATCGGGGAACGCGGGCTGACGCGTTCCGTGCTGGTGAACTCCAACCGCCCCGAGGTCGCCGAGCAGGCGCACCGGCTGGGCCTGCTCGCCCAGCTGTGGCGGTCGGACGAACAGCTGCGGACGGACCGGCCCGAGCGCTGGGCGTCCTTCGTGACCGTCCTCGACGTGGACCATCGGGCCAGGGACGCCGATCTCGTACGCGCCGTCCGCTCGGGCGTCCCGCACGTCTGGGCGCACACGGTGAACACCCCGGCGGAACGCGACCGTGTGCTGCGGCTGGGCTGCGACGGGGTCCTGTCGGACGCGCCGGGGCTGCTCGCCCGTACGCCGGTGCGCGCGGGACCGGGCTCGGGATGACGCCCTCCCGGCCCGGCGGGAGTGATGCGCGCAAGGGCTCGGTGCGGGGCGGGGCTTGGGGGCTCGGCGCGGGCAGGGCGCGGGTGCTCAGCGCGGGGTGAGGCCGTGCAGGGCGTACTCGACGAGGGTGTCGGCGTAGGCGTGACTCAGGGGGCCGGTCCGCTGGAGCCAGCGCTGGGCGAGCGGTGACACGAAGAGCTCCAGCGCGATGCGCGGGTCGATGTCGGCGCGCACCTCGCCGGCGCGCTGGGCGGAGCGGAGCCGCTCGACGTACAACTGGAGCTGTGGTTCGAGGAGCTGGGCGACGAACTCGGCGCCGAGCCGGGCGTCGATCAGGCCCTCGGCGGCCAGGGCGCGGGCGGGGGCATCGAAGGCGGGGTCGAGAAGTTCGTCGACGGTGGCCCGCAGCACGAACTTCAGGTCGGCCTCCAGATCCCCGGTGTCGGGGAAGGGGTACGCGCCGCTCGTCCCGCCCGCGGCCGCGGCGGCCTGCTCCCCGCGGTCGAGGAAGGCCTCGAGGAGCACATCGGCCTTCGACGGCCACCAGCGGTAGATGGTCTGCTTGCCGACACCGGCGCGGGCGGCGATGCCCTCGATGGTGGTCCGTGCGTAGCCCGCCTCGCCGACGAGGGCGAGGGCGGCTTCGTAGATGGCGCGTCGCGAGCGCTGGCTGCGGCGCGCGGCGTCGGGGGCTGGTTTCGACGGAGTCGACGAGTCGGTGTTCGAGGCCATGGCTCGAATCTAACAGTGGTACGAGTCGAGACGTGCCGTCTCGGACCCGGCCCGTTGGCCGGGAACCACGGGCCCGGGGTGACATGACGTCCGGAAGACCGGGCGGCGACGCGCCCATTGCACAGAATGAACGTCTGCACAATCACCCGTTCGGTGCACAGCGCAGGGGCCTCGGAGACCGCACCATGGGCATCAGCTGCCCGCAGCAGGCGCAGCAGCAGACCCTGCGGTTGTGAGGAGACCTCATTGCCCCGACGTCACGCCACACCCCGGCGTTATCTCATGTGCCCACCGGCGCACTTCAAGGTCACGTACTCCATCAACCCCTGGATGGATCCCGCGAAACCGGTCGACGTCCCGCTCGCCCTCGCCCAGTGGGAGGACCTGCGTGACCGCTACCGCTCGCTCGGCCACACCGTCGACGTGCTCGAGCCCCGCGAGTCGCTGCCCGACATGGTGTTCGCGGCCAACGGTGCGACCGTGGTCGACGGACGGGTGCTGCTCGCCCGGTTCGCCTTCGCGGAACGCACGGCCGAGGCCGAGGCCCATGCGCAGTGGTTCCGCTCCCAGGGCTTCGACGACGTGCACGAGCCGGTCCACGTCAACGAGGGCGAGGGCGACTTCGCGGTCACCGCGTCGTACATCCTGGCCGGGCGCGGCTTCCGGGCGAGTCCCCTGTCGCACGGTGAGGCACAGGAGTACTTCGGCCGGCCCGTGATCGGCCTCGACCTCGTGGACCCCCGCTACTACCACCTGGACACGGCCCTCGCCGTCCTCGACGACGCGGCGGACCACGTCATGTACTACCCGGGCGCGTTCTCGCCGGGCAGCCAGGCCGTGCTGCGCCGGCTGTTCCCCGACGCTCTGGTCGTCGAGGAGAGGGACGCGAGCGCCTTCGGCCTGAACTCCGTCTCCGACGGCCTGCATGTGCTGGTGCCGCAGGCGGCGCTCGGGCTGTTCGCGCCGCTGCGGGAGCGCGGCTTCGAGCCGATCGGCATGGACCTCTCCGAACTACTCAAGGGCGGCGGCAGCGTGAAGTGCTGCACCCAGGAGCTGCGGCTGTAGCCCTCACTCGGCGGGCGGCGGCCAGGCGTCGCCCCAGTCCGCGTCCCGGGCCGCGCGGTAGAGCGCCCCGTGCCGCTTGGTCACCGTGTCCCGGCGGAGCACCTCGTCGGCCGTGCACAGGTCGAGGAGTACCTGCCCCTTGCGGATCTGGGGCCGCCGCACGACCCGGGAGGTGGCGGGCCCGACGGGGAACCTGGTCGCCGCCACATAGCTGAACTTCTCGTCCTCGTACGCGAGGGAGCCGCCCTTGACCTGCCGGTGCAGCGACGAGCGGCTCACCCGCGCCGAGAAGTGGCACCAGTCGGTGCCGGGCACGATGGGGCACGCCGCATCGTGCGGGCACGGGGCGGCGATGTGGAAACCGGCGTCCACGAGCCGCTGCCGGGCCTCGATGATGCGGGCGTAGCCGTCGGGGGTGCCCGGTTCGACGATCACCACCGCCCGGGCGGCACGGGCCGCGGCGTCCACCACCACGTGCCGGTCGTTCTCGGTGAGTTCGCCGAGCACGTAGCTGACGGTCACGAGGTCGGTGGCGTCGATGCCGAGCGTCGCGCCGATACGGGTGCGGCGCCACTCGGTGGTGCCGTGCAGCACCGGGTTGGCGGCGGCCAGCTCGCGGCCGAGTGCGAGGGCCGGCTCGGCCCAGTCGAGGACGGTCACCGGGCGGGGCCGGGGCCAGGTCGCGGCGACCGCCCAGGTCGCGGCGCCCGTGCCGCCGCCGACGTCCACATGGCTCTCGGGCGTCCAGGTCTCGGGGGCCGCGTCCGCGAGGGCGGCGAGGGCCGCGCGCACCGCTTCGAAGGTCGCGGGCATCCGGTAGGCGGCGTAGGCGGCTACGTCGGAGCGGTCCCGCAGGACGGGGGCGTCGGTCGGGGTGCGGCCGCGGTAGTTCTCGATGAGACGCGCGACGGCCTGCGCTGCCTGCGAGGGCGGGAGCCCGTCCAGCAGCGCGTCGAGCGCGGCGCGCAGGGTTTCGGCGGAGGGCACGGGGTCGTTCACCCCGTGATTCTAGGCTCCGTCCGGCAGCCCCCCGCCGCCCCCGCCGGGCCCGCACCCACCGCGGCACGGACGCGCGGCCCGCCCCGCCACGGGCGGTCCTTCCTCCCCGGTGCCCCAGGAGCCCGCCCCGTGCTTCCTGGGCCCGGCTGGCCCGTGCTTCCAGGGCCCGGCTGCCCCGTCTCTCCAGGGCCTGCCCCGCGCCTGCAGAGGCCCGGTGCCCCCGGTTCCTCAGGAACCCGGGAGGTGCCCCGGGGCGACGGCACCCCCTGGCCGGGTCACCCCGCGGCGCGTGCCAGCCAGGTCGCCGCCGCGGCCCGCGGCCCGTTGTCCGGCCCCCGGCGGACGGGGTGGACCGTGTTCGCGAGCAGCACCAGGAACGTGTCGGTGGCCCGGTCGAGGACCAGGGACGTGCCCGTGAACCCCGTGTGGCCCGCCGCGCCGCGCCCGGCGAGCTCGCCCATGAACCAGGGCTGGTCGAGCGCGAAGCCCAGTCCGGGTGCGGTCAGCATCAGGTCGACGTAGTCGGAGCCCAGGATCCGGGCGGGCCCGTAGGCACCGCCGGACAGCAGGGCACGGCAGAGGACCGCGAGGTCCCGTGCGGTCGAGAAGAGTCCGGCATGGCCCGCGACCCCGCCGAGCGCCCACGCGTTCTCGTCGTGGACGTCCCCCCGCAGCATCCCCCGGTCCGCCTTGGCCCAGGGCCGCCGCTGGTCCTCGGTCGCCGCGGCCCCGGGGCACGGTCCGAACCCGGTGTCCGTCATTCCGAGCGGCCGGGTGATCCCGTCCCGGACCAGGACGTCCAGCGTCCGCCGGGTGATCCGCTCCAGAACGTGCTGGAGCAGCAGCATGTTCAGGTCGGAGTAGCGGTAGGCGCCGGGCGGCGACGAGGGGGGCTCCGCGAACAGCGCGGCCTGCCGCGCCGCCCGGTCCGGCAGTGCGTACAGCGGGAGTTCGGGCCGCAGCCCGGACGTGTGCGTCAGCAGCTGCCGCACGGTGGTGCCGTGGGCGGCGGCGCCGGTCAGCTCGGGCGCGTACGCGGCGATCCGCGCGTCGATGCCGAGCGTGCCGCGCTCCAGCTGCTGCACCGCCGCGATGGTCGTGAAGAGCTTGGTGAGCGAGGCGAGGTCGACAGGGGTGTCCGTACCCATCGGCACCCACCGGGCGCGCGGCAGCTCGACGCCCGCCTCGACGTGCGGGTCGTACGCGGCGTACCGGACGGCCCAGCCCGCCGCCTCCTCGACGGCGATCACCGGCCCGCGCCCGGCGACGACCACCGTGCCCGCGCACCAGGGCCGCGGTCCCTCGGGCAGGGCGCGCACCCCGTCGACGAGCCGGGCGAGCGCGTCGGGGTCGAGCCCGGCGCGCTCCGGGGTGCCGGTGCGCAGTCGTGCGGTGCTCAGCCCGCCACCTCCTCGTCGTCCGGTGCATGCTCTGCCCGCTGCGGCCGTACGTGCGGGGGACGCGGGCGCAGCGGACGGCACAGTCCCACGAAGCATCCGACGGCGACCAGTGCGGAGGCCAGCTGGACGACGGCCATCGGGACGGCGGTGTGCTCGCCCGCGACGCCGACGAGCGGCGAGGCGACCGCGCCGATCAGGAAGGCGGAGGTACCGATGAGCGCGGACGCGGAACCGGCGGCGTGTTCGGCGCGCAGCAGCGCGAGGGTGTTGGTGTTGGGCATGACGAGGCCCATCGCGGACATCAGCACGAACAGCGCGGCGGCGACGGGGGCGAGCCCGACGTCGCCGAGGACGCCGCTCGTCATGAGCAGGAGCGCGGCCGCGGCGAGCGTGATCACGGCGAGGCCCGCCCCGAGCGCCTTGTCGAGGCTGACCCGGCCGGCGAGCACCTTGCCGTTGATCTGGCCCACGGTGACCAGGCCGACCGAGTTGAGGCCGAAGAGCAGCGAGAAGGTCTGCGGCGAGGCCCCGTAGATGTCCTGGATGACGAACGGCGAGGCCGAGATGTACGCGAACAGCGCGGCGAACGCGAAGCCGCCCGCGATCATGTACCCGCTGAAGGCGCGGTCGCCGAGCAGCCCGCGCATGGTGCGCAGCGCCTCACCCACGCCTCCCGCGTGCCTGCGTGCGGGTTCCAGCGTCTCGGGGAGCCGGAACCAGACGAGCGTGGTGAGGAGGGTGCCGACGGCGGTGAGGACGTAGAACACGCCCCGCCAGTCGGTGAAGCGGAGCACCTGTCCGCCGATGAGCGGAGCGACGATCGGCGCGGTGCCCGAGATCAGCATGAGGGTGGAGAAGAACCGCGCCATGGCCACGCCGTCGTACAGATCGCGGACGACGGCGCGGGCGATGACGATGCCCGCGGCGCCCGCGAGGCCCTGCGCGAGGCGGAAGGCGATGAGCAGTGCGACGTTCGGCGCGAAGGCACAGGCGGCGGTGGCGGCGACGTAGACGAGCAGTCCGATGAGCAACGGCCGTCTGCGGCCCCACTTGTCGCTCATCGGGCCGACGACGAGCTGGCCGAGCGCCATGCCGGCGAGGCAGCCGGCGAGGGTGAGCTGCACGGTCGCGGCGGGCGCGTGCAGCGAGGAGGTCACCTCCGGGAGCGCCGGGAGGTACATGTCCATGGACAGGGGCGGTACGGCGGTGAGGCCGCCGAGCGCGAGGGTGACGAGGATGCCGGTGCGGCGGAGCGCGCGGGAGGCACGCCCCGCCTCCGGTATGCCGTCCGTGCCTTCTGTGCCGTCCGGGTGGTCGTCCTCGCGCCGTTGCGTGCTCGGCTCGCGCTCGGGCATGCTCCCCTCCCTGCTCGTCGGTCCGGCGTCCATGTTCTCAGCTCGGCCGGGCCGGCCGGGAGGCCCGCCGCATGGTGGACGGTGAGCTCCGCCGGCCCGTCCCTCCCGTACTCTGCGGGCCCATGAACGACGTGCAATCGAAGATCGCGATCGTCACCGGCGCGGGCTCCGGCATCGGCCGCGCCGTCGCCGTGGAACTGCTGCGCGAGGGCTGGTCGGTGGCGCTGGCCGGACGGCGCGAGGAGGCCCTGGCGGAGACGGCGGCACTGGCCACGGGCGGGAAGGCCGTCCGGGTGCCCACCGACGTGTCGCGCCCGGACGACGTGGCCGCGCTGTTCGCCACGGTCCGCGAGCGGTTCGGCCGCCTCGATCTGCTCTTCAACAACGCGGGTACGTTCGGACCGGGCGGCGTCCCGGTGGAGGAACTGTCGTACGACGCGTGGCGGCATGTCGTCGACACCAACCTGAACGGTGCGTTCCTCTGCGCGCAGGCGGCGTTCCGGCAGATGAAGGAGCAGGACCCGCAAGGCGGGCGGATCATCAACAACGGCTCCATCTCCGCGCATGTCCCGCGCCCGCACTCGGTGGCGTACACCACGACCAAGCACGCCATGACGGGCCTGACCAAGTCGTTGTCCCTGGACGGCCGCCCCTACCGCATCGCCTGCGGCCAGATCGACATCGGCAATGCCGCGACCGTCATGACAGCGCGCATGCGCACCGGGGTCCTCCAGGCGAACGGCGAGCTCGCGGTCGAGCCGGTGATGGACGTGGCCGACGTGGCGCGGACGGTACGGCACATGGCGGAACTCCCGCTCGAGGCGAATGTGCAGTTCGCGACGGTGATGGCGACGACGATGCCGTACATCGGGCGGGGCTGAGGGGGCGGGGCGGGGCGGGACGGAGCCCCGGCGCGGAGAGCGGGAGGGGGAAGGGCCGCGGGCGCGGTACGGGGGCATGGGGCGCCGCGGGCGCGGTACGGGGCGGGCCCGGTACGCGGCCGGGACGGGGGCGGGCCCGAGGCGGGCCGGGAGCGGTACGGGCCCGAGGCGGGCGGGACCGGGAGCGGGGCTCGCGCCGGGGTGCGGCCGTACGCCGGGGCGGTTCCCGACGGTGCCGGTGAGCGGTGCGTTGCACGCGGAGCGGAATCTCCACAATCGGATGCTCAAATTCCGGACCTGTTCGGCCCGTTAGCTCCCTTATGCTCGGCATCTCTCCATTGGACCTTCACACTTGGAGCACGTGTTGCGCATACGTTCCGTGGGCCCGTCCGCGCTCATCGTCGCCGTCCCGCCGGCCTCACCCATGGCCACGGCACCCGCGTCGACGCAGGCCCGGCCGGTCGAGCCCGACGGCACGCTGCCCGACACCCGCTCCCGCACGACCCGCGGCCCCGGACCCGAGAACGGCCACTGAGGCCCTGAAGCCAATTTCCAGGGGGTGGGCAGCCGTTCCGCGGCGACGGGTGGGGGTGGCCCCGCTTGGGACGCGGGAATGCCTTGGGCCGCGGAGCGGTTGCCCTGCACTATGAGTGCCTCTGGAGATGAACAGCGCCACACGGCCGACGTACTGCGCTACACGGCCTTCACCACCGATCCCGCGGGCGGAAACCCTGCCGGGATCGTCCTCGATGCATCCGGACTCGACGCCGCCGCCATGACGGCGATCGCCGCGGAACTCGGCTACAGCGAGTCCGCGTTCCTGACCCCGCCCCCAGCCGGGCTCGACGCCGAGCCCGGCCGCGGCTTCACCGTCCGCTACTTCAGCCCGAAGGCCGAGGTGCCGTTCTGCGGCCATGCGACGGTGGCCACGGCGGTGGCGCTGGCCGAGCGGCACGGCACCGGGCCGTACGTGTTCGCAACGCGCGCGGGCACCGTGCCGGTCACCGTGGACACGGTCGACGGAGTGCTCCGGGCGACGCTCACCAGCGTCGAGCCGCACGTCGAGGACGTCTCCGACGGGGACCTCGCTGAGGCCCTGGCCGCGCTCGACTGGCCCGCGGACGACCTCGACCCGGCGCTGCCGCCGCGCATCGCCTACGCGGGCGCTCGCCACCTCGTGATCGGCGCCGCCACCCGTGCGCGCCTCGCCGACCTCGCGTACGACTTCCCGCGCCTCGAAGCGCTGATGCACCGCCTCGACCTCACCACCGTGCAACTCGTCCACCGTGCATCGGAGTTCACCTTCCACGTCCGCGATCCGTTCCCGGTGGGCGGCGTGGTCGAGGACCCGGCGACGGGCGCGGCGGCCGCCGCCTTCGGTGCGTACGCGCGCGAGCTCGGCCTCGTGCCCGCCGCGGCCGAACTCACCCTGCACCAGGGCGAGGACATGGGCCGCCCCGGCGTCCTGACGGTGACCCTGCGGGAGGGGGACCAGCGGGTGCGGGTGGGCGGGGCTGCGGTGCGGATCCCTGCGCCGTGACGTCCTGGCCCTGCTCCGGGACGCCCTGGGAGGGCAGCAGGCGGGTCGCGACGCGGGCGAGACGGGCGGCGAAGACCCGCTCCGCATCCGGGGTCAGCGTGCGCAGGGCCACCATCGCCGTGATGATCACGTCGCAGAGCTCCGCCTGCACGTCGTCCCACGAGTGGGTGGCCCCCTTGCGGGGGTTCTGCCCGGTCGCGCCGATCACGGCCTGAGCGACCTCGCCGACCTCCTCGGACAGCTTCAGCATCCGCAGGAGCAGGGCCTCCCGGGGGCCGAACCTGTTGTGCGCGTCGAGCCGGGCGAGCAGTCGCTCGACGGTGCGCCAGAGGTCGCCCCCGGGGTCACGGCCCGGGACGGCGGGGTCGTGGCCCGGGACGGCGGGGTCCGAGTCAAGGGCTCCGCCCTCCGCGTCAAGGGCCCCGAAGTCTGCGACAGGGTCTCCGGGGCCCGCGTCAGGAGCTGCGGACTTCGTTTCCGGCGCTGCGGAGTGCACCTCCGGCGCTGCGGAGTTCACTTCCGGCACTGCGCGGTCGTCCATGGGAGCAGCCTCCCACGCCCCCGTACCCGTACCTTCGGGCCGCCGGGCGGTCAGTCGTCCGCCATCGGCAACTCGCCGCCCTCGTCGGCCGCGTGCTGCACCCGGACCTTCTTCGTCCGCTCCCCCACCACCATCAGCGTGACCGCCGCGGTGACGGCGAAGGCGGCCGGTACCATCCAGCCCTGGTTGGTGGTGTGTCCGAGGGCGTGGTCCAGGGAGTACCGCCCGGGGCCGGTGACGGCGAGGCCCGCCGCCGCCAGGCCGAGGTACGCCGCGTACTCGTAGCCGCCGCCCTGGCTGAAGAAGCCCTGCGGAGCGTGCACCGCGGCGGCGCCGCCCATCGCACCCGCGGCGGCGGCACCGGCCGCGGGGGTGGCGAGCCCCAGGGCCAGCAGGGCTCCGCCGCCCGCCTCCGCCAGTCCCGCGGCTACCGCGCTCGCCTTGCCCGGCCGGTAGCCGACGGACTCCATGAAGGCCCCGGTGCCCTCGATGCCGCCGCCCCCGAACCAGCCGAACAGCTTCTGCGCGCCGTGCGCGGCCAGGACACCGCCCGTTCCCAGCCGGAGCAGCAGCAGCCCCAGATCACGTCGGTCGAAACAGGTCACGTCGCTTCTCCTCGCGTCGCCGGGCTCCTCTCGGTCCACCGTCGCACCGGTGCGCACCCGGCCACGCGGCCCGCGCGGCCGTTCGGGTGGCGGAGCGGCGGCGGACCCGCCCCCACGGGCCCGGGCGCGGCGGGACCGGGACCCCTCGGCGCCTCGGACGACGGGGGCGGGGCAGGCACCAAGCCACAGAGGCCCCCGTCCCGGCGGCCCGGCGGACGAGTGGCGGGAGCGCCCGCCGGGTGTGAGCCTGCTGCCCAGGCCCGTCCCCCGCGAGGAGAGTGCTCAGACGATGTCCATCCAGGTGTCCCGGCTCAGCGAACCCACCGTCCGCGCCTTCGTCACCGCCGTCAACGCGCACGACCGCGACGCCTTCAGGGCGACGCTCGCGCCGGGCGCGACCATGTCCGACGACGGATCCGAGCGCGACCTCGACAACTGGACCGAACAGGAGATCTTCGCCTCCCGCGCCCATATGGACATCGACAAGGAGTCGGCCGGCGGTCTGTCCTTGCTCGTGAGCTACCGCAACGACACCTGGGGCGAGATGCGCACCAAGTGGGACTTCACGGTGGAGGGCGGCAAGGTCGCCCGCTTCGAGACCGGCCAGGCATAGCGGCTCGGGCAGCATCCGAGCGTCCGCCACCGAGCGCAGCGCCACAGGCACCCGAAGATCACAGGACGTACGCTCATGCACATGGTTGATCATCGGATGGTTGACGTGAACGGGGTCCGGCTGCACATCGCCGAACAGGGCGAGGGCCCCCTGGTGGTGCTCCTGCACGGCTTCCCTGAGTCGTGGCACTCCTGGAACCGGCAGTTCGGCCCGCTGGCCGATGCCGGCTTCCGAGTGGTCGCCCCCGACCAGCGTGGATACGGACGCAGCGACCATCCCGACGCCGTCGACGCGTACACCATCTTCCACCTGGTCGGCGACGTCGTCGGACTGATCCGGACGCTGGGCGAGGAGCAGGCGTACGTCGTCGGGCACGACTGGGGCGCGCCGGTCGCCTGGCACACCGCGCTGCTGCGACCCGACATGGTGCGCGGGGTGGCCGGGCTGAGCGTGCCGCCCCCCTTCCGGGGGACGGAGCCTCCGCTGGCCGCCATGGACAAGAGGTTCGGCGGCCGCTTCTACTGGAACTACTTCAACCGCCCCGGTGTCGCCGACGCGGAGTTCGCCAGGGACGTCCGGACCACCCTGCGGAAGTTCTTCTACTCGGCCTCCGGCTCCGCGTCTCGGACCGGCGAGGTCATGCAGCCCCTGGTCGAACCCGGGCACGGCTGGCTCGATTCCATGCCGGACCCCGACGTACTGCCGGAGTGGTTCACGGAGGACGACCTCGACGCGCTCACCGAGAGCTTTTCCCAGGGTTTCACCGGGGGTCTCAACTGGTACCGCAACCTCGACCGCAACTGGGAACTGACCGCTCCGTGGCACGGCGCCGTGGTCACCCGGCCCGCCCTGTACATGTACGGCGACCGCGACCTCGTCCCCGCCTTCCCCGGCACACCCGAACTCATCGCGAAACTCCCCGATCTGATGCCCAGCCTGTGGCGCAAGCCCCTCGAACTGGCCGGCTGCGGACACTGGACCCAGCAGGAACGCCCGGACGAGGTGAACGCGGCACTCATCGAATTCCTCAGGGCCTGCTCCTGAGCGGGCGGGCCTGCCGCATCGTCGACCCCCGGGAACGGACGGTCCGGCCGACCGGCGCCAAGCGAGCGCGGGGAGAAGCGACTTCGCCGGCTCCGGATCAGGCGCGGTCGCGGCGGATCAATGCATCGTAGGCGCCGAAACGCGGAACGGACTCCCAGTTGCCGGCGACATCGATGCCGTGGCGGCTCTCCGTGGATTCCTCGCCGTCGACTTCCACCGTGCGACGAATGATTCCGTCAGTGGTGAACTCGTAGGACTCCATGCGCTCCACGTCTGCGTATCCGCCTCGCTCCTGCGTATCGCCGTAGTCGTACGAGGTTGCCGTCTCCAGGAAAAGAGATCCGTCGATGAGGGTGAAGGTGTGGTCGAGGGAGTCGCGACCGCGTCCGTCCATGAAGACGACCGAGGCGTAACCGGTCTCCAGTCGCATTTCCACCCGCAGCACCGGGGCCGAGTGCTCATCAGGGGATGCGACAGCGGTGTACAACTCGCCGACCGCATGCCTGACCTGAGCCCGCTCGGGGGTGAGCGGGTTCAGAGGTGTCTCGGCAAGGCGGTTCCACTGCTCGCAGTAGGTCCAGATCATGCCTGCTTCAGCCCGTGCCCTTCGGTAGCCGGTTGAAAGGCCGGAAGGGGTCTCCGATGTGGATCGGAGACCCTTTCCGAGGCAAAGCCGCAAGTGGCGGCAGACGAGTCGGGCTGTACGCCGGGTTCTGTTCCGTGGGGTCCTCGCGGGCCCCACGGCGACGGCCATCCATCTAGGACCGGCGTTGCCGCCGGTCTCGTGCGGTCTACCCGCGGACTCGGGCGGGCAGCCCTCGAACATCCGCGCAGAGCCGCTTTTCACGGCGGCCCCTTCTTGACCTTGCTCCGGGTGGGGTTTACCTAGCCGCCTGGGTCACCCCAGGCGCTGGTGGTCTCTTACACCACCGTTTCACCCTTACCGAGGACCGAGATCCCCGGCGGTCTGCTTTCTGTGGCACTGTCCCGCGGGTCACCCCGGGTGGCCGTTAGCCACCACCCTGCCCTGTGGAGCCCGGACGTTCCTCGGGAAGGTCCCCGGTGAGGGGGGCCTCCACGCGGCCGTCCGCCCGGCTCGTCTGCCGTGGCGACCATGTTACCCGGCGTGCCCGGTGCCCCGTGGCCACGGTGCCCGTGGCCAGGACCGAACCGGCGAGGATCAGCGCGAAGGCGGTGAGGACGCCGGGGGTGAGCGGTTCGCCGAGGAGGGCGGCGCCCGCTGCCACCGCCACCGCCGGGTTGACGTAGGTGAAGACGACCGCGCGGGTGGGTCCGGCCTCGCGGATCAGTTCGAGGAAGACGACGAAGGCAAGGGCGGTGCAGACGGCGCCCAGACCCGCCAGGGACGCCCAGACGGCGGCCGACGGCGGGGTCGCCGGCCAGGTGGCGGCGGCCACGGGGGCGTACACGAGTGCCGCGAGGGCCAGGCAGGGGGCGATCAGCTGAAGCGTCGGCACCTGCTTGAGGTGGCGGGCGACGACCAGCGGGGCGATGGCGTAGCCGAGGGCCGTCAGCAGCACCTCGGCCAGCGACCAGGCGTCGCCGCCGGACAGGTGCGGGACGGTGAGGACGGCGACTCCGGCGAGCCCCAGGCCGAGGCCTGCAAGGCGGCGTATCCCGAGGTGTTCCGGCGTACCGAAGTGGCCGCCGAAGCCGCGCGAGGCGACCAGGCCGATGATCGGCACGGCCGCGATGAGCAGGCCGGACGTGGAGCTGGAGAGATGGCGTTCGGCGTCGGTGAGCGTCCACCACGGACCGAGGATCTCCAGGCAGGCGAAGGCGAGCATCGGACGCCAGTGGGTGCGCAGGACCCGGCCGAGGCCGCCCTGGCGCATGGCGAAGGGCAGGAGCAGTACGGCGCCGAGCGCACAGCGCACAAACACCACCCCGGTCGGGGGCATGCCCCCGACCGCGACTTTGATCATCAGGTAGGGGATGCCCCAGATGACACTCATCAGGGCGAACAGCAGCCAGCCACGTGCAGTCATACCGGCAGTGTCGGAAGGTTCACCGCTCAATGTCTTGAACGTCGTTGCGGACTGCGCCGCTGCGCGCGCTGTCGCGGATGCTCCTGCCGTACGCGGCCGGGGTCACCCCCAGCACTCGGCGGAACCAGCGCGTCAGATGCGCCTGGTCGGCGAAGCCGACGAGGCCCGCGACCTCTGCGGGGCGGCAGCCCGCGTCGAGCAGCGCCCGGGCCCGGGTGACCCGGTACTGGGCGAGCCAGGCGTACGGCGGCATGCCCATGGTGTCGCGGAAGACGCGGAGCAGCTGGTAGCGGGAGAGCCCGAAGTCACCGGCCAGCACGGTGAGGGAGGGCGGGGCGAGCAGTTCGTCGGCGAGCCGGTCGCGCACGGCGCGGGCGATGCCGTGGGCGCCGGGAAACACGTCCCGGGCCGGTCGCGCGCGGCCGTGGCGCCGGGCGAGCGCGGTGATCAGCCACGGCAGCCGCGACTCGGCCTCCAGCGGGTCGAGGGGCCGGGCGCTGAGTTCCGTGTGCGCGGCGCGGATGGCGGCGGCGAGTTCGGGGTCGTCGAGCACCGGCTCGGGGAAGTGCGGCAGTTCCGCGGCGCCTTCCGCGAGCAGGGCCGGCGCGGGGTACAGGGCCCGGTAGGCGTACCCGTCGGCCGTGCCCGGGCCACCGGTGTGGATCTCGCCCGGGTCGAGCACGACGATGGAGCCGGGTCCGACCTCCAGCCGTCCGCCCCGGTAGTCGATGATCTCGGAGCCTCCGACACAGACGCCGATCGTGTACTCGTCGTGGGCGTGCGGGGCGTAGACGTGCTGGTCGAAGCGTGCCGTCAGCAGATCGAGCGACTGCCCCGCGCCGAGCGGCGTCCGCGTCCATATCGCAAGCTCGCGCCCCGCCGCGGCTCGCTTCCCACCACCCACCGCCGTACCCATGACCGGAGAACGCCTGCGCGGCCGGATTCCATCCCCGAGCCGCGGTGCCGGGCGCGGCGGGGCGGGGCCTCAGAGGAAGTCGCCCGTGTCCAGCTCGAAACCAAAGGGCTCTGGCAGGGCGAGAATCTTCCCGAAGGGGATCGTGGTGTGCTGCCGGTAGTCCCCCCGCTCCGGGTCGCTGAACAGCGTCACCGATGAGGCCTCCCGGTCCACGAGCAGGTACAGCGGAATGGCGCCGCGGGCATAACAACGGCGCTTGCTCTCGCGGTCGGCCTGCGGCCTGGTGGACGTGACCTCGACGACCAGGGCGACGCCCTCGCAGGGCATCCAGGGATCCGCGGACCGGTAGAGCCGGAGCCTCCGGGGGGCGAACGTGCCGTCCGGGATCACGTGATTCGTGGGGGAGCCGCCCTCGCTCTCCACCTTCAGGCCCTTGTTCCCGGAGAATTGCATGTCTGTCCGAGAACACCTGTACACCTGGTTCAGGACCAGCTCGATGTAGTCCTCGTGGTCCCCGTCCGGCGGCGGCGTCACGACGATCTCCCCCTCGATCAGCTCCGCCCGGAAACCCTCCGGAGTGTCAAGGGCGAGAAACCCCTCCAGCAGGACCTCTTCCCGCGTGAGCGGTTCGTGAGCCATGGCAGTCATGTCACGCCCCTCCTTCGGTCGCCCGCCAGACTGGGACATCGGTGGATCACCTGTCCGTGAGATCGAGAGTGGTTCCCTCGATCGTGGCACACGACCAGGGGCCCCGTCAGGGTTCGCCGGGCGCGGCGGGTGGCGCACGGCGAACGCCTTGCGGGCGGGCGGCGGCAGGCGGCTTGACCTTCACGCAACGGCAGGGTCTGTACTGGCCCCATGCGGATCGGAGAGATCGCCGCGGCCGTCGGTGTCACGACGCGGGCCGTGCGGCACTACCACCATCTGGGACTGCTCCCGGAGCCGGAACGGCGGCCCAACGGCTACCGCGTCTACACGCTGCGGCACGCGGTCGTGCTGGCCCGGATACGCCGGCTGACGGAGCTGGGGCTCGGACTCGCCGAGGTGCGGGACGTGCTGGCGGACGAGCGCACGGGGGTGCCCCCGCTCGAGCGGGGCCGAGAGTCGGGGAGGGAGCTGGCGGAGGTGCTGGCCGAGCTGGACCAGGACCTGGCGCGGCAGGAGGCCGCGATCCGGGAGCGGCGGGCACGGCTGCGGGAGCTGCTGGACGACGCGGAGGCGGGGCGGCTGCCCGCCGATGCGCCCGTGTCCCCGGAACTGGGTTCGCTGCTGCGCGAGTTGGACCGCGCGGACGTCGGACGGACGGGGCCGGCGTCGCCGATGGCGGCGAAGGACCGGGAGCTGCTCGCCCTGATCGAGACGACCGCCGCTCCGGAGGACCGGGACCGGCTGATGGGCGCCCTGCGCGACACGGCGTCGGCCCCGGGAGCGGCGGAACGCGCGCACGACGTGTACGCCCGCCTCGACGCGCTCGCGGACGCCCGGGCGGACGATCCGCGCGTGGACGAGGCCGCGCGTGCGCTCGCGGACTGCCTGCCCGAGGGCCTGCTCACGGACCGGGCGCCCGAGCCGGCCGCCGACGACGCCTTCCTCAGCGCCTTGTTCGCCGACTTCGCGCCCGCCCAGGCGGAGGCGGTGCGGCGGGCGATCCGGATGGTCGCCGAGCGGGACGGCCGATGAGGACCGTACGGGCGCTGGCGGCGCACGAGACGAGGGTGCTCGTCAGTCTCGGGCTGTGGCTGGCCGGGCGCAGGCACGGGGTGCGGGGCCGGGAGCGGGCCTTCGGGTACGCGCGAGGTCAGGGCGCCGTGATGGCCGGGCTGACCGTGGTGTGTCTCGTCGAGACCTTCGGGATGTCCGTGCTGCTGCGCGGCCTGCCGGTGCTGCACGGTGTGGTGCTGGTCCTCGACGTCTACACCGTGCTGCTGGTCGTGGGGCTGTACGCCGCCTCGGTGACCCGGCCGCATGTGCTCGGGCCCGCTGCGCTGCGGATACGGGACGGCGCCCGCGTCGACCTCACGGTGCCGCTCGACCGGATCGCCGCCGTGCGGCGGGAGACCCGCTCGACGCACGAGCCGCGTGACGGCGAGCTGAACCTTCCGGTGGGTGCGCAGACGTCGGTCACCGTCGAACTCGCGGAGCCGGTGGGGTACGTCCCCCTGCTGGGGCGCCGGTCGGCCGACGTGCGGCTCGTACGGCTGCACGCGGACGATCCGGAGCAGCTGGTCCTGGCGCTCACGCGGGCTCGAACAGGACCTTCGCCGAGCCGGGGCTCGCCCGGGTGAGCCGGACCCGGAGGCGTTCGCCGAGAGGCAGGGGCGCTTCGGGGCTCTCGACGGCGGCCACCACGGCCGGGGTGTCGAGCTGGACGGTGCCCTTGGTGGGTTCGTCCTGCTCGACGTCGACCACGCAGGCGTCGAAGACCTCGCCGACGCGGTTCTCCAGCACGGCGGCCTCGACGACGTCGACGCAAGCGCGCTCGACGGTGTTGGCCCGGCGGGTGCCGTCGGCCATCTCCCGCGGCAGGCCGTCCAGGGCGGCGAGCACCCAGTCCGGAGGCCGTGTCCCGGCGACGGCAGCGAGGCACAGCTCGGCCGCGTACCGGTCGACGAGGCGGCGCAGGGGCGCCGTGCAGTGGGTGTAGGGCGCGGCGACGGCGGCGTGCACGGCGTGCACGGGAACGGCGCCGTCCCGGAAGACGGTGTAGCCGGCGCCGCGCAGCAGGGCCGTGCACTCCTGGAGGAAGGCGGCGTGCCGCGGCTGCCCGGGGTCCAGCGAGCGGATGAGCGTGGCGTAGGGCACGTGGTGCGGCCAGTCGATGTGCAGCGCCTTGGCGGTGAGGCGCAGACGGCCCACCGCACCGTCGGGCGCGGCGGGCAGGGTGCGCAGCACACCCGTGCCGGAGTCGATCATGACGCGGGCGGCGGCCATCCCGGTGAGCAGGGAGATCTGCCCGTTCCAGGCGTACGCGGGCAGCGGGGCACGGTACGCGAGCGCATAGCCGTGACCGTGCTCGACGACCTCCTGCTCGGGGACGTTGAGGGAGATACCGCCCCGCTCGACCTCCAGCTGCTCGCGGAGCTTGCCGATCTCGGCGAGCAGGGCGAGGGGCTCCTCCGCGGTGCCGGTGTCGAGTTCGCGCTGGACCCCCGCGTAGTCGAGCCGTGCGCGGCTGCGGACGAGGGCGCGGCGTACGTCTGTGGCGACGGCGCGGCCGTCCGCGTCGAGGTCGACGGTCCACAGCACCGAGGGGCGGGTCTGGCCGGGCAGCAGGCTCGCCGCGCCCTCGCCGAGCACGGCGGGGTGCAGCGGGACGGGCTCGTCGGGGAAGTACAGCGTGGTGACCCGCCGGTGCGCCTCGGTGTCCACGGCGGCCCCCGGGTCGACGAACGCGGCGACGTCGGCGATGGCGTAGCGGACGCGGTAGCCGCCCTCGGGGCGGCGGGACAGGTGCATCGCCTGGTCGAGGTCCCTGGACGCGGGCGGGTCGATCGTGCAGAAGGGGACGTCGGTCGCGTCGTGCTTCGGGAGGCGGGGGTCGCGTGCAGTGCGTTCCGCCTCGGCGGTCACCGCGGGCGGAAAGGCCTCGGGTACGCCGAGTTGTGTGCGGAGGCTTCGCAGAACGGTGCGCAAGGGGGCCTCGGGGGTCGCTGTCACGTGCACGTGGCGGTGCATGTGCTGAGCGTATGGCGGTGCGGCCGGCGCGGCACGCCGTGCGCCCGGGGGTCCGTCCGCCGCCGGCGGTGGCAGCCGGGCCGTGCGGAGCCCGTAATCTGGCGCGGGGCCGCACCCCCTCCGTCGCTATCAAGGAGAACCGCATCGTGCTCGTGTTGTTGCCGCCGTCCGAAGGCAAGGCCTCGTCCGGGAACGGGGCTCCGGTGCAGCTCGAGGGGCTGTCGCTGCCGGGTCTGAACGAGGCGCGGCGGGCCGTGGTGCAGGAGCTCGTCGAACTGTGCTCCGGGGACGAGGACAAGGCCCGTGAGGTGCTCGGTCTGAGCGAGGGGCTGCGGGGCGAGGTCGCGAAGAACGCGGAGCTGTGGACCGCGGGGACCCGCCGGGCCGGGGAGATCTACACCGGGGTGCTGTACGACGCGCTGGACCTGGCGTCGCTGGACGCGGCGGCGAAGCGGCGGGCCGGGCGCTCGCTGCTGGTCTTCTCGGGGCTGTGGGGCGCGGTCCGCACCGGGGACCGCATTCCGACGTACCGCTGCTCGATGGGCGTGAAGCTGCCGGGGCTGGGGGCGCTGGGCGCGTACTGGCGGCCGACGATGGCGCAGGTGCTGCCCGAGGCGGCGGCCGACGGACTGGTCCTGGACCTCCGGTCCTCGGCGTACGCGGCGGCGTGGAAGCCGAAGGGCGAGGTGGCCGCCCGCACGGCGACCGTCCGGGTGCTGCACGCGCAGGTGGTCGACGGGGTCGAGAAGCGGTCGGTGGTCAGCCACTTCAACAAGGCGACCAAGGGGCGGATCGTACGCAGTCTGCTGACGACGGGCGCCGCGCCGAAGGACCCGGCCCAGCTGGTCGAGGCGCTGCGCGACCTCGGGTACGTCGTGGAGGCCGAGGCGCCCGCGAAGCCGGGGAAGGCCTGGGCGCTGGACGTGGTGGTGACGGAGATCCACTGACGCGAGTTCGCTGACGCGAGGTCCGCAGACGCGCCCGCAAGGCTCCGGCGCCCGGGCACGCGGTGCCGGGGTCGGTGCCGAGTGCGGGGTGCCGGTGTCCGCGTCTGCGCCTTCGTCCGGCGTCCGGCGTCCGCGTCGAGGCGGGCCGTGCGCGAACCCATCATCACGTTGCAACATGTGCAACGCCTTTTGCGCATGCTGCGCGGATCGCGGCAGGATGAGCGCATGACCTCGCCCCTGCCTTCGTCCGCGCCGTCCCCGGCCGCGTCACCGGTGCCGGTTGCGTCCCCCTCCCCCGTGCCCTCCGTCCTGGATCTCGCCCCCGTCGTCCCCGTGGTCGTCGTCCAGGACGTCGCCGACGCCGTGCCGCTGGCGCGGGCACTGGTGGCGGGCGGGCTGTGCGCGATCGAGGTGACCTTGCGGACACCCGCCGCGCTCGACGCGGTCCGGGCGATCGCCGACGGGGTGCCGGACGCGGTGGTCGGCGCGGGCACGGTCGTCTCGCCCCGGGACGTGTCCGACGCGGTGGCCGCAGGCGCGCGCTTCCTGGTGAGCCCGGGGTGGACGGAGCAGCTGCTCGACGCGATGAAGACGTCCGGGCTGCCCTTCCTGCCGGGGGTGTCGACCACGTCGGAGGTGGTCGCGCTGCTGGAGCGCGGGGTGCGCGAGATGAAGTTCTTCCCGGCGGAGGCGGCGGGCGGCACGGGGTATCTGATGTCGCTGGCCGGGCCTCTGCCGCAGGCTCGGTTCTGCCCGACCGGCGGCATCGGCATCGCGTCGGCGCCCGCCTATCTCGCCCTGGGCAACGTGGGCTGCGTGGGCGGCTCGTGGATGGTGCCCGGTACGGCGGTCGCAGCCGGGGACTGGGGCCGGATCGAGGCCCTGGCGCGCGAGGCGGCGGCACTGCGGCCGTAGGCCCGTCGCCCGACTCCCGGCCGCCCCGGCGAGGAGCCGCCCCGGCGAGGGGGCGCCCACCCGCCGGGTGGTCCCGGTCAGCGCAGGTGGGACGTGTCGTTGAGGAGGCGCAGCGACGCGTTGCCGTCGGTGTAGTACGCCAGGGCGGTGAGCGAGGCGGCCGAGATCTCCATCCGGAACATGGACTCGGGCGGCGCTCCGAGGGCCAGCCGCACCAGGGTCTTGATCGGCGTGACATGGGTGACCAGCAGGACCGTACGGCCCGCGTACGCCGCAGCGAGCCTGTCGCGGGCCGCGGCGACCCGGCGGGCGACCGTGGCGAAGCTTTCACCGCCGCCCGTCGGCGCCGCCTTGGCCGAGGCGAGCCAGGCGTCGAGGTCCTCCGGATGGCGTGCGCGGACCTCCGCGAAGGTCAGCCCCTCCCAGGCACCGAAGTCCGTTTCGCGCAGGCCCTCTTCGACGGTGACGTCCAGGCCGAGACGGGCCGCGACGACCTGGGCCGTCTCCCGGCACCGGCGCATCGGGGACGTCACGACGGCCCCGATGGTGCCGCGCGCCGCGAGCGCGGCGGCGACCCGGTCGGCCTGGCGGCGTCCCACGTCGGACAGGGCCGGATCGGTGCCGGTGCTGCCCGAGAATCGCTTCTCCGGCGTCAGCCTGGTCTCGCCGTGGCGCAGCAGGACGAACGTCGCCGGGGTACCGAGGTCGGGCTGTGCGACGCGCCGCGCCGCCCGCCGGTCCGCCTCGGCCTTCGCCTCACCGGCGCCGGAAGCCCCCGCGCCGGAAGCCTCCGCACCGGAAGCTCCGGCACCGGACGTTCCGGCGCCGAAAGCCTCCGCAGCGGGCGTCCCGACACGCGTCGCCTCCGCGGCCGCCGTCTCCGCAGCCGATGTCTCCGCCGCCTCGCGCCGCGTCCGGGTGCCGGCGAGCGCCGCCCGGGCCCTTGCCGCCCCGGCGGCCGCATCACCCGGCGGAGCGGCCGGGACCGGCACCGCACCCGCGCCGCGCCCGTCGGCCGCTGCGTCGAGTTCCGCGGTGGACGCCGACGGCGACCACTGCTCGCCCCGCCGCCCCGCATCCATCGCCTCGTTGGCCAGCCGGTCCGCGTGCTTGTTCCGCTCGCGCGGAATCCACTCGTAGGTGACCCTCCCGGGCGGGAGGACGGACCCGGCCTCCGCCGCCAGGGGCTTCATGTCCGGGTGCTTGATCTTCCAGCGGCCGGACATCTGCTCGACGACGAGCTTGGAGTCCATACGGACCCTGACGCTCGCGTCCGGGTCGAGGGCGCGGGCCGCACGCAGCCCGGCCACGAGCCCCCGGTACTCGGCGACGTTGTTGGTGGCGACGCCGATGAACTCGGCGGTCTCGGCCAGGGTCTCCCCCGTCGCCGCGTCGATCACCACGGCGCCGTAGCCCGCGGGCCCCGGATTGCCCCGGGACCCGCCGTCGGCCTCGACGATGAACTCCCGCACCCCTGAAACTCCTCAGAGGCCGGACTCGGAGGTGCGCACCAGGATGCGGCGGCAGTTCTCGCACCGCAGGACCGTGTCGGGCGCCGCGGCCCGCACCTCGGCGAGCTCGGTGATCGCCAGCTCCTGGCGGCAGCCCTGGCAGGTGCGCTGGTACAGCTTGGCCGCACCGATGCCGCCCTGCTGCTCACGCAGCTTGTCGTAGAGCTTCAGCAGGTCCGCGGGCACGGAGGCGGCGACGACCCCGCGCTCCTTCGTCACGGAGTCCGCCTCGCCGTCGATCTCCTGGAAGGCCGCGTCACGCCGCCCGGTCGCGTCGTCGATCTTCGACTGCACGGAGGAGACACGCTCTGTCAGCTCGGCCACCCGCTCCTGGGCGGACTCGCGGCGCTCCATGACCTCCAGCACCACGTCCTCCAGGTCGCCCTGGCGCTTGGCGAGTGAGGTGATCTCGTGCTGGAGGTTCTCCAGGTCCTTGGGCGAGGTGACGGCGCCGGAGTCGAGGCGCTGCTGGTCGCGGGCCGCGCGCTGGCGCACCTGGTCGACGTCCTGCTCGGCCTTGGTCTGCTCGCGGGCGCAGTCGCCCTCCTCGGTCTGCGCGGCGACGAGCAGGTCGCGCAGCTGGGTGAGGTCCTTGGTCAGCGACTCGATCTCGGCGTGCTCGGGCAACGACTTCCGCTTGTGCGCCAGCTGCTGGAGGCGTACGTCCAGGGCCTGGACGTCGAGGAGTCGGATCTGGTCGGCGGGCGCGGCGTTCAGTTGGGGGCTCCAAAGGGATCGGAAGATGCGGGTACCCCCTGCTCGGGCGTGGCCGAGAGCTCGGGGGAGGAGGATGCGGACGCCGCGTGGGCGGTCCAGGGGTCCGTGACCGTCTTCGAGACGTGGACGCGCAGTCCCCATCCGTGCCGGTCGGAGATCTCGTCGAGCTGGGCGGCGGCCAGCTCGCACCACGGCCACTCGGTGGCCCAGTGCGCCGCGTCGAGCAGCGCCAGGGGGCTCTGCTCGCGAGCCTCGGACGCCGGGTGGTGGCGCAGGTCCGCGGTGAGGAACGCGTCGACGCCGGCGGCACGGACGTCGTCGAAGAGGCTGTCGCCGGAGCCGCCGCTGACGGCGACACTGCGCACGAGCGCGTCGGGGTCGCCCGCGACGCGGATGCCCTGCGCGGTGGCCGGCAGCCGCTCGGCGGCCCGTGCGGCGAGCTCGCGCACGGTCATCGGACGGTCCAGCTCGCAGACCCGGCCGAGGCCCCGGCGTCCCTCCGGGTCGGACGGATCGGGGACCAGAGGGCGCACCACGCGCAGGTCGAGGGCGCCGGCGAGGGCGTCCGACACTCCGGGGTCGGCGCGGTCGGCGTTGGTGTGCGCGACGTGCAGGGCGACGTCGTTCCTGATCAGCGTGTGGACCACACGGCCCTTGAACGTCGACGCCGCCACGGTCGTCGTACCGCGCAGATAGAGCGGATGGTGGGTGACCAGCAGCTGCGCGCCGAGCTTCACCGCCTCGTCGGCGATCTCCTGCACGGGGTCGACCGCGAACAGGACCCGGGTCACCTCGGCATCGGGGTCGCCGCAGACCGTCCCCACCGCGTCCCAGGACTCGGCCCTCTCACGGGGCCAGAGCGCGTCGAGCGCGGCGATGACTTCAGACAGACGGGGCACGGGAAAAGGCTACCTTTCCTTCACACCGGCGTGACCAGTCGCTCCCCGCCTCCGCGGTGCCGGCCGTGGACCGGCCATGGGGGCACCGGCTCAGCACATGTATGCACGTCACCTCAGGTGAATCGGTTCATCACCATCCTTATGCGTGAAGAGGCCGTCGCCGGTGCCACGCCACCGGGTACGAAAACTAGCTTCGTCGCCGGAGGTGACCGAGCGATGACGGCCTGTGTGATCGAGGGCACTGCTGCGGACGAGGGCGCTGACGGGGACTACGGCGCACGCCCGGACGGCGGCATCGACGAGACAACCGCCACGGACCACGGGTCCGGGGCGCCACGCGGGTCCACGGCCGGCGACGGCGTCGGGAGCGGGGCCCGCCCCGGGGCGGTGCGGCCCGGCTGCGTGATCGCCGCCGACGGGTCGTACGCCGCGCGGCTCGCCCACCGCGACGGGTGCTGGTTCCCGGAGCGCTGGACGCTGAACGGGCCCGAGCCCTATGCGGTGCCGCTGCCGGGCAACCAGCCGGAGCGGCCGGGCAGCGAGGTGCTGCCGCTGCCGGACGGGCGGGTGCTCATCCACCGGGAGGCGGACGGGCGGCACCACTTCTCACTGATCTATCCGACGGGGCCGGGCACGGGTGAACTCCCGCTCGGGGCCGTGGAGGGCGCCGGGTACGACACGGTGACGCTGCTGCCGCCGGTGCCCGGATGCGGTGCGGCCGCCTACGCCCTGGCCGTCGGGGAGCGGTCCGGCGCCGTGTGGCTGGTGACGAACGGCGGCGGCGGTCCCGTGTGCGTCGCCGAGATCCCCGGGCGCTGTTCCGGCGGTGTGTGGCTGGACCGGGCGGGGCGGCTGCTCGCGCTCGACCGGGAGTTGGACGGGCGCGCCAAGACGGTCGTGGTCGACCTGGCCCGTGGCGGCGAGGTGTCGCCGCTGCTGGAGATCACCGAGGACAGCGTGGACCGGCTGCTGCTCGCGGACGCCGACAGCGGATTGCTGCTGATCCGCTCGGACGCCCCGTCGCCCGGGCACGAGCGGCTCGGCTGGGGCGTCCTGGGCAGCACACTGCCGGTCCGCTTCCCGGAGTCGCTGCGGCTGCCGGACTGCGCGGTGACTCCCTTCGCGGTGCAGCCGCGGCAGATGCTCACACCGGAGAGCTGTGCCGTGGGGCTGCGTCTGGACGGGCCCGCGGGCAGCCGGCTCGGCATCTGGCGGCCGGTCGGCGGACAGGTGCGTCAGCTTGCCGCGCCCGAGGGGTGGTTGACGGGCGCGGGGCTGTGGACGGCGGGCGGCGAGCTGTGTCTGCCGTACGCGACGCGGGAGGTGCCGTGCGGGGTCGCGCGGCTGTCCTCCGCCGGGTCTTCACCGGAACTCCGCACTCCTCCCGAACCGGTCGCCGCGCGTCCCGTTCCGCTGCAGCAGGCACCGCTCACGGGCCGGTGAATGGGCCGTTAGAGTGGCCGGGCTGCACTGAAAGATCTCTGACGGGGTGACGTTTTTCCGATGGCTGAAACACGCAGTGGAATGGAGTCGGCGGCCGAGACGCACGGGGGTGCGGGGGCCGAGGGGCACGGGAAGCACCGGGGGCCCGTGTCGGCACACGACGAGGAGGCGGCGCCGCGCGGGCGGCACCGCAGGCCGGGGGGCGACACGGCCGACGCGGCCTGAGCCGCCGCATCGCGCTGCCCTCCGGCGCCGGGGCCCGGGTTTCAGGCCCGGTTCCCGGCACCGGAGCGGCGGCGACGGGGCCGTACGACCGAACGGCCCCCGCCCTAGACGCGTTTGAGGCCCAGTACCTCCGCCGCCGCGAACGTCTCGTTGCGTGGACGGTCCGCGTAGTGCGGGCCGAGGAGAGCGTCCAGTTCGTCGTAGGTGAAGGCGTCCTGTTTGGAGTCGAACTTCGCGGCCACCCTCGGGCGCTCCATGACGGCGACCATCCCGCCGTGGACGACGAGGAGCTGACCGTTGACGTTCGCCGCCGCCGGGGAGGCCAGATAGCCGACCAGCGGGGCGACGTGCTCCGGCGCCAGCGGGTCCAGCTCGCCCTCGCCCGGCTCGGCGAAGCCGGCGAAGACGTCCTCGGTCATCCGGGTACGGGCACGCGGGCAGATCGCGTTCGCCGTCACACCGTACTTGCCCAGGGCCAGTGCGGTGGACGTGGTCAGGCCGACGATGCCGCCCTTGGCCGCCGCGTAGTTGGGCTGTCCGGCCGAGCCGGCCAGGAAGGCCTCGGACGAGGTGTTGACGATCCGCCCGTACACCGGGCCGCCCGCCGCCTTGGACCGCTCGCGCCAGTGCACGGACGCGAAGTGCGTCGTGTTGAAGTGTCCCTTGAGGTGGACACGGATCACGGAGTCCCATTCGTCCTCGGACATCGAGAACACCATGCGGTCGCGCAGGATGCCCGCGTTGTTCACGAGGATGTCCAGCTTGCCGAACTCCCGGACCGCGAGCTCGACCAGGCCGTGGGCCTGCGTGAAGTCGGCGACGTCGCCGGTGTGCGCGACGGCTGTGCCGCCCGCGGCCCGTATCCCGGCGGCGACCTCCTCGGCGGGACCCGCCGACGCCTCGCCCGAGCCGTCGCGGCCGGGCCGCCCGTAGTCGTTGACGACGACGCTCGCGCCGAGCCGGGCCAGTTCCAGCGCCTCGGCGCGGCCGAGGCCCCGGCCCGCGCCGGTGACGATCGCGGACAGCCCCTCGAGTGGCAGTGACATCTGGGTCGGAGTCCTCTCAGATCTCGATGCACGTGCGCAGCGCGACGCCGGTGCGCATCTGGTCCAGCGCGTCGTTGATCTCGGCGAGCTGCACCCGGTGGGTGATCAGGTTCTCCAGGTCGATGCGGCCGGCCCGCCACAGGGCGATGGTCCGCTCGTAGGAGCGCCGCACATCGCCGCCGCCGTACAGGGACGGCAGGATCCGCTTCTCGTCGAAGAACAGCTCGAACATGTTGAGCTGGAGGAAGTCGTCGAGGGCGCCCGCGCCGACGACGCACAGGGTGCCGCCGCGCCGCGTCGTCTCGTAGGCGGTGCGGGCGGTCGCGGACCTGCCGACCACCTCGAAGACGTAGTCGAAGCCCTCGCCGCCGGTGATGCGCTGTTTGGCGTCGCCGAGCGCGTCCGGTGCGACGGCCTCGGTGGCGCCGAACCTCAGCGCCGCCTCGCGCCGGGACTCCACCGGGTCGACGGCAACGATCTGCGCGGCGCCCTTGAGGCGTGCGCCCTGGATCGCCGAGATGCCGACGCCGCCGCAGCCGATGACGGCGACCGACGAACCGGCCTCCACATCGGCGGTGTTGACGGCGGCGCCGAGCCCGGTGGTGACGCCGCAGCCGATGAGGGCGGCGATGTCGAAGGGCACGTCGTCGGGGATCGGGACGGCGCAGCCGGCGTCGACGACGAGTTCCTCGGCGAAGGTGCCGGTCCCCGCGAAGCCGAAGACCTCGGAGGAACCGCCGCCGGAGCGCCGGAAGTTGGGCACGCCCGCGTTCATGAAGCCGGCCAGGCACAGTTCGCTCTGGCCGCGCAGACAGGCGGGGCAGGTGCCGTCGGCCGGCAGCCAGCACACCAGCACCCGGTCGCCGGGCTTGACGCCCGTGACGCCGTCGCCGACGTCGACGATCTCACCCGCGCCCTCGTGTCCGGGCACGAACGGCGCGGGCTGCGGCAGCACCCCGCTCATCGCGGAGAGGTCGGAGTGGCACAGCCCGGTGGCCCGGATCCGGATCCGTACCTTGCCCGGGCCGAAGCCCACCGCCTCCACGTCGTCGAGTACGTCGAGCTTGTCCTGGCCAATCTCGTGCAGTACGGCTGCGCGCATGCTCGCGGCTCCTTCGTACGACGGTGTGGGCTGAGCGGTGCGTCGGGTCAGTCGTGCTCGATCACGGTGTCGGCGAGGACCGGCGCGTCGTCCCGGTCCGCGGCGCCGACCGTCACCTGGACGCGGCCCGGCGTCTCGGTCCACATCCGGATGCGCAGGGTCTCGCCCGGGAAGACCACGCCGGTGAAGCGGGTGGTGTACGAGCGGACGCGGGTGACGTCGCCGCCGAGCACCGTGTCGACGACGGCCTTGAGCGTCATGCCGTAGGTGCACAGCCCGTGCAGGATCGGCCGCTCGAATCCGGCGAGCTTGGCGAACTCGGGGTCCGCGTGCAGCGGGTTCCAGTCTCCGGAGAGCCGGTAGAGCAGGGCCTGGTCCTCGCGGACGGGACGTTCGACGGTGCGGTCCGGTTCGCGGGCGGGCACCTCGAGACGTGTGGAGGGGCCGCGGTCGCCGCCCCAGCCGCCCTCGCCGCGCACGAAGATCTCGGCGTCGCTCGTCCACAGCGGCCCGGCGTCGTCGGCGACCTCGGAACGCAGTACCAGGACGGCCGCCTTGCCCTTGTCGTACACGGCCGCGACACGGGAGGTGGAGACCGCCGTACCGCGGACCGGGATGGGCCGGTGCAGTTCGATCCGCTGGCCGCCGTGCAGGACGTGGGCGAGGTTCACCTCGATGCCGGGGGCGGAGAGGCCACCGACGACGCCCATCCCGGCGCCCGCGACGGTGGCGAAGCTCGGGAGCACGTGCAGCTTCGACTCCAGGGTGTAGCGCAGCTCGTCGGGGTCCGTGGCCGGGCTGCTCCGGTCCGGATTCGCACCGGCGCCCAGACCCAGGTGGTAGAGCTGGATGTCCTTGTGGTCCCAGGAGATCTCGGTGGCACGCGGCTCGGCCGCGACGGCCCTGGCGGCGTCGATGGGCATGGGGCTCCGCTTCTTCGGGTGGGAAGACCTCGGCGCGGCCGTCCGCACCGTCGGCCGCACCGAGGTCGTCGTCGGGCCGGCACGACCGGCTGCTTCCAGGGGTGTCCAGCTAGAACGCGTTCCAGTCCTGCCCGGCGCCCCCATGTATAGCCCAGCGCACGGCACTTGTGAAGGCACCTGACACCGTGTCAGTTATCTGCACCCGGGACATTTGTCCTGCCCGGGTCCGTACAACCGCATCTGCCCGGCGCACCCCGGCCGCTCCTATCGTCGTGACCATGACGAAGACATCCGACACGGGCGCCGCCGGACAGCGGGCCGTGTCCTTCACGGGGGCCGTCAAGTCCTTCGGCGACGTGCGCGCCATCGACGGCATCGACCTGGACATCGAGCGCGGCGAGACCGTCGCCCTGCTGGGCCGCAACGGCGCCGGCAAGTCCACCACCATCTCGCTGCTGCTCGGACTCGACACACCCGACTCCGGGTCGGTGCGGCTGTTCGGCGGCGATCCGGAGCACGCCGTGCGGGCCGGACATGTCGGGGCGATGCTCCAGGAGGGCCGGGCGGTACCGCGGATCACGGTCCGCGAACTGGTGGCCTTCGTCGCCGGCCGCTACCCGAACCCCATGCCGGTCGCGGAGGCGCTGGAACTCGCGGGCATCCCGGACCTGGGCGACCGGCGCGTCGACCGGCTCTCCGGCGGCCAGGCCCAGCGGGTGCGGTTCGCGGTGGCGCTGGCCGGCGACCCGTCGCTGCTGGTGCTCGACGAGCCGACCGCCGCACTCGACGTGGAGGCCCGGCACGCGTTCTGGGCGTCGATGCGCGCGTACGCACGGCGCGGGCACACCGTGCTGTTCTCCACGCACTACCTGGAGGAGGCCGACGACCACGCCGACCGGATCGTGGTCATCGACCACGGCCGGATCGTCGCCGACGGCACCGGCGAGGAACTGCGCCGGTCGGCGGGCGGCAGCCTGGTCTCCTTCGACCTGGCGGGCCACCCGACCGAGGGGCTGACGCTGCTGCCGGGCGTGGTGGCGGTCGAGGTGCGCGGGGACCGGGCCCGGCTGCGCACCGAGGACTCGGACGCCACGGTGATCGCGCTGGCCCGGCTGGGCGCGATACGCCGTCTGGAGGTCGCCCCGGCCTCCCTCGACGACGCCTTCCTGGCCCTGACTTCGCCCGCCGCCGGGCCTTCCGGCGCTTCCGGCGCAACCGCCGCCCCCCGCACTTCCCCCGCCCCCGGCACTTCCGGCGCTTCCGGCGCCTCCGGCACCGAACTGGAGAACGCGTGATGTACGACTACATCCGGCTGGAGATCCGCCGCACCCTTCGCGACACCGGCTTCGTGGTCTTCGGCATCGGCATGCCGGTGCTGATGTACCTGCTGTTCACGAACCTCGGCGGCGGCTCGGCCGGGGAGTGGAAGACCGCGTCGATGGTCGGCATGGCCGCCTACGGTGCGCTGGGTGCGGCGCTCGGCACGGGGACGGGGGTCGCGGAGGACAAGTCGATCGGCTGGCTGCGGCAGCTGCGGATCACCCCCATCGCTCCGCGCACAGTCGTCGTGGGCCGCGCCCTGGCCGGTTCGGTGACGGTGCTCCCGGCGGTCGTCGCGGTGCTGGCCGCGGGCGCCCTGGTCAACGGGGTGCGCCTGGACGGCTGGCAGTGGGCGGCCCTGACGCTGGCGCTGTGGCTCGGCGCGCTGCCGTTCACGCTGCTCGGCCTCGGCAACGGCTACCGGCTGACCGCACAGACCACCGGCGTGGTGAACGTGGCCTGCAACCTGGGCCTCGCCGTGCTCGGCGGCCTGTGGTTCCCGGCGCAGCTCTTCCCGCACTGGTTGCACACGATCTCCGACTACACGCCCACGCACGGCTTCGCCGCCCTGGGCCAGGCCGTGGCGGAGGGCGGCGCACCGGGCGCCGGCACCGTCGCGCTGATCACCGGATGGCTGCTGCTCTTCGGCTCGTACGCTGTGGTCTCGTACCGCCGCGCCGCACGGACCGTGTGACGGCGCACGGCACAGGGGGAGACCACGACGATGTCCGGGAAGATCACGACCACCATCAGGCAGCACGCCGCGGCACGGGCCGCGTGGAAGGCCGACTGGAAGAGGCAGAAAGCGGAAAGGCAGGCGTGCCGCAAGTCCGGGGAACTGCCTCAGGAGCTGGGCCCGCCGAACGGCTACGCCATGCTGCCGTGGCTCCTCATGGGCATGGGCGCCGTTGCCAACATCGTCCAGGGCAAGACCCCGAACCCCTGGGTCGGCGCCCTCGGCCTGCTCGCCTTCAACTCGCTGTACATCACGATCACCTTCCGCTGCTTCGACCGGGCGAAGCGCGAGGCGCCGTCCACCCGGTGGGTGCTCGTCGTCATGTTCGTGATCACCTGCGGTCTCGCCGGCGGCTACGGCGACAGCTGGGTGGCGTTCTTCCCGCTGCTGGCCCTCGCCGTGGGAGCGGTGCTGCGCGGCAAGCGGGAGCTCGGCATCGCGATCAGCGCCCTGAGCGTCGTCGCCGGGGTGATCTCGGGGTGGCGCGACGGCTGGGACTCCATCGGGGTGGCTTACGGGACCTTCATCTCCGGGATGGTGACCGCCTCGATCCTCAGCCTGTCCGAGGCGGTGCGCGAACTGCGCGCCGCCCGTGAGGAGCTGGCGCGCCGCGCCGTCGCGGAGGAGCGGCTGCGCTTCTCGCGGGACCTGCACGATCTGCTCGGCCACACCCTGTCGGTCATCGTGGTGAAGTCGGAGGCCGCGCGCCGGCTCGCCGACCGCGACCTGGCCGCGGCCCTCGGCCAGATCGGCGACATCGAGTCCGTGGGCCGCCAGGCCCTCACCGAGATACGGGAGGCGGTCACCGGCTACCGCGAGGGCAGCCTCGCGACCGAGCTGGACCGGGCCCGCTCCGCCCTCACCGCCGCCCTTATGGAGCCCGTGGTCCGCCAGTCGGGGCCCCCGCTCTCCTCCCGGACGGAGGCGCTGCTCGGCTGGGTGGTCCGGGAGGCGGTCACCAACGCGGTGCGGCACGGCGGCAGCGCGGACCGCTGCGAGATCACCGTCACCGGCGGCGCGGAGCGCGTCCGGCTCACAGTCTCGGACAACGGCCGCGGCGTATCCTCCGTTCCGTCCGTCCACGGTGTCGGCGGTACCGGTCTCAAGGGACTCGCCGAACGCCTCGCGGCGGCCGGCGGCTCCCTGGAGGCGGGCCCGTCGCCCCGCGGCGGGTTCCTGGTGACCGCCGAACTCCCCATGGAGACGGCCGACGTACTGGAGACGGAGCGAACCGCATGATCAGAGTCCTGCTCGCCGAGGACCAGGGCATGATGCGTGGTGCCCTCGCCCTGCTGCTCGGTCTGGAGGAGGACATCGAGGTCGTGGCGCAGGTCGCGACGGGGGACGCGATCGTGCCCACCGCGCTGGACACACGGCCGGACGTCGCGCTCCTCGACATCGAACTCCCGGGCCGCAGCGGCCTCGACGCGGCGGCGGAACTGCGCGACGAGTATCCCGGCTGCCGGGTGCTGATCCTCACCACCTTCGGCCGGCCCGGGTATCTGCGCCGCGCCATGGAGGCCGGGGCGGGCGGGTTCCTCGTCAAGGACGGTCCCGTGGAGGACCTGGCGGCCGCGATCCGCCGGGTCCTCTCCGGGGAGACGGTGATCGACCCGGCCCTCGCGGCCGCGGCCCTCAGCGCCGGCCCGAGCCCGCTGACGCCCCGCGAGTGCGATGTGCTCAAGGCGGCGGTGGACGGCGCCACGGTCGCCGACATCGCCGGCAGGCTCCATCTCTCCGAGTCGACGGTCCGCAACTACCTCTCCTCCGCGATCGGCAAGACCGGCACCCGCAACCGCATGGAGGCGGTACGGGAAGCCCGGCAGCGCGGGTGGCTGTGACGGGAGGCGGGGTGGCCGTGAGCCGCAGCGGACGGCCGCGACGGGGCGCAGGGAGACCATGAGGGCGAGGGGCCGGTAGCACCGGGTCTCGTCGCGCGAGCCCGCGACGCCGCGCAGGCGGCCGTGAGCCGCCCGGGCGCTCGCCATCGGCTCAGTGGGCCCGGACCGTGACTCCCTTCTCCTCGGCGTCGTAGACGCGGATGCGCCGCAACTTCCCGGTGAAGCCCTTCCGATTGTCGTCCTCCGCGAACCAGCGCTCATCGGCGCCGGCCACCTTGGCCAACTCGGGCTCGCGCGTGCCGTCCTGGTACTCGAAGACGACGCGCTTCACCCGCGGCCCCACGTGCCCCACGGTCAGATCGGTCCCCCCGACCTTGATCCCGTACCCCTCGAAGCCCAGGCCGTCGGCGGCGCCCGTCTTGTCCTGGAAGCCCCAGACCGGCACGCCCATGCGGCCGTCGGCGGCGATGGCGACCACGGCGAACCAGCTTCTGCCACGGGCCGGTTCGGGCTCTCCGCTGCGCTCGTCCCACACGCCGTACCCGGTCATCCGCCTCTGCTGCTCGCGCGCCTCGGCCGCGTCCTGGGGCGCGCCCCAGACCTCGACGGACACTTCCGCATTCGTCCCCGTTTCCTCGTCGTAGACCTCGGTGATCGTCGTGCGCTGCGGGATGTACACATGCCGCTCCTGGACCGACCGCCGGTCCGTGGTGACCTGGGACCGCTGGTGGCCGTCCGCCGCGGTCAGCGCCAGCGATCCCGCGGCGCCCGTGATCAGTACGGCCCCGACCGCTCCCAGCGCCCAGCGACGCGCCCTGCGCCGCCGTCCGCCGCGCAGCACCGCCTGATAGGGGGCTATGCCCACCTCGACCTCGTCGGCCGCCTCCGCGAGCCGGACGGCGATGTCGTGGTGTGCCATGTCCTGTTCCCCGGTCATCCGCCTCACTTCTCCCCTCGGCTCGCGACCATCCCGGTCAGCGCGGGTATGGCACGCAGCTTCGCGATCCCCTTCGCCGCGCTGCTCTTCACGGCGCCCACCGAGCACCCCATGGCCTCGGCGGTCTGCCTCTCGCTCAGGTCCTCCCAGTAGCGCAGCACCACCGCTTCCCGCTGGCGCGCCGGAAGTTGGGCCAGTGCGCGCAGCAGCGCGGCCCGGTCGTCGGCCTGCGCGATGCGGTCGCCCCGCTCCGGCCCCTCGGGCATCGGCGGCGCGTCCTGGGCCCACAGGAACTCCTTGAGTTTTCTGCGGTGTCTGCGCGCATGGGCGTTGATCACGATGCGTCGCACATAGGCGTCCGGATCACCGGCGGCGCTGACCTTCCGCCAGGACACGTACACGCGCTCCAGCGAGGACTGCACCAGGTCCTCCGCGGCGTGCTGTTCCCCCGTGAGCAGAAACGCCGTGCGCAACAGCTGGGACCAGCGGCTCACGACGAACGCCCGGAACTCGTCGTCCAGGTCCTGCTTTTGCTCCCCCATGAATACCTCCCTGCATTGAGGAGTCCACGAGGGCCGCGAACCGTTGCCTCCCGTCAGGCACCCGTCCGTGCGGGCCGTGCGGCGCGCGGCAGCCACACCGCCATCAGCAGCACACCGCCGAGCAGGATCCCCGCCCCCCACCGGAACGCCGTCGCGTATCCGGCGGTCAGGGACAGCGGGTCCGTTCCGCCGTGACTGCGGGCCGCGGCCGCGGTGGACAGGACCGCGAGGCCGAGGGCGCCTCCGAGGGTGCGGGAGGTGTTGACGAGGCCGGAGACGAGACCCGCGTCGCCGGGCGCGGCCCCCGAGGTGGCGAGCGAGGCGAGCGGCGTCGCGGCGAGTCCGGCGCCGAGCATCATGAGGATGCCCGGCAGCATGATCCCCGTGACGTACGGGCCGTGGGCGTCCATCGTGGACTGCCAGGCGAAGCCGACGGCGGCGACCAGGGTGCCGCCCGTGGCGACGTTCCGCGCGCCGAGCGGCCGCATCAGGCGCGGGGCGAGCTTGGAGCCGACGACGACCGCGAGGGAGCTGGGGATGAGGGCGAGACCGGCTTCGAGCGGGGTGTAGCCGAGCACGTTCTGCGCGTACAGCGTCATGAAGAACCACATCGAGAACATGCCGCCGCCGCACACGAACATCGCCGCGTTGGCCGCCGCGACCGACCGCAGACGGAACAGCTTCAGCGGCATCAGCGGCGCCCCGGTACGCGCCTCCACGGCGAGGAACGCCAGCAGCAGAAGCGCTCCCGCGGCCAGTGGCAGCAGGGTCGCAGCCGCGGTCCAGCCCTCGGCCTCGGTCTGCACGATGCCGTAGGCGAGGGTCGCGGCGCCTGCCGTGACGAGCACCGCGCCCGGCAGGTCGAGCCGGCGTCCCCCGCCGGCCCGGCTCTCGGGGACCCAGCTGGCGGCACCGGCCAGGACGAGGGCGCCCACCGGAACGTTGATCAGGAGTACCCAGCGCCAGGACAGGCCGTCGGTCAGGGCGCCGCCGACCAGTCCACCCGCGGCGCCGCCCCCCGCGCCGACCGCGGTCCAGGTGGCGATGGCCCGCGCGCGGGCCGCCCCTTCCGGCACCGCCGAGGTGAGGATGGTCAGGGTCGACGGGGCGAGCACCGCGGCGCCCAGGCCCTGTGCGGCGCGTGCGGCGAGGAGCTGCCAGCCCTCCTGGGCGAGCCCGCCGGTGAGCGAGGCGAGCGTGAACAGGCCGAGTCCTATGAGGAACATGCGCTTGCGCCCGTACAGGTCGCCCGCACGGCCGCCCAGCAGCATGAATCCGGCGAAGGCGATCGAGTACGCGTTGACGACCCATTGCAGACCGGTCGCGCTCAGGCCCAGGTCGGTCCGCATGGACGGCAGCGCCACATTGACGACGGACACGTCGAGGACGACGAGGAACTGTCCGGCGCAGGCGGCGGCCACCACGAGCCAGGTGGGTGCGGCGGTGCGGCGGACGGCGCGGACGTGCGACGGGCTCTGCAGCATGGCCGTCATACTCTCAACCGTTCGGTGCCCTCTGCATCGGTATTTCGCCTGCCGTGCCTGCGCCGTGCACACGTTCCGGCCACCGGCGATCCCGCCGCACCCGGCCGTGCCGGCGCACCGCGGTCAGGAGCACCGCGGCCGGGCGTCACCTCATCCGGCGCATCGTGGCCGGGATCACGCCGCCCTGCGCAGCAGCGTCACCACCGCCGCGCCGCCGAGCCCGATGTTGTGCGCGAGTCCGGTCCGCGCGCCCTCGACCTGACGGGCCCCGGCCTCGCCGCGCAGCTGCCAGGTCAGTTCGGCGGCCTGGGCGATACCGGTGGCGCCGAGAGGGTGCCCCTTGGAGATGAGACCCCCGGACGGGTTCACCACCCAGCGGCCGCCGTAGGTCGTCGCGCCGGACTCGACGAGCTTGCCCGACTCGCCCGGCGCACACATGCCGAGCGCCTCGTAGGTCAGCAGTTCGTTGATGGAGAAGCAGTCGTGGAGCTCGACGACGTCGACGTCCTCGATGCCGAGCCCGGACGCCTCGTACACCCGGCGGGCCGCCTCGCGTGACATCGGCTGCCCCACGACGTCGATGCAGGAGCCGGAGGTGAACGACTCCTCGGTGTCGGTCGTCATCGCCTGCGCGGCGATCTCCACGGCCTTCGCCGCCAGGCCCCGCTCGGCCACGAACCGCTCCGAGACGACCACGGCAGCGGCGGCGCCGTCCGATGTCGGTGAGCACTGGAGCTTGGTGAGCGGCCGGTGGACGGTCTTCGCCGCGAGGATCTCGTCGACCGTGTACGGGTCCTGGAACTGGGCGTCGGGGTTGTGCACCGAGTGCCGGTGGTTCTTGGCACCGACCGCCGCGAGCTGGGCCGCGGTCGTGCCGTACCGCTCCATGTGCTCGCGGGCCGCGTCGCCGAAGATCTGCGCCGTGGGCGGGGACGCCTCGAAGCCGTGCCGGGCGGCCATGACGCCGTAGTGCCGGGCCACGGGCGACGTGCTGAAGTCGCCGCCGCCGGCCCCGCCGCCGAGCGCTCCCCGTGCCATCTTCTCGAAGCCCACGGCGAGGACGCAGTCGCTCCCGCCGCCCTCGACGAACTGCCGGGCCAGCATCAGGGCGGTCGAGCCGGTGGCGCAGTTGTTGTTGACGTTGTAGACGGGGACACCGGTCAGGCCCAGTTCGTAGACCGCGCGCTGGCCCGCGGTCGAGGCCTGGAAGCAGTAGCCGACGGGCACCTGCTCCACGTCCTCGTATGCGACCCCGGCATCGGCGAGCGCCCTGCCGCCCGCCTCCCGCACCATGTCCCAGTACTGCCAGTCGCGGGTCTCGGGCTTCTCGAACTTCGTCATCCCGACGCCGACGATGTACGCCTTCATGGTCTCCCGGCCTCCTGCCGCTATCTGACGATGCGTCAGATAGTGACAGGAGGCGCCGCAGGGAGGAAGAGGACGGGGTCAGCGGAAGGCCGCGTGCCCGGTGAGCGCCTGGCCGAGGGCCAGCGTGTGCATCTCGGAGGTGCCCTCGTAGGTGAGGACGGACTCCAGGTTGTTCATGTGCCGGATCACCGGGTACTCCAGCGAGATGCCGTTGGCGCCGAGGATCGTGCGGGCGGTGCGGCAGATCTCGATGGCCTCGCGCACGTTGTTCAGCTTGCCGAAGCTGATCTGCGCCGGGTGGACGCCGTCCGGGCCGTCCTTGAGCGCGGCCAGGTGCAGCGCGGTCAGCGTGGCCTTGTGAAGCTCCAGGGCCATGTCGACGAGCTTCGCCTGCGTGAGCTGGAAGGCGGCGATCGGCCTGCCGAACTGCTCGCGCTGGGCGGCGTAGTCCGCGGCGGCCTGCCAGGCCGAACGGGCCGCGCCCGTCACGCCCCACACGATGCCGTACCGCGCCTCGTTCAGACAGGTCAGCGGCCCGGATACGCCGCGGGCTCCGGGCAGCAGCGCGCTCGCGGGCAGCCGCACGCCGTCCAGCACGAGTTCGCTGGTCACACTGGCCCGCAGCGACATCTTGTGCTTGATCTCGGGCGCCGAGAGGCCGGGCGTGTTCGTGGGCACGACGAAGCCGCGGACGCCGTCCTCGGTGCCTGCCCAGACGACGGCCACATCGGCCACCGACCCGTTGGTGATCCACATCTTGCGTCCGTCGAGTACCCAGTCTCCCCCACCGACACGGCGGGCTCGGGTGCGCATCGAGGCGGGGTCCGAGCCGTGGTCGGGCTCGGTCAGGCCGAAGCAGCCGATGGCCTCGCCCGCCGCCATGCGCGGCAGCCACTCGTTCTTCTGCTCCTCGGTGCCGAAGTGGTGGATCGCGAACATGGCCAGGGAGCCCTGGACGGACACGAAGGACCGCAGACCCGAGTCGCAGGCCTCCAGCTCGCGGCAGGCGACGCCGTAGGCCCGTGCCGACATCCCCGCGCAGCCGTAGCCCTCCAGGTGCATGCCGAGCAGACCCATCTTGCCGAAGTCCCGGGAGAGTTCGCGCAGGGTGGGCATCTCGCCGCGTTCGAACCAGTCGGCGATGTGCGGCTGCACCCGCTCGTCCAGGTACTGCCGGACGGTGTCGCGCACCGCTCGCTCCTCGTCGGTGAGCAGCTGCTCCAGACCCAGGGGGTCGACGGGGTCGAGTGAGGACGGCTTGGCCATGGTCAGGCTCCTTGCGGGTCGTCGGGGTCTTCGTGGTCGTCGGGGTCGCCGAGGTCGCCGGCGTCCGCTGCGACGCCTGCGCCGTCTGCCCGGTCTTCGGGGTGCCGGTTCAGCAGACGGTCGATCTCGGTGTCGGCGTACCCGAGTTCGGCGAGTACGTCACGGCTGTGCTGCCCGAGCACGGGCGGCGCGGTGCGCACGGGCGGCCGCTCGCCTCGGAAGTTCACCGGGAAGGCGACCTGCTCCAGCGGGCCGGCCTCCGGGTGGTCGACCTTCTGGACCATGCCGAGCGCGGCGGTCTGCTCGCAGCCGTACACCTCGTCGAGGGTACGGATGGGGGTGGCGGGCACGCCGGCCGCCTTCAGCAGGGCGCACCAGTGGGCGACGCTGCCGGCGGCGAGGACGCCCTCCAGGGCCGCGTTCAGGGCGGTGCGGTGGTGCACGCGGGCGCTGTTGGTGGCGAACCGCGGGTCGTCGGCCCAGTCGGCGTGGCCGAGTGCCGCGCACAGTCTCCGGAACAGGGCGTCGTTGCCGACGGCGATGACGAAGTGCCCGTCCGCCGCCGGGTAGGCCTGGTAGGGCACGAGGCTGGGGTGCCCGGAGCCGAGCCGGGACGGCCGCTCACCGGTGGCGAACCAGCCGGTGGCCCAGTTGATGTGGAGGGCGAGCTGGGACTCGTACAGCGAGGTCGTGACGTACTGCCCGCGCCCGGTCCGTTCCCGTTCCACGAGCGCGGCGGTGACCCCCACGAGGCCGAACAGGGCGGCGCCGAGGTCGCCCATGGCGTACCCGGCCTTCACCGGCGGCCCGTCGGGCTCGCCGGTCAGCGACATCAGCCCGGCCGAGGCCTGCGCCACCATGTCGTACCCGGGCTCGTCGCGCAGCGGCCCGGTCTCCCCGAAGGCGGAGATGTGCAGCACCACGAGCCGCGGGTACCGCTCGCTGATCTCGCGGTGGTCGAAGGCGCGGGCGAGGGAGCTGCCGGGCCGGAAGTTCTCCACGAGCACATCGGCGCCGGCCAGCATCCGGTGCACGGCCTCCCGGCCCTCGGGCGACTTGAGGTCGAGCGTCACGGAGCGCTTGTTGCGGTTGGCGGCCAGGTAGTACGTCGCGTCGGGCCCGTTGAAGGGCGGGCCCCAGCGGCGCGTCGGGTCTCCCCCCTCGGGGTGCTCGACCTTGATCACATCGGCGCCCAGGTCGGCGAGCGACATCGTCACGTACGGCCCGGCGAGGATCTTGGAGAGGTCGACGACGCGGATGCCGGCGAGCGGTGCGGGCCCCGGCGGTGCGGGCGGTTCGGCGGGAACGGGCACAGGCGGTCCTCGGTTGGGGTCTCCCCGCTCGAACGGCGTCGAGGGCTCGGGGAGGGCTCGTCGATCCGGTAGGGCTTCCCGGTCCGCGCGGCGGTGCGCGGCACCGCCCACTCTGCCCCACCCGATTGGGTGCCGTCCAAGACTGATTACCGGGGTCAGTGAGACAGGATCGCTCCTGGTCCCGTCAGTCGGCCGGGGTCGGCAGGACCTCCTCCGCCACCCGCAGCACCGCCGCCAGCGCGGCGGAGCGGTTGCCGGCGCGCCAGGCCAGCGCGATCGGAAGGACCGGGACGTCGTCGCCGGTGAGGGGACGGAAGACCACGTGCTCCAGGTGGATGCTGCGGGCCGACTCGACGACGACGGCCACGCCGACGCCGGCACCGACCAGGGCGAGCAGGTTGTACGAGTCGGGGGCCTCCTGGACGATGCGGGGCGCGAACCCGGCGTCGTGGCAGGCCTGCACCATGGCCTCGCGCACCGCGGACCCGCGCTGCACGGGGAAGCCGACGATCCGCTCGTGCGCCAGGTCGGCGATGTGCACCTCGGCCCGGTCGGCGAGGGGATGGCTGTCGGGGAGGGCGACGGTGAGGTGTTCCCGGCGGACGACACGGGCCTGGATGCCGCGCCGCACCGGCAGCGCCGCGACGCCCAGGTCGAGGGAGCCGTCCATGATCCGGGCCAGCGCCTCGCCCGTGAAGATCTGCCCCTCCAGGACGAGTTCGATACCGGGCAGCTCCGAGGTGACCGCGCGGGTCAGCACGGGCAGCGCGGAGTATCCGCTCGCGCCGCCGAAGCCGACCGTGACCCGGCCGACCTCGCCGAGGTGGGCCGCCTGCACGCTGCGACGGACCGCGGAGGCCTCGGCGAGCAGGTGACGCGCGGGCTCCAGGAGGGCCCGCCCGGCTGCGGTGAGCCGTACGGAGCGGGTCGTACGGTCGAAGAGCCTGACCCCGAGGTCGCGCTCCAGCAGCTTGATCTGCTGGCTGAGCGGCGACTGGGCCATGTGCAGCCGCTCGGCGGCCCGTCCGAAGTGCAGTTCCTCGGCGACGGCCACGAAACCTGAGAGATGACGCAGTTCCACGGGTCCTGACAATGCCACGGCGACGGGCCGCGGGCCGGGCCCGTCCCGCCCACCGGGGCGTCGGTCCCGCCTCAGTCCCGCGGCAGACCCAGGACGCGTTCCGCCACGACGTTCAGCTGGACCTGGGTCGTACCGCCCGCGATGGTCAGGCAGCGCGAGAGCAGGAAGCCGTGCAGGGCGCGCTCGCCCGCTCCCTCGCGGACGGCTCCCGCCGGACCGAGGAGCTCCAGCGCAAGGTCCGCGACCTTCTGCTGGTGGGCGGTCTGAAGGAGTTTGCGCACGGCGGCTCCCGCGCCCGGCTCCAGGCCCGAGACCTGCTGTGTCGTCGTGCGCAGGGCGATGCACCCGAGCGCGTGGGCCTCGGCCGCCAGCGCCCCGATCCTGGCGCGCCGGGTGCCGTCGAGGTCCTGGGCGCGCGCGATGAGGGATTCGAGACCCGTGTCGAAGGTCAGCTGGTCGGCCATGTGGACGCGTTCGTCGCCGAGCGTGTTGCGGGCGACCCGCCAGCCGTCGTCGACGGCGCCCACGACCGCGTCGGCGGGGAGCACCAGGTCGTCGAAGTAGACCTCGTTGAAGAGCGATTCGCCGGTGATCTCCTTCAGGGGGCGGATGTCGAGGCCGGGCGGCGGCGCTCCGTTCCGGTCCTTCATGTCGACGACGAAGTAGGTGAGGCCCCGGTGCTTGGGCGCGTCCGGGTCGGTACGGGCGAGCAGGATGCCGTGGTCCGCCCACTGGGCCGCCGACGTCCACACCTTCTGGCCGTTGATGCGCCAGCGCCCGTCGGGGAGCCGTTCGGCGCGGGTGCGCAGCGACGCCAGGTCGGAGCCGGCTCCGGGTTCGGAGAACAGCTGGCACCACAGCAGGTCGCCACGGAGGGTGGGGAGCAGATAGCGGTCCCGCTGGGCCTGTGTCCCGTAGGCGATCAGGGACGGTACGACCCAGGTGGCGATGCCGAGGTCGCTGAGCCGCACCCCGGCGGCCCTCAGCTCCTGCTGCACGACGAGCTGCTGGACGGGGCCCGCACCGAGGCCGTGCGGGCGGGGCAGGTGCGGGGCCGCGTAACCGGTGGCGGCGAGCTCCCGGCGGGCCGCGTCGGGGGCGAGGCCACGGGCGGCCTCGATCACCTCGCGGGCGGCCCGGCGGTACGGGGCCGCCTCCTCCTCCGGCACGTCCATGCGCAGTTCCCGGCGCGCCCCGGACGCGGCGTGGCCCACGGCCCGCTGGAGGTGGCCGTCGGCCGGGCCGAGCAGCTGCCGCGCCACGAGTGCCCTGCGCAGATACAGATGGGCGTCGTGCTCCCAGGTGAACCCGATCCCGCCGAGGATCTGGATGCACTGCCTGGCGCAGGTGACGGCCGTCTCGATCGCGGTTCCGGCGGCGAGCGCGGTGACCAGGCCGCGTGCGCCCTCCGGCGCGGGCGGCAGGTCCGCGTCCGTCGGGGCGGCGGGCGGGTGCCCCTCCCGTGGCGCGTCAAGCGGTCCCCCGTCCCGCGGCGCGTGACCCGGGCGCCCGTCCCGCGGCACGGAAGGCCGGTCCGCCACTGCCCGCGCGGTCCGCGCCGCGTCCCAGGTCAGCGCCCGCGCCTGTTCCAGGCTCACCAGCATCTCCGCGCACATGTGCTTGACCGCCTGGAACCGGCCGATCGGCCGGCCGAACTGTTCGCGGACCTTCGCGTACTCCGTCGCGGTGTGCAGGGCCCGGGCGGCGGTTCCGCAGGCGTCGGCGGAGTGGAGGACGGCCGCGAGGTCGCGGACGAGGCCGGGGGTCACGTCGAGCACCCGGTCCGCCGGGACGCGGACGCCGTGGGCCGTCACCTCCGCGGTGGGCCGGGTCGGGTCGGCGCTGTCGTGGGCCCGCACCGTGAGGTCCGCCGCGTCGACGGCGGCCAGGAGGGGGCCATGGGCCGTCCGGGCGGTGAGGATCAGCAGGTCCGCCTCCGCACCGGAGAGCACCGGTGGCGCGGTGCCGTCGAGCACACAGCCGTCCGGTCCGGCCACCGCGGTGAGGGAGCCCGCGCCCAGGGCGACCGCGCCGATCCGTTCCCCGGACGCGAGCGCCCGTACGAGTCCGCCGACGCCCGGGTCGGATTCCCGGCCGGTGCCGGCGTGCGCCAGCACGGTGGAGGCCAGGGCGCTCGCCAGGTACGGGCCCGGGAGGACGGCCCGTGCCGCCTCCTCCACCACCACGGCCAGATCGACGAGGTCGCCGCCCCCGCCGCCGTACATCTCGGGGAGGTGCACGGCGAGCAGACCCTGCTCGGCGAGACCGTCCCAGTGGGGCGGCCTGCCGACCGGACCGGTCGGCGCGTCGAGCAGCTTGCGCACCTCCTCGGGCGGCACCGTACGCGCGATCCATCCGCGCACCGCCTCGGCCAACTCCCGCTGTTCCCGCGTGATTCCGATGCCCATGGGCGCGCAGAGTAGAACACGTTCCAGTAAGGGGGAAGGCGCGGGAGGCCGGGCGGGGCCGGGCCGGCGCCGGGCCCCGTCGCGGACGGGGTGCACGGAGGCACGAGCCTCGCCGCCCGCACCCGGCGAGGGCGCACGGGGCCTCGCCCCGCCGCGCGTAATGAATCGGTCAAGTATCGGGGTCGCGCGGCGGCCGCCGGAATACCGGCCACCCGTAAAAGGTTTTCCAGGGCACCCACCTGGTTTCTACAGGCATCCATCCGATGTCGACAGGCACCCCGATGCCGCAAGCCAGGACTGCGTCCGGTGTCGACCGGACCCCCGACCCCGACCGCGCCCGGAGGCCGACCGCATGCAGCAGACGACGACGGACCAGCACGCCGGAACGGCGGCGCAGCCGAGCGCCGCCGTTCCCGTGCCCGATCTGTCCGACCTTCCCGACGACCCGGAGCGCGCGCCCCGCGGCGGCGCCGCCCTCGTCCCGGTGCTCGCCTTCGCGGGCATCGTCGTCGCGGTCATGCAGACGCTGCTCGTGCCGGTCGTCAAGGACCTGCCGACCCTGCTCGGCGCCGCACCGAGCAACGCCACCTGGGTACTGACCGCGACACTCCTCTCGGGTGCGGTGGCCACCCCGATCATGGGCCGCCTCGGCGACCTGTACGGCAAGCGACGGATGCTGCTGACCAGTCTCGCGATCATGGTCGTCGGCTCGCTGGTGTGCGGGTTCACCAGTGAGCTGCTCGTGATGATCGCCGGACGGGCCCTCCAGGGGTTCGCCATGGGTGCGATCCCGCTCGGCATCGGCCTGATGCGCGACGAGCTGCCCCGTGAGCGGCTCGGCTCGGCGATGGCGCTGATGAGCTCCTCGATCGGCGTCGGCGGCGGACTCGCGCTGCCCGTCGCCGCCCTGGTCGCCCAGCACATGGACTGGCACGCCCTGTTCTTCCTCTCCGCCGGGCTCGGCGCCCTGTCGATCCTGCTGACGCTGCTGGTCGTACCGGAGTCCTCGATGCGCGCCGAGGGTCGGTTCGACGTACTCGGCGCGTTCGGCCTCTCCGCCGGCCTGGTGCTGCTCCTGCTGCCGATCACCAAGGGCAGCGACTGGGGCTGGAGCTCGGGCAACACGCTGGGCCTGTTCGGCGCGGCGGTCGTCGTGCTGGTCGCCTGGGGCGTGCTCGAGCTGCGGACGGCCGCACCGCTGGTGGACCTGCGCACGACGGCACGCCGCGAGGTGCTGCTCACCAACCTGGCCTCGATCATGGTCGGTGTCGCCTTCTACGCGATCTCGCTGGTCCTGCCGCAGCTGCTCCAGCTGCCCACCGCGACCGGGTACGGCCTCGGCCGGTCCATGGTCGTCGCCGGCCTGTGCGTGGCCCCGCTGGGCCTGACGATGATGTTCACGGCTCCGGTGTACGCCCGTCTGTCGGCGAAGTACGGCCCCAAGGTCACCCTGATCATCGGCATGCTGATCATCGGGATCGGCTACGGCGCGGGGATCGGCATGATGAGCGCGGCCTGGCAGACCGTCGTCGTGTCGGTCGTCATCGGCGCGGGCATCGGCCTCGCGTACTCGTCGCTGCCCGCCCTGATCATCGGCGCCGTCGACCCATCGGAGACCGGCGCGGCCAACGGCCTCAACACGCTGATGCGGTCGATCGGCACCTCGGTGTCGAGCGCGGTCATCGGCATGGTGCTCGCCAACACCGCGCGTCCCTTCGGGCCCGTGACCCTGCCGACCCTGCACGGCTTCCGCCTCTCCTTCCTGATCGCGACGGCCGCGGTGGCCGTGGGCGTGCTGCTCGCGGTGTTCCTGCCGTCGAAGCAGCGGGCCGCGAAGCCGTACCTGCGGGCGGCCGGCGAGACCACGGAAGCCGGGGCGGACACGGACGGCACGGTCGCGGGGGCGGACACGGACGGCACGGCGGCCGAAGCGGACACGGTCGGCTCGGCTGCCCAGCCGGCGACCGACGGGGCGGCTGCCCAGGCCGCGACCGACGGGGCGAGCGATGGCGCCTGCGCGCCCGCCGCCGACGTCGCCGGATTCCGCGGTCGCGTCCTGGACGCCGTCGGCTCCCCGGTCGCCCGCGCCAAGGTCACGCTGATCGACCGGCGGGGCCGCCAGGCCGGCGCCGCCCTCTCCGGCACGGACGGCCGCTACACACTGGCCGTGGCCGACGCCGGACCCTATGTACTGGCCGCCACCGCCGCCGGTCACACCCCGCTCGCCTCCTCCGGGACCTACCCGGGCGACGGCCGCCCGGTGGAGCTCGACCTCCGCCTCCCGGCCCTCGCACCGGCAGGTCCCGGCACCGCCCGCGGCTGAGCCGAGGACGCCGTACGCCCCCGCCGCACCCGACGGCCCGGGCGTACGGCAGCATGGGGCGCGCACCCGTGCGTACGACCAGGAGGAAGCCCATGTCCGCGGTACCGCAGCCGGAACAGCTCGCGGCGCCCGAGCCGGAGCTCCGTGCGACGCCCGATCCGCAGGTCCTCGCCGCGTTCGAGGCCGCGAAGGGCTTCATGCCGGTACGGGAGGGGCTCGCGCTGTACGCGGCGGCCGTCGAGGCCGCCGGGCTCGGGCTGCCCCTGCTGGAGGTCGGCACGTACTGCGGCCGCTCCACCATCCTGCTGGCCGCGGCGGCCCGCGCCGCCGGAGTCACGGCCGTCACGGTGGACCACCACCGCGGCAGCGAGGAGCAGCAGCCCGGCTGGGAGTACCACGACCCGGAGGTCGTGGACCCCGAGGTGGGTGTCATGGACACCCTGCCCGCCTTCCGGCGCACGCTGCGCAAGGCCGGTCTGGAGGACCACGTCGTCGCAGTCGTCGGACGCTCGCCCCAGGTGGCGAAGTTGTGGGGCAGCCCGCTCGGATTCGTCTTCGTGGACGGCGGCCACACGGATGAACACGCCAGGGCCGACTACGAGGGCTGGGCCCCGCACGTCGCCGAGGGCGGACTGCTGGTGATCCACGACGTATTCCCGGACCCCGTCGACGAGTTCACGGGCCAGGCTCCGTACCGCGTCTACCTCCGGGCACTGGAGTCCGGCGGCTTCACCGAGGTCTCGGCGACCGACACGCTGCGCGTCCTGCGGCGAACCGGCCCGACTTGCTGACCCCGACGTTAGAGTCGCATCCGTGTCGTACGTAGGTCCGGACCCCCACAGCAACGATTTCGACGGCGAATCCAGGCCGCCGCGCCGCTCGCTGCGCCGCCCGCTGACCGTCGCGATCGCCGCGCTGGCGACGGGCGCGCTCGGGGGCTACCTGGTCTGGCAGGCCGTGGCCGCGCCGGGCGACGGCGGACCCGCACGGTCGCCGCAGGCGCACGGGGCGACCACGGACGCGAGCCGGGCTCCGGCCGGGTCCCCGTCGTCGGGCGGCAAGGACGCCAAGGACTCCAAGGGCCGCGCCAAGGGCGACGGCAAGTCGGGCTCGGGGCGGTCCGCCTCGTCGTCGGCGCCCGCGGCCTCCGGCCCCCTGAAGGGCAAGGTCGTCGTCGTCGACCCCGGCCACAACCCCGGCAACTTCCAGCACACCTCCGAGATCAACCGTCCCGTCGACATCGGGACGAACAAGAAGGAGTGCGACACCACGGGGACCTCCACCAACGGGGGTTACACCGAAGCCAAGTTCAGCCTCGACGTCGCGCACCGGCTGCGTACGCTCCTCGAACAGCAGGGCGCGACCGTGAAGCTGACGCAGGACGGCGACCGGCCCTGGGGTCCGTGCGTCGACGAGCGGGCCCGGATCGGCAACAACGCGCACGCCGACGCGGTCGTCTCCGTGCACGCCGACGGCTCGGCGGTCGGCAACCGCGGCTTCCATGTGATCCTGCCCGCCCTGGTCAAGGGCGGCGCCGCCGACACCGCGCCGATCGTCGGCCCCTCGCGCGACCTGGGCGAGCGCATCGCCGGACGCTTCGTCTCGGCCACCGGCATGGCGCCCTCCAACTACGTCGGCAACGGCACCGGACTCGATGTGCGCAAGGACCTCGGCGGCCTGAACCTGTCGACCGTTCCCAAGGTGTTCATCGAGTGCGGCAACATGCGCGACCCCAAGGACGCCGATCTCCTCACGAGCGGCGCATGGCGGCAGAAGGCGGCGCAAGGGATCTCTGAGGGAATCGTGAGTTTCCTGCACGGGTAGGTCCCGGCCTGCGGATCCCGGCAGACACCCGTGCCGTGCTGACGATAGTGTCACCCGTACGATGGGGGGCCACCCCCGCGCTTTCGCACGCGCGCACGCACTGCGGCACCCCGCGACACCACTGCGACAGGGTGCCGGTCACCGCCCGCACAGAACCGCGACAGCGACGCCCGCCAGCGACCCACGACGAGACGACAGACGAAGGACCTGAAGTGAACATCCGCTCCCTCACTCGAGGCGACGGCGTGGTGATCGGAGCAGCGGTGTTGCTGTTCATCGCCTCGTTTCTCAGCATCTACTCGGCCAGCGGGGTCTTCGGCAGTGAGGACATGCCCAGTGCCTGGTCGAGCGCTCCGCTCCTGATGAGTGTGTTCCTGGCGGGCATCTTCGCCGCCGCGCTCATCGTCGTCGCCCGCGGCCTGCCGCAGGTGCCCAAGGTCGCCGGGCTCGACCTGGGCCAGTTCGGCATCGCGCTGGCCGTGTTCGCCGCGTGGAGCGCCCTCGGCAACGTCTTCGACCCGTCGGGCGGCCTGAACAACATCGGCGACGGTTCCTCCTCGGGCCCCGACGCCGGTGCCGGCGCCATCCTCGGCCTGATCGCCGCCCTGGTCCTGGCCGCCGCCGCCGTGGCGACGCCGCTGGTCCCGGCCCTGAAGGTCGCCCTCGTCGGCGCCCCGAAGCCGCAGGCCCCGCAGCCCTACGGCATGCAGCCGCAGGGCGGTTACGGTTACCCGGGCGCGCAGCAGCAGCCGTACGGCGGCCAGCCGCAGCAGGCCCAGCAGCCGCAGCCGGCCTTCGGCGGACAGCAGGCGCAGCCGCAGGCCCCCGCGCAGCCGCAGTCCGGCGGTGCCCCGTCGGGCGACTTCTCTCCGTTCTGGTTCGCCGTGCCGGTGCCGCGTCCGCTGTACGCGGAGGACGGTTCGCCGACGCCGATCGCCGAACTGGCTCCGGGCACCTGGTACCTGGCCGTCGAGCAGCGCGGTCCCGGTCTGGTCGCCCAGACCCAGGACGGCCGCCGCGGCGTGCTCCAGGACACCACGGGCATCCAGCGCGGCTGACGCGCCCCGCGCCGAACGACCGCGTACGACGGCCCCTCGCCCTTCCGGGCGGGGGGCCGTTGTCGTACAGTCGACCGGCACCCGTCACCTGACGGAACGTCAGAAATCCCCGGGGCTGGAGGGATCGGCATGCGGCTGGGCATCGCACTCGGCTACTGGGGGCGCGGGCCGGACGCGCGCCTGCTCGACCTGGTCAGGGACGCGGAGCGGCTCGGGTACGACTCCGTGTGGACCGCCGAGTCCTGGGGCTCGGACGCGTTCACGCCGCTGACCTGGATCGCGGCGCACACCTCCCGGATCAAACTGGGCACCGCCGTGGCGCAGATGGCGGCCCGCTCCCCCACCACGACGGCGATGCACGCGCTCACCCTGGACCATCTGTCGGGCGGGCGCATGATGCTGGGGCTCGGGCTGTCCGGGCCCCAGGTCGTGGAGGGCTGGTACGGGCGGCCGTTCCCGAAGTCGCCGCTCACCGCGACCCGGGAGTACGTCGACGTGATCCGCCAGGTGCTGCGGCGCGAGGCCCCCGTCGAGCTGGACGGCCGCTTCCACTCCCACCCCTACCGGGGGCCGGACGGGACGGGGCTCGGCAAGCCGCTGAAGCCGATCACGCATCCCCTCCGCGCCGAACTCCCCGTCCTCCTCGGCGCGGAGGGCCCCAAGAACGTTGCGCAGACGACGCGTATCGCCGACGGCTGGCTTCCGCTGTACTGGTCGCCGCTGCGGACCGGCGTGTACGAGGCCTCGCTCGTGGATGCGCCCGACGGGTTCCTCGTCGCGCCGATGGCGCGGGCCCGGGTGTGCGACGACGTGGCCGAAGGGCTGCTGCCGGTGAAGGCGATGCTCGGCTTCTACATCGGCGGCATGGGCCACGCGGCCCGCAACTTCCACGCCGATCTGATGGCGCGCATGGGATACGAGGAGGAGGCCCGGCGCATCCAGGAGCTGTTCCTCGCGGGCCGCCGCGAGGAGGCCGTGCTCGCCGTTCCCGACGCCTTCGCGGACGAGATCTCGCTGGTCGGGCCCCGCGAACGGATCGCCGAACGCCTGGAGTTGTGGCGCAAGGGTCCCGTCACGGACCTGCTGCTGCTCGCTCCGGACCCGGAAACCCTGCGGGTGCTGGCCGAGTTGAACGGCCAGTAGGCGGCGGGTGTTCCAGGTGAACGACGACGGACGGGTCAGCCGGAGGACAGCTGGGAGAGCGACGGCACCTGATCCTTGACCGGGGCTCCCGCACTGCTGCCCGCGTCCTTCACCTTGTTGATGATGTCGTTGTAGGAGCCGACCACGGAGTCCGTGCCGTCGCCCCTGCGGAGCTTGGAGGGCAGGTCCTTGAGGGCGTCGATGCCCGCGGAGAGCGGGGCGACGGCCCTGGCGAGGGTGGGGTCGCCCTGTGCGTTGCGGATCGCGGCCTTCAGCCGGTTGTAGGCGAAGCCTCCGGCGAGGGCCGCCTTCACCAGCGCGAACCTGCGCCCCTGCGCGCCCTTCTTGAACTTGCCCGCGCGGTAGGGCTTCACGATCCACTGGTACGTCGCCCCGGCGGCGAGCGCGGCGTTGGCGACGAAGCGGGTCTTGGCGAACTTCTGCTTCTCCGCGGTCGGACTGGCGGTGGGGCTGGTCGTGGCGGCCGCCAGCGCGGCGTTGCCGTTGTCGGCGCGCGTGCCGCCGCAGGCCGTGGTACCGCCGAGCAGCGCCCCGCAGAGCAGGACGGCCACCAGGAGCCGCCGCAGCGGGCGGGAGGGCAAGGAAGTCGGGGGGAGCATGGGCACACCTCTTCCTGAAGAGACCATGGCTCTCTCTTCGCAGGGTCACCCGGCACCGGTCGTTGCGCCATTCGGGGGAGGTGTCCCTCGGTACCGCCCAGGTTTCAAAGCGCTACCAGCGGTTACCCGACGTGCATGGCTACGAGACACGCACGTGGTGTGAATCAGGCGGGGACCATAGTCGCCGTCGTCGCGGACGTCATGGCCTTCATCCTGGGCCTGTGGATCCTGATGTACCTGCTGGAGGCGAACCGCGCCAACGACCTGGTGAGGTTCATACACAATGCGGCCAACTGGCTGGCGGGGTGGTCGCACGACCTGTTCACCTTCGACGAGAACTGGGCGCGCGTCGTCGCGGGCTACGGCCTCGCAGCGGTGGTCTACCTCTTCATCGGGCATGCCGTCGCCAACCGTCTCCATCGTCACTGACGGCCGCTGGGCCCTGTCGTCAGACCCCCACCCGCCCCAGGGACGGCCGACGGGGGGGTCTGACGACAGGGCCCAGAGTGTGTCCTAGCGGAAGATGGCCACGGCATCCAGGGTCAGCTCTCCGGCCTCCGGGTTCCAGGTGCGCACCTTGCCCAGACAGCGGGCCTCGAACTCCCCTTCGTAGTACTCCTCGTTCTGGAGCTCCTCCTCGATACCGGCCTGGAGGCAGGTGATCCTGACCCGGGCGGCCGACATCCCCTCCCCGTAGGGGGCGGTCAGCACGACATCCCCACTGCTGGTGGCGCGGGCAGTGAAACGGCCGGTGACCGAGACGAACTCCGATGTGATGGTGGACAGCGCCACCTGGTCGGTGCCCTCCTCGCGCATGCTGTCGGCGAGACTGCGGTTGGGAACGAGCCGACCGGTGGTCAGATCGGCCTCCACGACGACGTCCTCCTTGCGCATCGTGTCCATGAGCAGCCGGATCACGGTGATGGGTGTGATCACCCGCAGATAGGTGGTGAGCGTCTCGTTGACCACGCTCCCGTCCAGCCGGCCCTCGGCGACCGGGCTCCTGCCGGTCACCCCGCCGCCGCGGCTGACGGTCGTCCGGTCGGAGACCTCCTGCTCCACGGCGGCCACGAAGCCACCGGACTTGTAGAGGTTCATCACGCGCTGCGCGTGCAGGTAGAAGCAGAGACCCGGGATGGTGCGCCGGGTGCCGGTGCGCCGGCGCCGGCCCGAGCGCACGGCGGCGTACCGGACGAGAACGCCCACGCTGCCCGCCGTCAGCAGCCATACGGCCATCCACGGCCACCACAGGCCCCACCATGTGCGGTCAATGACACCCACGGATCTCCTTGAACGCGTCGGAGAGCGAGGAGGCGTTCGCGTCGACCGTCCGGCCGCCCGTGTCGGTCGCGGCGCGGCGCAGCGCGACCGGATCGGCCTCCCCGAAATGGACTGTGAAGGTGGGCACGGACCGGGCTGCGGGGCCGAGGGCGCGGCGGCGCCGGGTGAACTCGCCGTACCCGATGCCCGCGTTGCTCTCGCCGTCCGTCATCAGCACGATGGACACGGGCCGGCCGCGATCCGCGCGCACGGCGTCCGACACCAGGCGGTAGCCGTGGTCGAGCGCCGACCACACGGCGGTGGAGCCGTCGAAGCCGCCCCGGGCCACGAACGTGTTCAGGGCGCGCAGATCACCGTCGTCGCGCACGGTCAGGGTGCGCTCGGCGAGCACCCGGCCGCCGAACCGCACCACCGTCAGCCGCTCTCCCCGGTAGAAGCGGACGAACTTGCCGGTGGAGGTTGGATCGGCTCCGCTGAGATCCGAGAACGCGGCCCGCAACTCCGCGATCCGCCGTCCGCGCATCGACCCGGAGAAGTCGAGCAGGAACACCACCCGGTCGGCGGTCCGCCGTCGCGGGTCCCCGTAGTCGTCGATCAGTTTCTCGACGATGGAGAGCCGGTCGGGATACGACAGGGCGTTGCCGATCGGGGCCCGGAGCGGACCGGACCGGGGGACGTCCGGGCTGACGGGGCGCCGCCAGGTGCGCTCCATGATCTTCCTCTGGACGTCGTCGCGCAGCAGCCAGTCCGCCACGGTGCGGTACGCGTCGTGGCGTGCCGGGTTGAGCAGCATCAGCGGGAAGTCGGACAGCACCATGCCGTCCTCGGGGTAGACGATCTCCAGCGGTGTGCGGAGTCTGCCGCTCGCGTTCAGGGACAGCAGCTCGGACTCGTGGGCGATGAGCCCGTCGGCCTCCTTCCGGTGCTGCACATACCGGTCGATCAGCTCGGGCGAACTGTCCGCGGTGAGCGTCTGGCCGGAGCGGAAGCCCCGCAACCGGTCGCAGGACACATCCCGTTCGCGCAGCGCACTGCCGGTTCCCGCCGCGGCGGTGGCGACCCCGACGAGCGCAGCGCGTCCGGTGTCGCTGCGCCGCGGGTCCGCCATGCCGAACCGTACGGTTCCGTCGGCGGCCGCGTCGGCGATGTCCGCCCATGACAGGTGCCCGCCCGGCACACGGGCCCGCAGCCGGGCCGCGACGCCCGGTGTGAGGCCCACGACGACGGGCGAGCGCATGACGGCGGTCGACTCGGGGCGCTGGGCCCGGTTCCCCGCCTCCTGAAGCCGCAGCAGGAAGGAGCGGTCCGAGGCGAGCCAGGCCAGGTCGTAGGCGGGGCGCCCGGAGGCGGCCGGCCGGGCGGGCAGGTCGGGTGTCGCCGTGTAGTCGACCTTCAGCTCGACGCCCGTGTCGTCCTTCAGCTCGCCCAGGAGGGGTTGCAGATCGGCGAGTTCGGGGCTGGCGATCACCCTCAGGGTGATGTCGTCGCCGCCGCCGTCCGTGCAGGACGTGAGGGCGGCCAGGAGCAGCAGGCAGACCGTGAGGGCCCGCAGCCGGGGTGGCCTCACGGGGTCTCCTTGCGGGCGGGCGGGCAGTTGCCGACGTAGTCGATGATCTTCTCCAGGGCGGGCAGCTCGGGTGCTTCCACCTTGGTCCGGTCGGGGTTCGGTGTCGGTGTCTGGATGCCGTGCTCGCGCAGATAGGCGTTCAGCTGCTCGCTGGTCCCGTCCTCGCCGGAGAACCGGACCCGGAACCCCAGCTCGACGGCGCGCGTGCGCAGTTCGGGATCGCTCTCGACGATGTCGGTGAGCAGGTCGCCCCTGTCGTCGAGGGAGATGAGCTCCGGCTCGGTGAGTGCCTGGGGCGTGGGATAGAGCAGCACGCGCTGTGTGTCCTGCTTGTGGTACTTCTTCCGGTACTCGATCTGGTGCGCCAGATACTGGTGCTCGTAGATGAGCGACACGGGTGCGATGCTCTCGCCCTCGCCGGAGAAGTAGCTGTCGGCCTGTTCGTCGGCCGCCATGCCCTGCAGATTGATGAGGGGCTTGATCTTCGCCGCGAGGTCGAGCACCGGATCACCCGCGGCGGTCGGCCCCTTCGACGTGCCGCCCTCGGTCCCCGGCGCCTCGGAGCCGTTATCCACATAGGCGAGCATGCTGAGGTAGGTGCCGGCCGAGTTGGACTCGCAGACGCTCGACGTGCGCACCATGACCCGCCCGCCGTTGCTGTGGCCGGTCCGGTCGTAGCCGATCTGGTTCCAGGTCCGCCTCGCCTCGATGAGCTTGAGGAACTCGTTCATCCTGAGGTCGTAGTAGAGCGTCTCGCCACCGTTTCCGGCCCGCTGCGGAACGGCCACCCCCGCGCGCACGAGGGTGTCGGCGTAGTCGCGGAAGGTGCCCAGGGCCAGCGGAGTGACAAAGGGCCGGGCCGTGCGCACCGAGCGGTTCTGCCGGTCCAGGATCAGCTTCGCGGCGGGCTGTCCGGAGGGGAAGACCGCGTCCATGCCCGTGAGGGACTGGACGGCGATCCCGCGGGAGCCGAGCCGGTGGATGTTCACCCGAAGGCCGTGCTTCAGCAGCAGCCGCTGGACCTCGGGATCCTTGAAGTAGTCGGATTTGGAGCCCATCTTGGCCTCGACGACCGTGATCCGCTGGAACGGCCGCAGCGCGTTGCCCGTGGAGAGGAGGGCGGCCAGGCCCACCAGGGCGAGGGGCAGGGCGAGGAGTACGTGGCGCGGGTGGCCGCGGCGCCGGGGAGCGCGGGTCGTCAGACGCGGTTCTTCGATGGCTGATGGTCTGGCGTCGGACACCGGCCGCCCCTCCTGCCTCTCCCGAGGGGAGGATCGTCGGGCACGAGGGAGAACAGCCGGGTGCGGAAGGGCCGACTCCAGCTGAACGAGCCGCGAACCACCGACGCACTTCCGCCGCCGCGTCGTCGGCCAACTCGCCCGCGCACCAGGCGAGTTGGCGTGACACGTGCTACCTCGCCGACACCCCCGCCGGGGGAGGCGCAGGCGGTGTCCGCCGCGCCGTGCCGCCGAACTCCGGTCCGCCCTGCGGCCGGACGACGGAAGCGGCGTTTCCTAGGCGCAGCAGGTCTCGGGGTCGAGCCCCAACGGCAGCCGCTCCCCGCCGAAGACCGCGCAGGTGGCCTCGTGGCCGCCCAGTGCCGCGACGGCCAGGAGGACCGAACCCGCGGTCCACGCGGTGAGCTCCTCGGGCCAGATGGCCTTGTCCTCGAAGACGTAGCCCGTCCAGTACAGGCCGGACTCCGGGTCGCGCAGGTGCTGGATGGACCGGAGCACCTCCACGGAGCGGTCGGACTCCCCCACCGCCCAGAGCGCGAGGGCGAGTTCCGCCGACTCGCCGCCGGTCACCCAGGGGTTGGGCACCACGCAGCGCACGCCGAGCCCGGGAACGACGAAGCGGTCCCAGTCCCGAGCGATACGGTCCTGCGCCTCGGTCCCGGTCAGCGCACCGCCCAGCACCGGGTAGTACCAGTCCATCGAGTAGCGGTCCTTGTCCAGGAACCGCTCGGGGTGACGGCGTATCGCATGCCGCAGCGCGCCCACCGCCAGCTCCCAGTCCGGCTGCGGCTCCTCGCGCTGCTCGGCGATGGCGAGCGCGCAGCGCAGGGCGTGGTGGACGGACGAGGAGCCGGTGAGCAGCGCGTCCTCGACGGGCGTGCCGTCGGCCTCCCGCTTCCAGCCGATCTGGCCTCCGGGCTGCTGCAGCGCGAGCACGAACTCGACGGCCGCGTACACGGCGGGCCACATCCGGTCGAGGAAGTGCTCGTCGCCGGTGGCGAGGTAGTGGTGCCACACACCGACGGCGATGTACGCGCAGAAGTTGGTCTCGCGGCCGTCGTCGGAGACGTCGTCCGGGTCGCCGTCGACGTAGGCCGCGTACCAGGACCCGTCGGGGTTCTGGTGCCGGGCCAGCCAGTCGTAGGCACGCTCGGCAGCCTCGTGCTGCCCGGCGGCGTCCAGCGCCATCGCGGCCTCGGTGTGGTCCCAGGGGTCGAGATGGTGTCCGCGGAACCACGGGATCGCCCCGTCCTGCCGCTGCACCGCGAGGATGCCTTCGACGGTCGCGGCGGCCTGCGCGGCGGTGAGGACACCGGGCAGGACCAGGTGTTCCGTGCGGGGGGTCGTCACGAAGCGGCCACCGATGCGTCGACCGGGGGCAGGTGCGGCTTGGTCGCGTACGCCACGAAGCTCTTGCCGATGAGCGGGTTCAGCGCCTGCTCGGCGACCCGCGTGGCCAGGGGCTTCTTCATGATGTCCCAGACCAGCAGCTTGTGGTACGCGCGGACCGGCAGCGCCTTGTCGTTGTCGACGCCGAACGCGCACTTGAGCCACCAGTACGGGGAGTGCAGCGCGTGGGCGTGGTGCGTGCCGTACGGCTTCAGGCCGGCTTCCCGCATCTTGCCGAGGAGTTCGTCGGCCTTGTAGATGCGGATGTGGCCGCCCTCGACCTCGTGGTAGGCGTCGCTGAGCGCCCAGCAGACCTTCTCGGGGCCGTAGCGCGGGACGGTGACGGCGATCCGGCCGCCCGGCTTGAGGACGCGGACCATCTCGGCGAGCACACCCTTGTCGTCGGGGATGTGCTCCATCACCTCGGAGATGATGACGACGTCGAAGGACTCGTCGGGGAAGGGCAGGGCGAGGGCGTCGCCCTCCATGGCGGTGGCGGTGGCGCCTGCCGGGGCCTCACCGGCCTCCTTCATCGCGGCGAACCACTTGGCGACCTCGCGGATCTCCTCGCCGTTCTGGTCCAGCGCGACGACCTGGGCGCCGCGCCGGTAGCACTCGAAGGCGTGGCGTCCCGCGCCGCAGCCGAGGTCGAGTACGCGGTCGCCCGGGGCGAGCGGGAATCGGGTGAAGTCGACCGTCAGCATCAGCGATTGCTCCCAACCAAAGAACCCGTGGCCGCGGAGCGGCCGAGATGCGTACCCGCGGAGGGGGCCATCGCCCGGCGGTACAGCTCCGCCGTGCCCTTCGCGGCCTGCGCCCAGGTGAATTTCGTCAGCACCCGCTCACGGCCGGCCCGGCCGAGCCGCGCGCGCAGCTCCGGGTCGCCGAGCAGCCGGCCGAGCCGGTCGGCCAGCGCGCCCGCGTCGCCGGGCGGCACCGCGAGGCAGGTCTCGCCGTCGGCTCCCGCGACCTCCGGGATGGCGCCGCCCGTCGTGGCGACGAGGGGGGTCCCGGTGGCCATCGCCTCGGCGGCGGGCAGCGAGAAGCCCTCGTACAGCGACGGCACACAGGCGACCTGGGCGGAGCGCACCAGGTCGACGAGTTCGGCGTCGGAGATGCCCTTGACGAACTCGACGGCGTGGCCGAGCCCGTGGCGCTCGATGGCCTGGGCCACCGGCCCGTCCTCGGCGCGCTTGCCGACGACGACGAGATGGGCGCCGGGGTGCTCGGTACGCACCTTGGCGAGTGCCTCGACGAGGAAGACGAGCCCCTTGAGCGGCACGTCCGCGCTGGACGTGGTCACGATCCGACCCGGCACCTCCGGCACCGAGGGATCGGGCGAGAAGAGGTCGGTGTCGGCGCCGATGTGCACGACGTGGATGCGGTCGTCGCGCACGCCGAGGTGGTCGACGATCTCCTGACGGGACGTACCGGAGACGGTGAGGACCGACGGGAGGCGGCGCGCCACGCGCTTCTGCATGCGCGTGAAGGCGTACCAGCGGCGCACGGACAGGCGCCGCTTCCAGTTCGGGGCGGCGTCCAGTTCCAGCTGCCGGTCGACGGTGATGGGGTGGTGGATCGTGGTGACCAGCGGCGCCCCGAGGTCGCCCAGGAGGCCGTAGCCGAGGGTCTGGTTGTCGTGCACGACGTCGAACTCGCCGCGTCGGCCGAGCAGATGGCGCCGGGCCCGCAGGCTGAAGGTCAGCGGCTCGGGGAAGCCCCCGGTCCACATCGTGCCGACCTCGAGCGCGTCGACCCAGTCGCGGTACTCGTCGCGCTTGGGGGTGCGGAAGGGGTCCGGATGGCGGTACAGGTCGAGGCTGGGCAGTTCGGTGAGCGTCAGCCCGTCGAGCCCGTCGTCGAGCACCGGATAGGGCTGCGAGCCGATGACCTCGACGCGGTGGCCGAGCCGCGCGAGCTCGCGCGAGAGATGGCGTACGTACACGCCCTGGCCACCGCAGAAGGGGTTCCCCTTGTACGTGAGCAGGGCGATGTTCAGCGGACGATCGCCGTCGGCTGCGGCGGGAGTGCCCGGCCGGGGAGCGTGCCCCGGCCCCCGGGACGTCCGAGGGCCTGCCTCCATGGCCTCAGCGGTCACTCCGGGGCCCCCTTCTCACGGTCTCTCACGGCGATCACGCGAGCCTACGCGTGGGCGGTAATCTAGAACAAGTTTCAGACTTGATCCGTCGAGGAGCATTGAATCTACCGGCAGGTAGTCGCACTGTGAGCGGGCGGACCAGGTGATTCGCGCCACGACAGGGGCCCTGGCATGCTGGGCGCCGGGGGCGGACGCCCCGTTCGTACGCATAGGAACAATTGCCACGGAACGGGACACATGACAGCGGAAGTCAAGGCGGCGAGAACCGCCTCCCCCGGTCCGGCGGCGCAACCCCTGACGGAACGCCAGGAGGCACGCCGCCGCCGCATCCTGCACGCGAGCGCCCAACTCGCCAGCCGGGGCGGTTTCGACGCCGTGCAGATGCGCGAGGTCGCGGAGTCCTCGCAGGTCGCGCTCGGCACGCTGTACCGCTACTTCCCCTCCAAGGTGCATCTGCTCGTGGCCACGATGCAGGACCAGCTCCAGCACATGCACACGACGCTGCGCAAGCGCCCGCCGGCCGGCGACCGGCCCGCCGAGCGGGTCGCCGAGACACTGATGCGGGCCTTCCGCGCGCTCCAGCGCGAGCCGCACCTCGCCGACGCGATGGTGCGCGCGCTGACCTTCGCCGACCGGTCGGTGAGCCCCGAGGTCGACCAGGTCTCGCGGCAGACCACGGCGATCATCCTGGACGCCATGGGGCTCGACGACCCGACCCCTGAACAGCTGTCCGCGGTCCGGGTCATCGAGCACACCTGGCACTCCGCCCTGATCACCTGGCTGTCCGGGCGCGCTTCGATCGCCCAGGTGAAGATCGACATCGAGACGGTGTGCCGGCTGATCGACCTGACGGACCCCAACACGACCTGAAAGCGACGCCGGGCCCGGCCCCGGGCGACGGCCCGTGTGCCGCGGGGACGCCGCCGGGGCGCGGACGGCTTCCGCTCCGGTGAAGGCGTCCGCTTCGTCGACGAGGTCGGCTCCGGTGACGGCGACCGCTCCGGCAATGGGTCCGCTCCGGGTGTACGGCTTCGGGCGTCCGGCTCCGGCTGTCAGTCTCCGGCTGTCCGGCTGTCCGGCTCCGAGTGTCCGACTTCGGGCGGATTCGGGAGCGCGCCTACTCCTCGGGCGGGAAGACGGGTTCCCCCGACCCGAGGAGCGTGATCACGATCGCCTCGACCGGGCACCCCTCGGCCGCCGCCAGCACCCCTTCGCCTGCGTCCGTGTCGGGCTCCACCGGATGCGACTGGCGGGCGGAGTCGAGCCGGAAGCCGTTCGGTGCGTGGTTGACGCACATACCGGAGCCGATGCACACGGACCGGTCGACCTCCACGTGCCAGCGGTCACCCATGTTCACGCCCCCTCATGGCCGGCGGGCAGGTGGATCATCTTGTGCTCCAGGTACTCGCCGTACCCCTCGGGCCCGAACTCGCGCCCCAGCCCGGAGTTCTTGTAGCCGCCGAACGGGCCGAGCATGTCGAGACTGAAGGTGTTCACGGAGTACGTCCCGGTCCGCACCCGGCGGGCGATGTCGATGCCGCGCTCGACGTCGGCGGTCCAGACGCTGCCGCTGAGGCCGTAGTCGGAGTCGTTCGCGATCTTGACGGCCTCGGACTCGTCGCCGTACGGGAGGAGGCAGATGACCGGGCCGAAGATCTCCTCGCGGGCGATCCGCATGGAGTTGTCCACGTCCCCGAAGAGTGTGGGCTCGACGTACCAGCCCTTCTCCGGCGCGGCGGGGCGGCCACCGCCGGTGAGGACCTTGGCGCCCTCCTCCTGCCCGATGCGGATGTAGTCGAGGGACCGCTTCTGCTGACGCTCGGCCACCAGCGGGCCGACCTGGGTCGCCGGGTCGAGCGGGTCGCCCACGACGAGCGCGGAGGCCGCCGCCGCGAACGCGTCGGCGAACTCGTCGTAGCGGGAGCGCGGCACGAGGATGCGGGTCTGCGCCACGCACGCCTGGCCGTTGTTCATCCAGGCCGCCGGGACGATGCCCTGCACGGCGGCCTCGGTGTCGGCGTCCGGCAGGATCACCGCGGCCGACTTGCCGCCCAGTTCCAGGGTGACGCGCGTGAGGTTGCGGGCCGCCACCTCCATGACACGCTTGCCCGCGGCCACCGAGCCGGTGAAGGAGACCTTGTCGACGCCGGGGTGCCCGACCAGGTACTCGCTGACCTCGCGGTCCGCCGGGAGGATCGACAGCACGCCCTCCGGCAGCCCTGCCTCGCGGGCGATCCCGCCCAGGATGTAGGCGTCCAGCGGCGACTCGGGGGACGGCTTGAGGATCACGGTGCAGCCGGTGAGCAGCGCGGGCGCGAGTTTCGCGGCGGCCACGAACTGCGGCACGTTCCAGGGGACCACGGCCGCCACGACGCCGACCGGCTCGCGCCGGACGAGCAGTTTGCCGAGGACGCCGTCGCGCCGCTCCTCGTAGGGGTAGGTGCGCGCGACCGTGATCGCCGCGTCCCAGACCATCATCGCGCCGAGCGCCTGCGCGAGGACGCTCCAGGAGTACGGGGAGCCGTTCTCGGAGGAGATGACCCGGGCGATCTCCTCGTGGCGCACCGCGATCGCGTCCTTGATGCGGGTGACGACCTCGATCCGCTCGTCGAGCGTCATCCGGGGCCAGGGCCCCTCGTCGAAGGCGCGGCGGGCGGCCGCGACGGCCCGGTCGACGTCGCCCGGTGCGGCGTGCGGCACGGTGCCGATGACCTCTTCGGTGTGCGGTGAGACCACCTCGATGACATCCCGGCCGAGGGGGTCGGTCAACTCCCCGCCGATGAACAGCTGCCCGTGTTCCACCCGCTCGGTCATGGCCGACCGCCTCCCACATGGAGGTCCCCCCGTTCCTGCGGTCCTCCATGCCGCCCGGAGGGAAGCCGAGGGCTCGGGAGGGAAGCCGAAGAGCCGGGGGAACCGTCTGACGATGTCTCAGAACTGATACCAGTTCCAGTTACAGGAGTCCACGGATCCCGAACGGTCGACTCGGGCTACCTTTGAAACGAGTTCTACTATGGTGGCCGCGCGGAAACGGCTTACGTCCACGACGACTTGGGGAGCCCATGACGCAGGTGACCGACCACGGCGGAGGCGTCCACTCGCTCCGGGTCCCCATCCCCGACAACCCCCTGGGCCACACCCTGGTCCACCTCCTCGACACCGATGCCGGCCCCGTCCTCGTGGACACCGGCTGGGACGACCCCGAGTCCTGGGACGCCCTCGCCGACGGACTCGCCGCGTGCGGCACATCGCCGGGCGAGATCCACGGGGTGCTGATCACCCATCACCACCCCGACCACCACGGCCTGTCCGGCAAGGTCCGCGAGGCCTCCGGCGCCTGGATCGCGATGCACGCGGCCGACGCCGCCGTCGTGCACCGCACCCGCGAGAACCCGCCGGGCCGCTGGTTCTCCTACATGGCCGCCAAACTCGCCGCCTCCGGTGCGCCCGACGAGCACATCGCGCCGCTGCGCGCCGCCGCCTCATCCGGCCGCCCCCGTACGATCCCGGGCCTGCGCCCCTCGCTGCCCGACCGCGAGATCGTCCCCGGTGAGCTCATCGGCCTGCCGGGCCGCAGGCTGCGCGCGATCTGGACACCGGGCCACACCCCCGGTCACATCTGCCTCCACCTGGAGGAGGCCCACCCCGCGGGCCTGCCGGGACACGGCCGCCTCTTCTCCGGCGACCATCTGCTGCCCGGCATCACTCCGCACATCGGCCTCTACGAGGACCCGTCGAGCCCCGAGGAGGTCACCGATCCGCTCGGCGACTACCTCGACTCGCTGGAGCGGGTCGGCAGGCTGGGCACCGCCGAGGTGCTGCCGGCCCACCAGCACGCGTTCACCGACGCCGCGGCCCGGGTGCGGACGCTGCTCGCCCACCACGAGCGGCGCCTCACCGGTCTGCTGGCGCTGCTCGCCGAACCGCTCACCCCGTGGCAGCTCGCCGAGCGCATGGAGTGGAACCGCCCCTGGGAGCGCATCCCGCCCCCCTCCCGCACCATCGCCGTCTCGGAGGCCGAGTCCCATCTGCGCCGGCTGGTGAAGCTGGGCCGCGCGGAGGCGGTGGCGGGCAGCGAGCCGGTGGCGTACGTGGCCGTGTGAGCCACCCTTCGGCGCGGCGGACGTCGGCGAGCGGTGTGAGCCACCTCTCCGGTCGGGGGCCGGGGGCCCGCGTATGGCCCCGGTAAAGTGAGCCCGTCGTCGTCAAGCCCGTACGGGGGGAAGCCGGTGGAAATCCGGCACTGACCCGCAGCCGTTAGCCGTCTCCCCTTGGGGCGGCGCAGTCGGAATGCCCCGGACGGGAAGTGACCGGCTCGCGCCACCGGGACCGCCGGTGGCCGGCACCGTCGAGGTATACGGAGCCGGAGCCGCCCGGTGCGCTCCCGTGCCCGTGCAGCCCGGCTCCCCGCAGGGAGAGGCACCCGCCGATCATGAACGTTCGTCGCAGCGCAGCGGTCCTGGCCGCCGTCACCGTGATCGGCGCGGCCACCGCACCGGCCGCACTCGCGGACGGCAAGGCCCCGTCCGCATCCCCGTCGGTGGCCCTCCCCTCCGGCCTGTACGGCACCTCCGACCCGAAGTTCGACGGCGTGTGGCGGCAGTCGCTCGCGCTGCTCGCGCAGCACACCGTCGGTGTGCGGCCCGCCGCCAAGGCCGTCGACTGGCTGGCCGGACAGCAGTGCGCGAACGGTGCGTTCGCCGCGTTCCGCGCCGACACAGGCAAGCCCTGCGACGCCAAGACCCAGGTCGACACCAACTCCACGGCCGCCGCCGTCCAGGCCCTCGCGGCGCTGGGCGGGCACGACGCCGAGGTCGGCAAGGCCGTCGCCTGGCTGAAGTCCGTGGCGGTCAAGGACGGCGGCTGGGGCTACATGCCGGGCGGCGCCGCGGACGCCAACTCCACGGGCGTCGTGATCGGCGCGCTCGTCGCGGCGGGCGGGAAGCCGGAGCCGTCCGCGTACGACGCGCTCGTGAAGCTCTCCATCCCGTGCTCCGAGGACGGCGGCGGCGCCTTCGCCTACCAGCCGGACAAGAAGGGCAAGCTGGCCGCCAACGCCGACGCGACCGCGGCCGGCGTCGTCGGCGCGCTCGGCAAGGGGCTCGCGACGGGTGCCGGTACGAAGTCCGCCGCCGCGAAGTGCGCCAAGGCGAAGGACGCCGGGCAGGCCGCGCACAACGGTGCCGCCTACCTCGCCGCCACGCTCGCCAAGAACGGCCACCTCATGTCCGTGATGCCGGGCGCCAAGGACCAGCCGGACTACGGCAACACCGCGGACGCGGTCGTCGCGCTCGCCGCCGCGGGCCGCACCGATGCCGCACACAAGCCCCTCGCCTGGCTGGAGAAGAACTCCGCGGCCTGGGCGAAGCAGAGCGGCCCCGCCGCCTACGCCCAGCTGGTCCTCGCCGCGCACGCGACCGGCACCGACCCGCGCGACTTCGGCGGCGCCGACCTGGTGAAGCAGCTGAACGCGACGGGCCCGGCCCCCCAGGCTGCCGAGAGCGCGACGAAGGCCGCCGACAAGAAGGACGACAACGGCGGCGGGCTCGGCATCTGGTGGATCGTCGGCGTCGGTCTCGTCGCCGGTGCCGGCATCGGGTTCCTGCTGAGCGGCCGCACCAGGAAGCGTCAGTCGTGACCGCGCGCCGCCGCACGACCGCACTGCTCCTCGGCGTGCTCCTCGCCGTGCTCGGCACGGCGGGCCAGGCCCGGGCCACCGGCTACCGGTACTGGTCCTTCTGGGACCGTCAGGGCACGGCCTGGTCGTACGCCACGCAGGGCCCGTCCACCGAGCGGCCGTCCGACGGCGATGTGCAGGGCTTCCGGTTCGCGGTCAGCGAGGACTCCAAGGACGCGTCCAAGCCGCGCGGCGCCGCGGACTTCGCCACCGTCTGCGCCCACACCCCCGCCAAGGACGGCAGCAAGCGGGTCGCGCTCGTCCTCGACTTCGGCACCGCGGGCGACGCGCCGGACGGCGAGACGCCGCCGAAGCCGCGTACGGCCTGCGCCCGGGTCGCCGAGGACGCGACGACCGCCGATGCGCTCGCCGCCGTGGCCAAGCCCCTGCGCTACGACAGCAATGCGCTGCTGTGCGCCATCGCGGGCTACCCGAGGGCCGGCTGCGGCGAGCGGGTGGCGATCGCCGGCTCGAAGCCGGCCGGCGACGGCAAGCCGGCCGCGTCCGCCGCTCCGGCAGCCGAGGCGCCGGGGTCCGGGCACCACGGCCCGTCCCTCGGCGTGATCGCCGGTGTGGTCGCCGTGGCGCTGCTCGGCGGCGCCGCGATCTGGCAGTCCCGCCGCCGCCGCGGCTGAGGTCCGGCCGTGAACCCCGAGTCCCCGCGCACGGCTTCCGGGCGCATACGCCGTCCGGCCTCCCGCGCACACCGCGGCAGCGGCCTGCACCCGGGCGCCTGGTGGGTCTGGGCGCTGGGGCTGGGGACGGCCGCGTCGCGGACCACCAATCCGCTGCTGCTGGCGCTGCTGATCGGGGTCGCCGGATATGTGGTGGCGGCGCGGCGTCCGGCGGCGCCGTGGGCACGGTCCTACGGGGCCTTCCTGAAACTGGCGTTCGCCGTGATCGGGATCCGGCTGGTCTTCGCCGTGCTCCTCGGCTCGCCGATCCCCGGCACGCACGTCCTCGTCACCCTGCCCGAAGTGCCGCTCCCCGACTGGGCCCAGGGGATACGGATCGGGGGCCGGGTCACCGCCGAGGGGCTCGTCTTCGCGTGGTACGACGGGCTGAAGCTCGCCACGCTGCTCGTCTGCGTGGGCGCGGCCAACGCCCTCGCGCACCCCGCCCGGCTGCTCAAGTCCCTGCCGGGCGCCCTCTACGAGGCGGGCGTCGCGGTCGTCGTCGCCATGACCTTCGCGCCGCACCTGATCGAGGACGTGCGGCGGCTGCGCGCGGCGCGGCGGCTGCGCGGGCGGCCGGACCGGGGGCTGCGCGGGCTGGCCCAGGTGGGACTCCCGGTCCTCGAGGGCGCGTTGGAGCGCTCGGTCGCGCTGGCCGCCGCGATGGACGCACGCGGCTACGGGCGGACCGCCCCGGTCCCGGCGGCGGTCCGCCGGGCCACCGGCGTGCTCACGCTGGGCGGGCTGATCGGCGTGTGCATCGGCACGTACGGCCTGTTGACCGCGGAGGGCGCGAGCTACGGCACCGTGGTGCTGCTCGCCGGACTCGCCGCCGCGCTCGGCGGGCTCTGGCTCGGTGGCCGCCGCACGGTGCGCACCCGTTACCGGCCCGATGTGTGGGACGCCCGCGCCTGGCTCGTCGCGGGCTCGGGGATCGCGGTGGCGGGCCTGCTGATCTGGGCGAGCACGGACGACCCGGGGGCGCTGCAACCGGGTGTGGTCCCGCTGACGGCGCCGACGCTGCCGGTGTGGCCCGCCCTGGGGATCGCCCTGGGCCTGGTCCCGGCGCTGGCGGCCCCGGCACCGGCGTCCGGCCGGACGTCCCCGTCCCCGGACGCGCGCCGCCCCGGCGGCACCCGGACGCCGTCGCGCGCTCGGCCCGCGCCGCCCCCGGCACGCACGTCCGCGGCCGCCCCCGGGCCGGCGCCCGGCCCCGCTCCGGCCGCCACGCCCACCCCTTCGTCCTCCGGTGCACGCCGCGTGCGGGGCCGTACACCGCCCTCTCCCTCCCCCGAGGAGTCCTCATGATCCGCTTCGAGGATGTCTCCGTCACCTACGACGGGGCGGTGCAGCCCACCGTCCAGGGGGTCGACTTCGCGGTGCCCGAAGGCGAACTCGTGCTGCTCGTCGGGCCGTCCGGGGCCGGGAAGTCCACGCTGCTCGGGGCGGTGAGCGGGCTGGTGCCGCACTTCACCGGGGGCACGCTGCGCGGCCGGGTCACCGTCGCGGGCCGCGACACACGGACGCACAAGCCGCGTGAGCTGGCCGACGTCGTCGGCACCGTGGGCCAGGACCCGCTGTCGCACTTCGTCACGGACACCGTCGAGGACGAACTCGCCTACGGCATGGAGTCGCTGGGCCTCGCCCCCGCCGTGATGCGCCGGCGCGTCGAGGAAACCCTCGATCTGCTCGGCCTCGCCGACCTGCGGGACCGCCCCATCGCGACGCTGTCCGGAGGCCAGCAGCAGCGCGTCGCGATCGGCTCGGTGCTCACGCCGCACCCCCGGGTGCTGGTCCTGGACGAGCCGACGTCCGCGCTCGACCCGGCCGCGGCCGAGGAGGTCCTGGCCGTGCTCCAGCGCCTGGTGCACGACCTGGGCACCACGGTGCTCATGGCCGAGCACCGGCTGGAGCGCGTGGTGCAGTACGCGGACCAGGTGCTGCTCCTGCCGGAGCGCGGCGCCCGCCCGGTGCTGGGCACCCCGTCCGACATCATGGCCGTCTCGCCGGTGTACCCCCCGGTCGTCGGTCTGGGCCGGCTCGCCGGCTGGTCCCCGCTCCCCCTGACGGTCCGTGACGCCCGGCGGCGCGCGGAGCCGCTGCGCGAACGTCTCTCGGCGGTCGAGCCGCCCGCGGCGACGGCGGCGCCCCGGCCGGAGAAGGGGACACGGTCCCCCGACGCCGGGAACGCGCCCCGCACCCCCGGTCTCTGGTCCCGGCTGCTGCGCCGCCCGGGCGCCGCGCTCGCCTCGGACGGGTCCCCGGTCGCCGTCGTCGACGGTCTCGCGGTGCGCCGCGGCCGGGTCGAGGCGCTGCGCCATGTGGACCTGACCCTCGGCGGCGGCGAGATCGTCGCGCTGATGGGCCGTAACGGCGCCGGCAAGTCCACGCTGCTCTCCGCACTCGTGGGGCTGGTGGAACCCGCCTCCGGCGGCGTGCGCGTCGGCGGGGCCGTGCCCCACCGCACCGGCCCGCGGGACCTCGTACGCCGGGTGGGTCTCGTACCGCAGGAGCCGCGCGATCTGCTGTACGCGGACACCGTCGCCGCGGAGTGCACGGCGGCCGACGAGGACGCGGCCGCGGAGCCCGGTTCCTGCCGGGAGCTGGTGACCGCGCTGCTGCCGGGCGTCCCGGACGACACGCATCCGCGGGACCTGTCGGAGGGCCAGCGGCTCGCCCTGGCGCTGGCCGTCGTCCTCGCGGCGCGTCCGCCGCTGCTGCTGCTCGACGAGCCGACCCGGGGCCTCGACTACGCGGCCAAGGCCCGCCTGGTGACGGTGCTGCGGGACCTGGCCGCCGCGGGCCACACGATCCTGCTGGCCACGCACGATGTCGAGCTGGCCGCAGAACTCGCCCACCGTGTGGTGATCCTGGCCGACGGGGAGATCGTCGCGGACGGCCCGACGGCCGGGATCGTGGTGGCGTCCCCGTCCTTCGCTCCGCAGGTCACCAAGGTGCTGGCGCCGCGGCCCTGGCTGACCGTCGCCCAGGTGCGGGCCGCGCTGGCGGGGGCGGACGCATGAGCCGCCCCGGCTCGCGTGCGCCGCGGGTTCGGCCCGTCCGGCTCGGCCCGCGCTCCGTCGTCGCCCTCGGCCTGGTGAGCGCGGTCGGCGTCGTGGGATTCGGCTGGCCGCTCCTCGCACCGCCCGCGTCGGCCTTCGCCGCACACGCCCAGGACGCCCCATGGCTGTTCGCCGCGCTGCTCGTCCTGCTCGTGGGCGTCGTCTCGGCGACCATCTCCGAGGCGGGGCTCGGGCCGAAGGCCGTGGCGATGCTGGGGGTGCTGGCCGCGTCGGGCGCCGCACTGCGGCCACTGGGCGCGGGCACGGCCGGGCTGGAGCCGATGTTCTTCCTGATGGTGCTGAGCGGGCGGGTGCTGGGCCCGGGGTTCGGCTTCGTCCTGGGGTCCGTCACCATGTTCGCGTCCGCGCTGCTGACCGGCGGTGTCGGGCCCTGGCTGCCGTTCCAGATGCTGGCGATGGGCTGGTTCACGCTGGGCGCGGGTCTGCTGCCCGGCGCGGAGGGGCCGAGAGCCCGGCCGCGCGGCCGTGCTGAGCTGCTGATGCTCGCCGGGTACGGGGGTGTCGCCGCCCTCGCTTACGGCACGGTGATGAATCTGGCGGGCTGGCCCTTCATGAACACGCTGGCGTCGAGCGTGGCGTTCGATCCGCACGGTTCGCTGCACGACAACCTCGTGCGGTTCGCCGCGTACTGCCTCGCCACGTCGCTGGGCTGGGACCTGGGGCGGGCCGTGCTCACGGTCGTGCTGACGCTGACCCTCGGCGGCAGCGTCCTGAAGGCGCTGCGGCGCGCGACGCGGCGGGCCGCGTTCGAGGCGCCGGTCGCCTTCGAGGAGGCGCACGGCACCGAGGTCCCGTCGCGGCCGGCGCCGGTCGCGGGGCGTACGGAGGCCTGACGACGGGGCGGGACCCGGTCGGCCCGGCCCGGTGGGGCGTAGGTCACACCGGCAACCGCCTTGCGTGGGGCGTGGGTCACACCGCGGCGCACCTGCGTGGGGCGTGGGTCACACCGGTCGTGCGGCGCCCGTCACATCGCCAGTGACCGCGTCGTGCGGCCCCGTGCGCCGTCCGTGACGAAAACCTGCGGGACCCCGTGAGGAGCCCCACACCCCGGGGGCCCGTCCTAGGTCCGCTAGTAGATCGACTCTCCTGGCATGCTCGCGGCAAAACCCCCTCCGACCTGCACAGTGAGAGCCAGCTCACATCAATAACATGTCCGATACGTGCGACTTCCACTAGTAAAAGGGGTCATTGCGGACACCCCTCCGTCCTGCTTCTCTGGATGACGTCGCACGGCGCCGACGTGCCCCCCGGGGACGCGGCGCCGACGCATGCCCCCCACGGTTCACCCGTGACCACGGCGTGCCCGCGGCGCTCCTGTCCCCGACCGGAAGGTCCGCCTGTGTCCGCCATCCTCATCCGCCGCATCGCCAACCCGAAGAAGGCCCTCACCACCGCCGCCGTGGCCGTTGCCACGACCGGCATGGTCCTCGCCGCCGCCCCGGCTCACGCCGCGGCCCCGGCCGCGGCCCCCGCTTCGGCCCAGGCGATGGCGCACGAGATGATTCCGGACCCCGCGCAGTACCAGGCGTTCAGCAAGATCGTCGAGCGTGAGAGCGGCTGGAACCCCTCCGCGACGAACACCGCCTCCGGCGCCTACGGCCTGGTCCAGGCCCTGCCCGGCTCGAAGATGGCCTCGGCCGGCGCCGACTGGAAGACCAACCCGAAGACCCAGATCAAGTGGGGTCTCGACTACATGAACTCGCGCTACGGCAGCCCGGTCAAGGCGTGGAACTTCTGGCAGGCCAACGGCTGGTACTGACCGGCCCACACCTTCCGGCGCGACACCGAGGCGGCGGTCCCCGAACAGGGGCCGCCGCCTTCGGCGTTCCGGGAGGGGCCCGCCGGCCGACGGGCGTGGTGCCGTCGCGGTCCGCACCGCTCCGTAGCACCATGGGGCGTCCCCCTCGCGCATCCGCACCGGAGGTCCCGTGGCCCCGCACCAGGACGAGACGGACCCGCACGACGATCCCGAGGCGCGCGGCCTCGCGCTGCCCGTGGTGCTGCTCGCGCTCACCGTGGTCAGCGGGGTCATCGACGCCGTGAGCTATCTCGGGCTCGGCCATGTGTTCACGGCCAACATGACCGGGAACGTGGTCGTCCTCGGCTTCGCCGCCGCCGGCGCGCCGGGCTTCAAGGCCACGCACTCGCTGGTCTCGCTCGGCGGCTTCCTGGCCGGGGCGTTCGCCGGCGGTTGCGCCTGGCGCCGGTTCGGCTCGGGCTCGCGGCGCCGCTGGACGCGTACCGTCCTGACCGTCGAGGCCGTACTCGTCGGCACCTGCGCCCTCGTGGCCTACGCGTCGCCCGCCGCGGCCGGGACCGTCTACGCCCTGATCGCCGTGACGGCCTTCGCCATGGGGGTGCGCAACGCGGCGGTGCGCAGACTGGGCGTGCCCGAGCTGACGACGACCGTGCTCACGATGACCCTCACCGGCCTCGCGGCCGACTCCCGTGCGGCCGGGGGCGACGGCGCCCGGGCGCCGCGCCGCGCCGCCGCCGCGCTCGCCATGCTCGGGGGCGCAGCCCTCGGGGCCTGGCTGGTCCTCCACCACGGTCTGGGGCTGCCGCTCCTGCTCGCGGCGCTGACCTCGGCCGTGCTGGTCCCGGTGGCGTCGGGACGGACCGAGGCGCACCGACCCGTCCCGTAGGCCCCGTCCCCGGGGGGGTCCGGCCTGTGCCGTGTCCGCGAAGTCCCGCCCGCGACCGACGACAACGCCGCAGATGCGGGTGCCAAGCCCCGCGAGCCCGGCGTGATCGGCAGGACGCCCCCTAGAGCCGCTGAATGATCGTGCCCGTGGCCAGGGCGCCGCCCGCGCACATGGTGATGAGAGCGAACTCCTTGTCGCGTCGCTCCAGTTCGTGCAGGGCGGTCGTGATCAGCCGGGCACCCGTGGCGCCGACGGGGTGGCCGAGGGCGATGGCGCCGCCGTTGACGTTGACCTTCTCGAGGTCCTGCTCGAAGACCTGGGCCCAGCTCAGCACCACCGAGGCGAAGGCCTCGTTGACCTCGACGATGTCGATGTCCTTCAGCGTCATACCGGCCTTGCCGAGCACCGCGCGGGTCGCGTCGATGGGCCCGTCGAGGTGGTAGTGCGGGTCGGCGCCGACGAGGGCCTGGGCGACGATCCGGGCTCGCGGCTTCAGCTTCAGGGCGCGTGCCATCCGCTTGGACGCCCACATGATCGCGGCGGCGCCGTCGGATATCTGCGAGGAGTTGCCCGCGGTGTGGACGGCGGTCGGCATGACCGGCTTGAGCCGCGCCAGCGCCTCCATCGACGTGTCGCGCAGCCCTTCGTCGCGGTCGACGAGCCGCCACATGCCCTGGCCCGCCGCCTGCTCCTCCTCGGTCGTCGGCACCTGTACGGCGAAGGTCTCCCGCTTGAACCGCTCCTCGGCCCAGGCGACCGTGGCCCGCTCCTGCGAGATCAGCCCCAGCGAGTCGACGTTCTCGCGGGTCAGCCCGCGATGCCGGGCGATGCGCTCGGCGGCCTCGAACTGGTTGGGCAGGTCGACGTTCCACTCGTCCGGCCAGGGCTTTCCCGGACCGTGCTTGGAACCCGAGCCCAGCGGTACGCGCGACATCGCCTCCACGCCGCAGCTGATCCCGACGTCGATGACCCCGGCCGCGACCATGTTGGCCACCATGTGCGAGGCCTGCTGCGAGGAGCCGCACTGGCAGTCCACGGTCGTCGCGGCCGTCTCGTAGGGCAGCCCCATGGTGAGCCAGGCCGTACGCGCCGGGTTCATGGACTGCTCGCCCGCGTGCGTCACCGTACCGCCGACGATCTGCTCGACGCAGTCGGCGTGGATGCCGGTACGCCCCAGGATCTCGCGGTAGGTCTCGCCCAGCAGATAGGCGGGGTGGAGATTGGCGAGCGCGCCGCCGCGCTTGCCGATGGGCGTCCGAACGGCTTCGACGATGACGGGTTCAGCGGCCATGACTCGTCCTTCCTCCACATCCGCGGGGATGGGGGTCCCCCTGCTCGGGCCGAGCCGAGAGCCTGGGGGAGGGTCACCCACGACAGAACTAGTACGCGTTCTAGTTCTGCGAGCAGTCTGCTGAGTGCCGTACCCACCGCGCAAGGGTCGTGCACGCACCCCGCACGCCATCCGCACGCAACAGAACCCGCCACGGCCCTTGCCACTTGTAGAACCGGTTACTACCTTTCCGGCAACTTCTGATGACCCGTCAGACCAACAGCCTGCCGGACCGCCGCACCCGTCAGCCCGTCCCGTCGGACCGGAACTCCTGGAGTTGCCGATGCCCTGCCCAGCACTGCCCGAGGGGTTCGACTTCACCGACCCCGATCTGCTGCACCACCGCGTACCGCTCCCCGAGTTCGCGGAGCTGCGCCGCACCGAACCGGTCCGCTGGATACCCCAGACGCCCGGCATCTCGGGCTTCCCGGACGAGGGCTACTGGGCCGTGACCCGGCACGCGGACGTCAAGTACGTCTCGACGCACCCCGAACTCTTCTCCTCGAACCTCAACACCGCGATCATCCGCTTCAACGAGACCATCGAACGGGACCAGATCGAGGTCCAGAAGCTGATCATGCTGAACATGGACCCGCCCGAGCACACCCGGGTCCGGCAGATCGTGCAACGCGGTTTCACGCCCCGCGCGATCCGTTCGCTGGAGGACGCCCTGCACGCCCGGGCCCGGGCGATCGTCGAGACGGCACTGGCCAACGCCGGTCCGGACGGCGGGTTCGACTTCGTCACGAACGTCGCCGTCGAACTGCCGCTCCAGGCCATCGCCGAGCTCATCGGCATACCCCAGCAGGACCGGGCGAAGATCTTCGACTGGTCCAACAAGATGGCGGCGTACGACGATCCGGAGTACGCGATCACCGAGGAGGTCGGCGTGGAGGCGGCCTCCGAGCTCATCGCCTACGCGATGAACCTCGCCGCGCAGCGCAAGGAGTGCCCCGCCAAGGACATCGTCTCCCAGCTGGTGGCGGCCGAGGACGAGGGCAGTCTCGGCTCCGACGAGTTCGGCTTCTTCGTGATCCTCCTGTCGGTGGCGGGCAACGAGACCACGCGGAACGCCATCACGCACGGCATGCACGCCTTCCTCACGCACCCCGAGCAGTGGGAGCTGTACAAGCGGGAACGCCCGGAGACGGCCGCCGAGGAGATCGTGCGCTGGGCCACTCCGGTGGTCGCCTTCCAGCGCACCGCCACCCAGGACACCGAACTGGGCGGCAGGACCGTCCGCAAGGGCGACCGCGTGGGCATCTTCTACTCGTCGGCCAACAACGACCCCGACGTCTTCGACGCCCCCGGCTCCTTCGACATCACCCGCGACCCGAACCCGCACCTCGGCTTCGGGGGCGGCGGCCCCCACTTCTGCCTCGGCAAGTCCCTGGCCGTCCTGGAGATCAACCTGATCTTCAACGCCATCGCCGACGCGATGCCCACCCTCCGCCTCACCGGTGCGCCCCGGCGTCTGCGCTCCGCCTGGCTGAACGGCGTCAAGGAGCTCCGGGTGAGCACCGTCTGACGGCGCCTTCGATGACCCGGGAGGCGGGGGCGGCACCCTACGCCCCGCCCCCGCCTCCCGCCCCGGCACCGCGCACGAGCCCCTCGGAACCCTGTGGCTCGGGCGCGGGCTCGGCTAGCGTCGCCACGACCACGTGCGTGACCAGTCGTAACGAAACGGGGACCCGTGCCGCCCACCGTCGCCGCAGCCGAACCGTCCGCGGACCGAACACGCCGGGGCGAGCGCCGATCACTCCGCCGGACGCTCCGTTCGCACCACCGCGTCCCGCTCCTGGCGACCGCACTCGCCGCACCCGCGTACGCGTTGTGGGCGGTCTTCCTCGCCACCGGCGGCGGGGACCTCGCGGCCCAGGTGGCCTGGACCGGCTTCGTCGCGCACCATCCGGGCACCCCCTACAACCTGTCCTGGTACGGCGGCGTGCACGTCGCCGACTACAGCGTCCTCGCGCCTGCGCTGATGGCGGTGTGCGGGGTGCGCACGGTGACGGTGGCCGCCGGGCTCGCGGCGACCTGGCTCGCCGCCGGCCTGTTCGTCCGCAGCGGGGTGCGCAGGCCCCTCTGGCCGGCGCTCCTCGCGGCGTTCGGCCTGTGGTGCGACGTGGCCTCCGGGCGCTCCACCTTCGCGCTCGGTGTCGCACTGGGGCTCGCCGCGTGCTCGGTGCTGACCGGGACGGCCCGCCGGCCGGTGCCGGCGGGGGCGGCGCTCAGTGCGCTTGCGGCCCTGGCCAGTCCCGTGGCCGGGCTGTTCCTGCTGGTCGCGGGGGCCGGGTGGCTGCTCGCCGGCGACCGCGGGAAGGCGGCCGCCGCCGGGCTGCCCCCGGTGCTGGTCGTCGGGGCGGCCACCCTGCTGTTCCCCTTCGGCGGCGTCCAGCCGATGGCGACGGGCGACATCTGGAAGCCGCTGCTGTTCGGCGTGCTCACGGCGCTGTTCGCGCCCCGGTCGTGGCGGGCCCTGCGCGGCGGAGCGGCGGTCTACGCGGCCGGGGTCGTGCTGACCGCGCTCGTGGAGTCGCCGGTCGGCTCGAACGTCGTGCGGCTGGCCGAGCTCTTCGCACCGGCGGTCCTGCTCGCCGTCTGCCTGGTGTCCGGACTGCACCCGGTGCGCCGCGCGGCGTTCGCGACCGCCCTGGTGCTGTCCCTGAACTGGGTGTCGCAGCATGCCGTCGACGTGCTGCGCATGTCGACTCCCGTACCGGCGTGGGCCGTCGACACCCGCGGGGTGGTGGCGGCCCTGGACCGCCTCGGGGCCGGCCGCACCCGCGTCGAGGCGGTGCCCGCCCGCAATCACCGCGAGACGACGGCGCTCGCCCCCCACGTCGACCTGGCCCGCGGGTGGAACCGACAGCTCGACGTCGAGCGCGGCCCGCTCTTCTACGACGGCTCCTTCTCCGCGGAGGCCTACCGCGACTGGCTCGACCACTGGGGCGTCGGTCTCGTGGTACTGCCGCACGCCGCACCGGACTGGGCCGCCGAGGAGGAGGCGGCCCTCGTCCGCCGCGGGCCCGCGTGGCTGAAGCCGGCCTGGCACGACGCCCACTGGAGCGTGTTCCGGGTCGAGAACGCGGTACCGCTGGTCACCGCGCCCGCCAGGGTGGTGCGCTCCGGCGCCGCAGACGTCGTGGTGCACGTCCCGCGCCGCGGGCGGGTGACCGTGCGCATCGCCTACTCCCCGTGGCTGCGGGCCGGCGGGGCCTGCGTGGAACGCGCGGGCGCATGGACCCGGCTCGCCGCGCCGAGGGCGGGCGACTACCGCATCAGCTCGTCGTACCGACCGAGGTGGCCGGGGCCTTGCTGACCTGCTCGGGGATCCGCTCGGCCGTGGCCACCACCACCCCCCGTGGTCCGCAGAGCAGATACGTCAGCGCGAAGCCAGCCCCCACCACGGCCGCCCCGCCCACCGCGTCGAGGACCCAGTGGTTGCCGGTGGCGATGATCGCGGAGACCGTGAACAGGGGGTGGAGCAGCCCGAGGGCCTTCATCCACCACTTCGGGGCGAGGACGGCGATGACGACGCCGCACCACAGCGACCAGCCGAAGTGCAGGGACGGCATGGCCGCGTACTGGTTGGTCAGGGCCGTCATCACGCCGTAGTCCGGCTTGGAGAAGTCCTGCACGCCGTGCACGGTGTCGATGAACCCGAGGTCCGGCATGAGGCGCGGGGGCGCCAGCGGGTAGAGCCAGAAGCCGATCAGGCCGAGCATGGTCGCGAACCCGAGGGCGGTGCGCGCCCAGCGGTAGTCGGCGGGACGGCGGGCGTAGAGGACGCCGAGGACGGCGAGCGGGACCAGGAAGTGGAAGGACTCGTAGTAGAAGTCGAAGAAGCCCCTCAGCCACCCGATCCCCGCCACCGCGTGGTTGATGCCGTGCTCGATGTCGAGGGAGAGCGTCCTCTCCACGGCGTGGACCTGGTGCCCGTGCCGCTCCGCCGTGGCCCGGCCGCCGGTGGCGGCGAGCCGCACGGCGGAGTAGGCGGAGTAGCAGACACGGATCAGCAGGAGTTCGAGCAGCAGGTTCGACCTGCTGAGGGCGCGGCGCCAGAACGGGATGAGCGGGACCCGGCCGAAGCGGGTCGGCGACGGGTCGGCGTACGTCGTGGGGACCGGTCTGCGGTAGTAGGGCGACGTGCGCTCGAGGAACGGCACGGCGCAGGCAGCGGCGAGCGCCGCGAGCAGGACGACGTTGTCACGGACGGGGAAGACCACCGGCATGTTCGGCAGCAGCATCTTCGCGGGCAGCGTCATGACGAGGACGACGGCCAGCGGCCATACGTACCGGTCGCGCGCCTTCACGCCGGCCCGGCCCACCACCGCGAGCAGCACCCAGAGCAGCTGGTGCTGCCAGGTCGTCGGCGACACGACGACCGCGACGCAGCCGGTGACGGCGACCGCGAGGAGCAGTTGCCCGTCGCCCGCGTAGCGGACGGCGCGGCGCAGTCCGGCCACCGCGACGCCGGCGCCCAGCAGGAGGAAGAGCCCTGTCTCGACGGGGCCGGTGAGACCGAGGCGCAGCAGCGCGCCGTGCAGCGACTGGTTGGCCAGGCTGTCCGCGGGCTCGCCGAGGCCCGCTCCCGCGAGGTGGTGGACCCAGTACGTCCAGGAGTCCCGTGGCATCGCCGCCCAGGCGAGCGCGGTGCAGGCGGCGAAGGTGGCCCCGGTGGACAGGGCGGCGCGCCGGCGTCCGGTGAACCACAGCAGCGGCACGAACAGCAGGACGGCGGGCTGCAGGGCCGCGCCGGCGCCGACCAGGGCGCCGCTCGCGCGTTCCCCGCGCACGGCGAAGCAGCCGAGCAGGACGAGCAGGACCGGGATGATGCTGGTCTGGCCCAGGTGGAGCGTGTTGCGCACGGGCAACGACAGCATCAGCAGACAGATCGCGACCGGTGCCGCGAGCAGCGACGACCGGCGCGAGACGGGCTTGGGCAGGGCCCGCGCGGCGACCAGGCCGAGCAGGACGACGAGCAGCAGCGTGCCGAAGGTCCAGGCCCAGCCGAGTGCCTGCTCGGCGGACCGGGCAAGCGGTTTCAGGACGAGCCCGCTGAACGGCGTGCCGGTGAAGGACGTACCGGTGCCGGGATCGGCGTCGTACAGGGAACCGCTCACATGGAGCACGCCCGAGGGCCCGATCCAGGTCTCCAGGTCGGTCAGCCGCTCATGGGGCGGCTGCCGCAGGACGGCGGCGACCTGCCGCACCGCCAGGACGGCGGCGATCAGCCACAGACCCGCTCTGGCCGCTCCGATCCGTGTGCCCGCCGCGCCGGTCGCCCCCGCCCCGAAGCCCCTGCCCGGACCACCGTGCTCCGCATTCGCCACGTGCCGTCGCCCCTCCCACCCCATACGTCACTCGTGACCGGCTTGTCCCGTTGTTTCTCCGCACTCTATGGACCCTACGAGGCACACACCGCCCCTGGGACAAGACGCAGGCAATCACCGCTTCACCTGACGTCCTCGCCGCCGTGACCCGTCATTCGATCGGGGGAGAGCGAGGGCGGAGCGGTTCCCTCCATGGGGCGCGACATGGATCACAGCGCGCCGCGACAAGGATCACAGGCGGGCCGGCCGGGACGGCCCGCCCGCCCGGGCGTCTCGCCTGATCATGGCAGGTTTCATGACGCTGTGCGCCCACCCCTGCACTGTCCGCACTTCCCTTACCTGCCCCTATGGTCGATTTCGGGCCGTCCTCCTGGGGCGGCCTTCGTCCGTCCGGCATGGGCGGACCGTGTCCCTGTAGTCGATCGAAGGCAGGCGAGAAGATCTTGGCGACCGCTACATCCGTCGCAGCTTCGGCCCCGTCCCCGGCCCGGACCCCGTCCCGGGCCACTTCAACCGATGTCACCGTCGTCGACCCGGCGCTGGTCAGGCGTGCGGTCAGGGCGGCGGCCCTCGGCAACGCGATGGAGTGGTTCGACTTCGGTGTCTACAGCTACATCGCCGTCACGCTCGGCAAGGTCTTCTTCCCGTCGGGCAGCCCCACCGCCCAACTGCTCTCGACGTTCGGCGCCTTCGCGGCCGCGTTCCTGGTCCGCCCGCTCGGCGGCATGGTCTTCGGCCCGCTCGGCGACCGGATCGGCCGGCAGAAGATCCTCGCCCTCACCATGATCATGATGGCGGCGGGCACCTTCGCGATCGGTCTGATCCCGTCGTACGCCTCGATCGGCATCGGCGCCCCGGTCCTGCTGCTCGCGGCCCGGCTGGTGCAGGGCTTCTCGACCGGCGGCGAGTACGCCGGTGCGACGACCTTCATCGCCGAGTACGCGCCCGACAGGAGGCGCGGCTTCCTCGGCAGCTGGCTGGAGTTCGGCACCCTCGCCGGCTACATCGGCGGTGCGGGCCTGGTCACGCTGATGACCGCCCTGCTGTCCACCGAGGACCTGCTGTCCTGGGGCTGGCGTGTGCCGTTCCTGATCGCCGGCCCGATGGGCATCATCGGCCTGTATCTGCGGATGCGTCTTGAGGAGACCCCGGCGTTCGCCGCCGAGGTCGAGAAGGCCGAGCGTGCGCGCCCCAAGGTGAAGGTGCGCGAGATGGTGACGGGCCAGTGGAAAACCCTGCTGCTCTGCATGGCTCTGGTGCTGGTCTACAACGTCACCGACTACATGCTGCTGTCCTACATGCCGAGCTATCTCACCAGCGAGCTGAAGTACGACGAGACCCACGGCCTGCTCGTGGTGATCGGCGTGATGGTGCTGATGATGATCGTGCAGCCGTTCGCCGGCGCGCTGACCGACCGCGTCGGCCGCCGCCCGGTGATCGGCGCGGGCTGCGTGGGATTCCTGGCCCTGTCCATCCCCGCGATCCTGCTGATCCGCCAGGGCAGCCTGCTCGCGGTCGGCCTCGGCATGGGCGCGCTCGGCATGCTGCTGGTGTGCTTCACCGCGGCGATGCCGGCGGCCCTCCCGGCCCTGTTCCCCACCCGCGTCCGCTACGGCTCCCTGTCCATCGGCTTCAACGTCTCCGTGTCGCTGTTCGGCGGCACGACGCCGCTGGTGGTCACGGCGCTGATCGGCGCGACCGGGAACCTGATGATGCCCGCGTACTACATGATGGCCGCGGCCGTCATCGGCGGGGTGGCCGTCTGGTACATGAAGGAGTCGGCCGGCCGGCCGCTGCCGGGGTCCGCTCCGGCGGTGGAGGCCGAGCAAGAGGCCGAGTAAGCGGAGTGACACGCCCTCGGGCAGGAGCGGGCGGCGCCGGACACGCGCCGCCCGCCGCCGTGTCTCCCCGGCTCGTCCCCGGTCGCCCGCAGCGGCCCCGACCCGCTGCGGGACGGGCGGCGCCATCACGGCGCGTGCGGGGCACGGGCCGGGCGCGCGAACCCCGGCCCGCGAGGGACACGGGATACCCCGCGGCGCACCTCGCCGCCCCGCGGCGGGGAACCGAATCTTCCGCCGCGCCGTCTGTCACCCTGTCCGACGGCAACGGGGGGTTGGGGCAATGCGGGGGACACGGCTCGGACGGTGGGCCACGACGAGGGCGCTGACGGTCGTCCTGGCACTGCTCGCTCTTCAGATCGGCGCGCTCATGGCGCCCGCCTACGCCTGCGGATGCGGCGCCATGGTGCCGGGCCAGGGCACCCGGATGTCCGTCTCCGGGGAGACCTCCGTGGTCCGCTGGGACGGCCGTCGCGAGCAGATCGTCATGAGCCTCACGGTGGGCGGCACCGCTCGCGAGGCCGCGTGGGTCATGCCGGTCCCCCACCGCGCGACCGTGAAGCTCGGCGACTCCGCGCTCTTCGACGAGCTCGACAAGGCCACGGCCCCGGAGCAGCGCACACGGCACTACTTCTGGCCCAAGAACGGCGACTGGCCGTTCGACGGGGAGTCCGACTCCTCCGCCGCGGACCGCCCCGGCATGGACGGCGCGGGCTCACCCGTGGGCGTGGTCGGCCGTGAGCGCCTCGGGCCGTTCGACGTGGCCCGGCTGACCGCCACCGACCCCGACGCCCTGAGCGGCTGGCTGCACGCCAACGGCTTCCAGCTCCCCGACACCCTGAACCAGGCGCTCCGCCCGTACGTCGCCGAGCACTGGGAGTACGTGGCGATCCGCCTGGCCCCGGCGGACCACAGCGGCACGGGGTCCACCACCGGCGCCACACCCGCACCCACGTCGAGCGCCACGCCCGGAGCCACGCCCACGTCGAGCGCCACGCCCGGAGCCACGCCCGCACCCACGTCCAGCGCCGTGCCGGGATCCACTTCCGGTGCCACGCCGGGGTCGACAGCCGAGCCCACACCCAGCGCCACGCCCAGCTCCACTTACGGACCCGTCCTGGGCGGCACCCTCGACCCGCTCCGCATCGAGTTCGCCAGCGACGACCTCGTCTACCCGATGCGGCTGTCCCGACTGGCCGCCACCCCACAGCACCTGTCCCTGTACGTGCTGGCCCGGCACCGTATGGAGCCGCGTTCCACGATCGGCGGTACGCCGCCGAGGATCACGTACGCGGGCCGGGTCACCGGCGCGCACAGCCCGCTGGCCGGCCTGACCTCCGGCACGGACTTCCTGACCGCTTTCACGCAGGACTTCCCCGAGCCGGCCCGGATCGACGCCGACGACCACCTCACACGCACGGCCGCCGACACGGCCTACCGCCAGGTCGTCTACGAATACGAGCTGCTGACCGTGGGCGGTGTTCCGGCCTGGCTGCTGACGGTCGGCGGCGTCGTGGCCGTCGCCCTCGCGGCCACCGCCCTGGCGCTGCGCGCCCATGCCCGCCGCCCGGTGGTCCCGCCCGCCCCGGTGCAGCCCCCGCCGCCGCTCGGCTGAACACCACGGCGACACCCGCCCGGGACCGGAAATCGCCTGCCGATCCCCCGCTTCCCCGGCTATATTCCTTAGCAAAACTATTTAGCGGGTCTAAATAGGCAGGGGAAAGGCAGCACCACGCATGACCGACCAGCACGACGAGCAGCTCTGGAAGAGCGTCGACGACTACTTCACCTCCTCGCTGGCCCCGGCCGACGAGGCACTGGAGGGGGCCCTGCGGGACAGCGACGCCGCCGGTCTGCCACACATCAACGTCGCCCCGGCCCAGGGCAAGCTGCTCCAGCTGCTCGCCCGGATCCAGGGCGCGCGCCGCATCCTGGAGATCGGCACGCTCGGCGGCTACAGCACCATCTGGCTGGGCCGCGCCCTGCCCGCCGACGGCCGCCTGGTGACGCTGGAATACAGCGAGAAGCATGCCGAGGTGGCGCGTCGCAACATCGCACGCGCCGGCCTCGACAAGATCACCGAGGTGCGCACGGGCCCTGCCCTGGACACGCTGGCGAAGCTGGTCGCCGAGGGCGCGGAGCCGTTCGACCTGGTTTTCATCGACGCGGACAAGGCCAACAACCCGCACTACCTGGAGTGGTCCGTCAAACTGACCCGCCCGGGCAGTGTGATCATCGTCGACAACGTCGTACGCAGCGGCGCGGTCACCGACGCCGGCAGCACGGACCCGAGCGTCGTCGGCACCCGCCGGGCGATCGAGCTGATCGCCGAACACCCGAAGCTGGACGGGACGGCGGTGCAGACGGTCGGGGCCAAGGGATACGACGGCTTCGCCCTGGCCCGCGTCCTGGGCTGACGACGGGGACGGCGGAGTCGGTGACGGTGGCTGCGGTGGCGGTGACTGTTGCGGTGGCGGCGGGGACGGTCGAGAACCCCGCCGTGACTCCGACGCGCCGTCACATCTCGTGGTAGAAGCCGACGTTCACGCTGCGCGGCCCGGTGCGGTCCTGGATGACGAGCTCACCGGAGCCGCCGCGCGGCAGCGGCGTCGTGCCGCCGTAGGCGACCGGCCGCCCGACCCCTTCGACGATCAGCCGTACCTCGGAAGAGGGGTCGGCGTGCGAGCCGCGCAGCCAGGTGACGCTCCACGTCCCGTCGGCCCCGCACACGAACTCCAGGTGCGAGCGGGACACGAACAGCCAGTCGTCCGGCGTCACGAGCCGGCACACGCCCGGGTCCCGGCCCACGCGCAGCACGGCACCCGGGTCGCTCGGCGCGTCCGCCATGAGCATGCCTGCCGTCGCGCCGGCGTCCGCCCCGGACACCGAGGCCATGGTGAGTTCGAGCACGGGTGCTCCTCCGATTCCCCTGTCGCTGCCGGGGCCAATGCGACGGCTCCCGGCGGTGGTTGACGCGCCGCCGCCGCATCCTGGGCAGAGCGGGCGAGGCCCCGCCCGGAGCATGTCACAGGACGGAACACGCCGTGGCGGCTCTGCGACAATAGGGACATGACCGAGCGGAAGCCACCGGACGTCAGCTTCGAGTCCTGGGTGGACCGGCAGATCCGGGAGGCCGAGGAGCGCGGCGACTTCGCCGGACTTCCCGGTGTGGGCAAGCCCCTGCCGGGCGGTCCCGACACCTCGTACGACGAGCTGTGGTGGGTCAAGCGGAAGATGGCCCGCGAGGGCCTGTCCCACCTGCCGCCCTCGCTCGCGCTGCGCAAACAGGCGGAGGACGCGCTGGCCGCTGCCTACGCCGCGCCCTCGGAGGACGCGGCCCGCCGCATCATCGCCGACATCAACTCCCGTATCGAGGAAGCGCTCCACCGCCCTCCGCCGGGGCCGCCGCTGCGCCTTCGCCCGTACGACCCCGAGGCGGTCGCCGAGACCTGGCACAGCCGGCGGCAGCGGGACTGACCGGCCTCGGGCGGTCCATGCGGGTAAGTGGCGCGGTCAGCGCTGCCGATCAGTCCTGCAGATCAGTCCTGCCTGCGAGCGGTGCCGATCAGTGCTGCCGATCGGCCGCGAGCCCGGGGTGACCGGCGGGACCGGTCGGCAGGACCGCCGCCTACGCCCCGCCGGTCTCCGCCTCCAGGGCCTGCCGTGTGGGCGCCCCGTACGCTCCCGGCTCGTCGTCGATGCCCCTGGCCTGCTGGTAGCGGAGGACGGCCGCCTCGACCGATGAGGAGTACTTGCCGTTCGGCGGGCCGGTGTACAGGTTCAGCCGGGCGAGCCGCTGCTGGAGTTCACGCACCTGCGGGCCGTGGTCGCCGGGGCGCAGGACGGTCGCGGCGGAAAGCGACCCGGCGGGAGGGGGCGTCGTCGCCGGGGCCGAGGCGCCTGCGGCCGGGGCGGCCGATGCGGAGGGACCGGAGGACGCCGGGGTCGGCCCGGTCGCCGACGCGGACGGGCCTGCACTCGACGAGGCCGTCGCCACGGCCGGAGCGGAACTTTGGCCACGGGCCGAGGGGGACGCCGGCGGGGCCGGGAACGGGGTCACCGGGGTCGTCGTGACCGTGTCGGGGAGCGCCGTGTCATGGGTCGGCCTGTCGGGGGAGAACAGGTCCGTGGCGAGGGCGACGCCTCCGATGACGGCGGCCGTGAGCGTCGCGGCCGCGGCGGCCGGCAGAGCACGTCGGCGCCGGCGCGGCGGGGCGACGTCGGCGCCGGTGCCGACGTGGTCTCCGGCCCCCGGTGCCTCCGGGAACAGGACGCCGATCTCCGGTGCGGGCTCCGCGGGCGCGGGGTTCTCCACGACGGGTCTCGGCAGCGGGGCGGTGTCCGCCGTGGAACCGCCCGCCGGATGTGCGCCCGCCAGGGGGCCGCCTGTCGGATGTCCGCCGGGCATCGGGTCGCCCGGTCGCGGGGCGTTCCCGGGCAGGGCGCCGGGACCGTACGCCGAAGGGGAGGTTCCCGGTCGGGTGCCGTGGGCCGCGCCGGGGCTTCCCGGCACGCGACCCCGCTCCGCACCGGAGCCGCCCGCCACGGAGCCGTGCCCCGCCTCCGAGCCCCCCGCCACGGAACCGTCCGTCCCCGGACCGCCGACGTCCCGCAGCGTGACGTACGGGCGTATCCGCAGCGGATCGAAATCCGCCGCGGCGCTCCGGGCCGACCGCTCGTACCGCGGCGCGTCCGCGGTGCGCCGCCCGCAGTCGCACACGGGCTCACCGTCCGGACCCCGCTCCGCACCGCATGCGGGACACCGTTGTGTACTCACTTTCCGGCCCCTCCCCTGAGAACTCCAGCGCAAGCGATTATGCAGAGCCGCCCCGTGCCGGACTCCGGCGCTCCGGTTCGGACCCCGGCCACCCCCGACCCCGACAGGCCATAACGGGTCACACCCGACACGATAGAGAATGACCCCGGGCGGGACGGACCCCGGGCTCCGCAGGAGGTGTCCATGACGCAGGACGCGCACGACGCGCACGACGCGACGGGCACACAGGGCACGCACGGGACGAGGGGCACGCAGGACAAGGGGGACACGCACGGCACGCGGGCCCCCGGCCTGCCGCCCGACGGGGCCGGGACGGGTGCCGCCGGCCCGGAGCGGACGCGCCGCGGCGTGCTCGTCCCGATGGGCGCGCTGCTGCTCGGGCTGCTGCTCGCCGCGCTCGACCAGACGATCGTGTCCACCGCGCTGCCCACCATCGTCAGCGACCTCGGCGGCCTGGAGCACCTGTCCTGGGTCGTCACCGCCTATCTGCTGGCGTCGACCGCCGCGACCCCGCTGTGGGGCAAGCTCGGCGACCAGTACGGCCGCAAGAGGCTGTTCCAGACCGCCATCGTGATCTTCCTGGTCGGCTCGGCGCTGTGCGGCATGGCGCAGGACATGCCGCAGCTCATCGCCTTCCGAGCCCTCCAGGGCCTCGGCGGCGGCGGGCTGATCGTGCTGTCGATGGCGATCGTCGGCGACCTCGTCACACCCCGGGAGCGCGGCAGGTACCAGGGGCTGTTCGGCGCGGTGTTCGGTGCGACGAGCGTGCTCGGGCCGCTGCTCGGCGGGCTGTTCACGGAGCATCTGAGCTGGCGCTGGGTGTTCTACGTCAATCTGCCCATCGGCATCGTCGCGCTCGCCGTCATCGCGGTCGCGCTGCGCATCCCGCGGCGTGCGGAGCGGCACACCATCGACTACCTGGGCACCTTCCTCGTCGCGTGCCTGGCGACGTGTCTGGTCCTCATCGCCTCGCTCGGCGGCACCACCTGGGCCTGGAACTCCCCGCAGATCATCGGCCTGGCCGTGCTCGGCGCGATCCTGCTCGTGGCGTTCGTGGCCGCCGAGCGGCGGGCCGCGGAGCCGGTGCTGCCGCTGAAGCTGTTCCGCATCCCCACCTTCACGCTGAGCGCCGTCATCAGCTTCATCGTCGGCTTCGCGATGTTCGGGGCGCTGACCTATCTGCCGACGTTCCTCCAGGTCGTCCACGGGGTGTCGCCGACGATGTCCGGGGTGCACATGCTGCCGATGGTCTTCGGCATGCTGCTCTCGTCCACCGGGTCCGGCCAGATCGTCAGCCGCACGGGCCGCTGGAAGGTGTTCCCCATCGCGGGCACGGCCGTCACCGTCGTCGGGCTGCTCCTCCTCCACCAGCTGGACGAGACCAGCAGCACCGCCCGGATGAGCGTCTACTTCTTCGTCTTCGGCCTCGGCCTCGGCCTGGTCATGCAGGTGCTCGTGCTGATCGTGCAGAACGCCGTCTCGTACGACGACCTGGGCGTCGCCACCTCCGGCGCCACCTTCTTCCGCTCCATCGGCGCGTCCTTCGGCGTCGCCATCTTCGGCACGATCTTCGCCAGCCGGCTCGGCGAGAAGCTCACGGCGGCGTTCCACGGTGTCGCACTGCCGCCCGGAGCCGGCCCCGACGCGCTCAAGGCGGACCCCCGTGGCATCGCCCAGCTGCCGCCGGGGCTGCGGCCCGCTGCCCTGCACGCGTTCTCGTCCTCCATCACGGACGTGTTCCTGTACGCGGCACCGGTCGCGTTCGTCGGCTTCGTCCTCGCCTGGTTCCTGCGCGAGGACCCGCTGCGCGGCTCGGTGACCGCACCCGACACCACCGAGACCCTGGCCAGCAACCCGGTCCAGCGGTCCTCGTACGACGAATGCGCGCGCGCCCTGTCCGTGCTCGGCACCCGTGAGGGCCGCAAGGCCGTGCACGAGAAGATCATCGAACGGGCGGGCGTCGATCTGCTGCCCGCGTCGGCCTGGCTGCTGCTGCGCATCAACCGCTACGGATCCGTCGAGCCCGCCCTGCTCGCCGAGCGCAGCACCGTGCCGCTGCACGTCGTCTCGGCGGCCGCCCGCCAGCTCGAGGAGCGGCGGCTCGCGGTGCGCGACGGACTGCCGCTGGTGCTCACGGAGGCGGGGCGCGCGGTCGCCGCGCGGCTGGCCAAGGCCCGTGAGGAGTCCCTGGCCGAGATGCTCGGCGACTGGTGGGGACCCGACCGCCCCACCGATCTGACCCAGCTCGTCGAGGAGCTGAGCGGGGAGCTGTGCGGGTCCGATGCGGAGCGGCCGGGCGACGGCTCCTTCGTCCCCACGACCGCGGGCCTGCACGGCCCGATCGCCCACGGGCCCGACGTCAGGCCGTGACCTGCGCGGTGGGCGTCACGCAGTGACCGGCGGGCGGCCGGGTGTCACGCCGCGACCGGAGGGCTGGGTGCCACGCGGTGACCGGCGGGGCGGTACCGGACCCGTGGCCGCCGGGCCCGGCGTCACGTCGTGAGCCGCTTCGTGAACCAGTGCTCGGCGTACGGCTGGTCGTTGTGCGCCCGCGTCTCCTCGTACCCGTGCCGCGCATACAGCGCACGGGCCTCCACCAGGTCGCTGCGGGTGTCCAGGACGAGCCGCCCGGCGCCCAGCGCACGGGCCGCGTCCTCGACCGCCGCCAGCAGCACCGAACCACAGCCCTTGCCGCGCCATCCCTCCCGGACGAAGACGCGCTTGAGCTCACCCGTCGTCGCGTCGACGAGCCGCACCCCCGCCATCCCGGCGGGCTCGTCGCCGTACCGGGCGACGAGCAGCACACCCGTGGGCGGCGCGAGATACGTCCCCGGGTCGGCGGCGATCTCCCGCTCCAGCTCCTCCGGGTCCGTCGCGTGCCCCTCGTACAGCTGGTACCAGCGGTCGCTGACCTCCGTGTAGTACTCCCGCCACAGCGTCGTGGCGGCCGGTGAGTCGAACGGCTCGGGGGCGACGGTCCAGGAGGCGGCGTGCGACGTCCCCGTCGGGGTGCGGGTCATGCCGGTCATTGTCGGCGCACGAAGCACCCTGCACGCAAACGGATTTCAGGGTGCCCACCGAGCGGCCCCTGGGGCGGGGGAGTTCCCGGACACTATGAGGCATGAACCGCACCGACCGGCTGTACGCCCTCGTGGAGGAGCTCCGTGCGGCCTCCCCGCGCCCCCGCAGCGTCCGACGCCTGGCCGAGCGGTTCGAGGTGAGCACCCGCACCGTCGAACGCGACCTGGCCGCGTTGCAGCAGTCCGGCGTCCCCATCTACGCGGAACCCGGCCGGACCGGCGGCTACGTCCTGGACAAGGAGCAGACCCTGCCGCCGCTGACCCTCACCCCGGCCGAGGCGACCGCGCTGGCCGCGGGGCTGAGCGCCCTCGGGGACACCCCGTTCGCGGCCGATGCGCACAGCGCCCTGCGCAAGGTGCTGTCCGTCATGCCGGGGCGCGAGCGCGCGGCCGCGGCCGAACTGGCGGGCCGGGTCCGGCTGCTGGTGCCGGTCGCGGGACCGCCCCGGCGGCCCGTCCCCGCGGTTCCGGATCCCGTGCGCGAGGCACTCGCCGCGCGCAGGGTGCTCCGCCTGGAGTACGCCGACGTGTCCGGGGACGTCACCGGACGGGACGTCGAGCCGCTCGGGTTCCTCGGCGGCGACACGCACTGGTACCTGGTGGCCTGGTGCCGGCTGCGCGCGGCCGAGCGGTGCTTCCGGCTCGACAGGATCCGCGACGCCGCCGTGCTCGACGAGCGCGCCCCGGAACGGCCGTTGGACCTCGGCCGGCTCGACACGGAGTCCTTCGGCCGGTACGCGGTACCGCTCACCGGGATCGCGTCGGCGTCGTAGACCGGGCCGCATCGGGCATCGTCGACCGGTCCACGTCGGCATCGTGGACCGGTCCGCGTCGGATTCGAGGACCGGTCCGTCCGCAGCCGCACCGCGGGGTCCGTGTCGGCCTCGAAGGACCGACCGCGCCGGACACGGAATCCGTAAACACCGACAGGACGTTGTCGCCGGCGCCGGGCACGGTGGTGCCTCCGACGACGAAAGGCACCCGTCATGACATCCACCACGCCCACCGCATCCACCCCGCCGCTTCCTGCCACCCCGCCGACCGGCGGCGCACTCTTCGAACGCTGGACGGAGCTGTGGAACGGCGACTTGACGGCACCGGAGGCGTTCCTGGCCCCGGACTTCTCCATCTGGTTCGGGAACGGCAGCACCGACCCCGCCGTCACCGACGCGATCCACGGCCCGGCCGCCATCGTCGACTTCATCACCGCCCACCGGGCGAAGCTCCCCGGTGTGCGCTACTTCGTCGACGGCACCCCGCTCACCGACCCGACGAGCGGCCAGGTGGCGTCACGCTGGTACGTGACCTTTCCGGACCCGGACGACGGGGGCCGCACCGTGGAGAAGAGCGGCATCGACTTCTTCGCGGTCGACGCCGAGGGCCGCATCGCGAGGGTCTGGTCCCTCACCGGCATCCGCCGCGCCACACCCTGACGCCCTCGCCCGGCCGCCCCGCGGCGACGGCGGGTGACGCGGGCGGCGGGCCGTCCCGCCGGACGGTGCCGCACGGGTGCGCCCGGTCAGTGGGTCCCGTCGCCGTCCGGGGCGGTGGCCCGCCGGCCGCCCAGCACAGCGGCGATCGGCAGGGCCGCTGCCAGGCCGCTCATGAGGAGGGCGGCCAGCGCGCCGAGGACGGCGGGCTGGTCACTGAAGGCGATGCCGATCGCGGCCAGCGCGGGCCCTGCGTTGCGGACCGCCGCGACGCCGCCCATCGTGGTGCGGCGCACCCGGGACCCCGTTGCCAGCAGCGTGCCCACGCCGAATGCCGCGGCCGAGAAGAGGAACCCGGCGAGGAGGGAGAGCGAGCCGAACAGCGCCACGACGTCACGCCAGTTGCCCAGCAGCATGCCCGCCAGCACGATCAGGAACGTCACGTTCGAGACCTTGGTCGCCCCGGGGTGCCACGACCGCGCCGTCGCCGGTGCCCACCGGCGCAGTACGAAGCCGACGGCGAACGGCACGAGCTGAAGGACGGCGACCGTACGCACCAGCGTGGCCACGTCCAGGGAGACGCCTCCGCCGATCCGGGCCGCCGTGAAGATGCCGTTGGCGGTCGGGCCGAAGGTGAGGCTGCCGATGGCGGCGAGCAGCACCTGCATCGCCGCCCCCGCGACCACGTCGCCCTTCTGCACCATGGCCAGCTTGGCTCCGAACGGCCCGCCCGGCGATGCCGCGACCAGCACCAGGGCGACGAAGGACGCGGTCGGCAGGCCGAGCAGCGCGGCGATGCCCCAGCCGAGCAGGGGGATGACCACGAGGTTGGCCACGAGGGCCAGCAGGAGCAGCGGGAGGTTGGTGAAGACCGCGCGCAGCGACGACAGGGTCGCTCCGAGTCCGGCGGCGAACATCGTGGCCACGATGAAGATCACGGTGACCGCGTTGAGCAGCAGATGCAGCGTGTCCATGAGTCGTCCGCCCTGAGGTGCGCGGGGGCTCGGCCGACCTCGTCGGTGGCCGACGTCCAGAATCCCACGCGGCCTCGGCGCCGGGCCGCTCGCCGCGCGGCCGTCCCGCGGGGAATCACGGTCGCCGATGGGGTCTCCTCGCCCATCGGACCCGTCCCGCGCGGGCCTCCGCCCTCGCACCGTGAATGCGCCGCCCCAGGGGGACCGTTCGGGCCGCGAGGTGCGGTTTCGGTAAAGAGTTCGATATCGACAGTTCAACGACCTTGTTCTGCGCATGACTCACTCGATGGGATGCCGGAGACCACTTCATGCGACTCCGAACCACTCAGGGGGATATTCATGCGCATAGCCCGTACCGGGCAGGGCGTCGCGACGTCCATGGCCGCCACCGCCGCCCTCGTCGTCGCCGCGCTGGCCGCCGCTCCACTGACCGGCTTCACCACCGCCGCACACGCCGCCGTCCCGCACACCAAGGCGGTGCCGGCCGTCGCCGGGCACACCCTGGTCCACGGCGTGGCGAGCCCGCTCTCCATCGAGCAGTGCCAGGCCAAGTGGAAGATCGCCTGCTACAACCCGCTCCAGTACCGCACCGCGTACAACCTCAACGCGCTGTACCGGAAGGGCATCACGGGCAAGGGGCGCACCATCGTCATCGTCGACTCGTTCGGCTCCCCCACGGTCCAGCACGACCTCGACGTGTACAGCAAGCAGTTCGGCCTGCCCAGCACCAAGGTCAACGTGGTCAAGTGGGGCAACGTGCCCGTCTTCGACCCCAAGAACGAGGACATGACCGGCTGGGCCGGCGAGACGACCCTGGACGTCGAGATGGCGCACGCCGTGGCACCCGACGCCAAGATCGTCCTGGTGGAGACGGCCGTCTCCGAGACCGAGGGCACCACCGGCCTCCCGGAGATGATGGACGCCGAGAAGCACCTGATCGACCACGGGGTCGGCGACGTCATCAGCCAGAGTTTCGGCGCGACCGAGAACACCTTCCCCGGCTTCGACCAGGGCGACTTCTCCAGCATCAAGAAGCTGCGGTACGCCTTCCAGGCCGCGAAGCGGAAGCACGTGACCGTCCTCGCCTCCTCGGGTGACGGCGGCGCCACCGACAACATGGCGGACGGCCGGCACTACTACAAGAAGCGCGTCAACTCCTGGCCCTCCTCCGACCCGCTGGTCACGTCCATCGGCGGCACCCAGCTCCACCTGAACGACAAGGGCGAGCGTCTGAAGCCGGAGAGCGTCTACAACGACAACGGCGCGGGCGGCGGCGGCAAGTCCCACGTCTTCTCCCGCCCGGCCTTCCAGGACGGCGTGAAGAAGACCGTCGGCGCACGCCGCGGCACCCCGGACATATCGATGGCCGCCGCGGTCAACGGCGGTGCGTGGATCTACTCCAGCTACGACCCGACCGCCACCGGCTGGGACGTCACCGGCGGCACCAGTGAGGCCGCCCCGCTCTTCTCGGGCATCGTCGCGCTCGCCGACCAGGCGGCCGGCCACCGGGTGGGCAACATCAACGAGGCGCTCTACCAGCTCTCCGAGCGCTCCGCCCACCACGACCGGAAGACCGGCCTCGTCGACGTCAACGACGGCACCGACAACAGCTACGCCGGCGTCAAGGGCTACAAGGCCGTCGACGGCTACGACATGGCCACGGGCGTGGGCACCCTGGACGCCCTCCGCTTCGTGCCCGCCGTCGCCCGGGCGAGCCACCGCGGCTGACCCACACTGCGGCAATCAGGATCCTCCCCCCTGAGAGCCACCCCTCGGACGGCCCGGGCAACACACCCGGGCCGTCCGCCTGTCCGCACACCCGCCCCGTTCCCCGGCGAGGCCTTTCCCTCGGGCCTGCCGGCTGCAGCCCAACGCACGGTCGAACGCCGCGTACGCAGATGGAGGGGACGGAAACCCGGACGGATGGCGGAGCGGGGCTCGCCGGCATCTCCGGAGCCGAGGAGGAGCCATGGCACTGACACGGCTTCACTCCATCGCCCTGAGCCGAGCAGAGAGCACCGAGGCGTGCGAGGGCACACGAGCCGCGGGGACCGTGGGCGTGCGTCGTCGTTGACGTCAGGCGTGGATGTCAGGCACGCCGGGGCACGATGGCCACCGCCCGGTAGTCGTACCCGTCCTGTTGGAAGCCGGGGGCCTCCCATGTGAGGTCGACCTGCTGTCCGGGCGACAGTGTGCGGAAGCCGGTCGCCCGGATGTCGGAGAAGTGGCCGAAGCAACCGCCGGGGGTCTCGGGGGAGTCGAGCACACCCCACCCCTCCTCGTCGCTCCACTCGCGGACGGTCGCAGTCACCATGAACGCAACCCTACGGGCTCTGTCCGCGCCGGCACCGGCCGGGCCGCGTCCTACCTGTCGCCTTCGTCCCGGCCGTCTTCGAAGACGAAGAGCGGTTTGGCGCCGTGCGCGGGTGCTTCGGCGAACGAGATGGCTTCAGTGAAGCGTTCGAGCGGGAAAGGCCGGCCTTGGGGGATGCTCAGCACTTCATCAGCGACGAGACTGCGCACCTCGGTCAGCGCGCGCAGCGCATCCGCAGCTGAGGCAGTGCCGAACCAGCGGTTCAGCCAGAAGCCACGGACTGTTTTGGTCTCGTAGATGACCGAGCGTGCCTGCAGGGGGATCGTCAGCGCTGCCGGGTCGGTCTGCCGATGGGTGGAGAGCGCGCCGTAGACCACGACCTCTCCTCCCGGAGCCAATGCCTGGGACACCTGGGCACCCACGTCGCCCGCGACACAGTCGGTGGCCTTGCGCACGCCGGCCGGTCCTGCAATCTCGGCCACACGCTGCATCAGGTCCTCGTCCTCGGTGCAAATGACCTCGTCACCACCAAGCGCTTTGATCTCCTCGACGGCAGCGCGCCGCCGTACGACATTGATCGTGCGCATACCCAGATGCCTGGCCAGCTGAATGACGAGCCGGCCGACGGTGGAGCCCGCGGCCGTCTGCAACAACCATTCACCCGGCTGTACGTCGAGTTCGCGAGTCACCAGGAGCAGCGCGGTCAACGGGTTGACGGCGAGCTGACAGGCGCTGGAGTCGCTCAGATGGTCGGGGACCGGCAGGAGCCTTCGTGCATCGGCAACAAGGTATTCCTGCCACGTACCGGCCACATGCGGCCCGGGTACCGCCGGGACAGCAACGGCCACCACGCGCTCGCCGATCTTCAGTCCCTCGGTATCCGGGCCCAGGGCCTCAATACGGCCCACGCATTCCATGTGACCCCCGACAGTGGGGAACTCGGGGGAGAAACCGTAGCGGCCACGCAGCACGTGCAGATCACTGGCGTGAATCGGAGTCGCCTTCACGTGGATCAACGCCTGACCGGCCTCCGGCGTGGGAACAGGCCGGGATTCCAGCCGCAGGACATCGGCCGGCTCGCCAACCATTCCGGCTACGAGCGCGCGCATGGATTGCGGCATGAGTGACCTCGTCTCTCAGCGCCCGACGAACTCGGCGGGCCTTCTGGACAGGAACAATGCCGGTGGCGGCATCCTCGTCGGCGGACGGATCGGATGCCCGAAGGTGTCGGCGAGATTCTTGACGAGCGTCTGTGTGCTGTCAGTCATCATTGATCACCTCGATGGACTGGACCCCGGGCGCATGCCCTGCGAAGTCCGCCGCACGCACCGCACCCGAGAGCCCCTGGGAGTCCCCGACATCACGCTAAGCGCCGCGGACAGGCCCTGCAATCCAGCCTCCGACCGGTCCACCCGGTCGCCAGTCCGTATGGCCGCAGGCGAAGGAGCGAGGTCGGCGAAGCCACTTCGGCCGGGAGCTGCTTTGGCGCTAGTGATCACGGCCCGTAGGCTTCCGGCGCGTCGGGAGCATGTTGAGCTGCCCGGTAAAGCACGACGTCGGGGCCGTGATCTTCGAGGCTCGGTCGGCTCCACGACTTTGGCCGGCCACTTCGGCGCGCTGAGTGTCGCCACCTATTCGCTGCTTCGGCCCCCCATGACGCGGGCGCCGAAGCAGGACGGTGCAAACGTCGGCCGCGCACTTGCGGGCGCAGCCAAGGCCGCGGCCACCGCGCATGGTGGAGTGCTTGAGTCAGGAGGCCTTACTTCGTGACCCTGGTGATGCGCCAGGCGATCATTCCGGCTGTACCGGGCGTAGCCCCGGTGTCGATTCTGACTCCACCGGGTGCGTTGGACATGCGCTGAGAGACAGGAACGCCGTCGCAGGGCATGACCCGGTGCACAGGCGTCTTCAAAGCCACCGAAAGACTGATCTTCCCTCTCCCCGTGCAGACGACCGCCAGCTCGTAAGACTTTCCTCGCGTCGTGGTCGACTCCGTATGGATTCCGTCGCTGACTCGCTCCAGCCCTGATTCGACGAACAGGGGGTCGCTGTCGTCGACCGTTTCAGTCCCCAGCGCCTCTTCGGCCTGCCTGCCGAGCCGCTTTTCATCGAGTGTCGGCGTCGGCGTCGCCGAGCGACTTCTGCCGGGCTTGTCCGTTGGCTCGTGCGTCGCGCCTGCACCCCCGGTACAGCCGGCGACGAGCCCGATGGACAGGACGGCACCGCACAGGACGAGCCGCCGCTTCAGATGGCAGGGTCGGCCGGTCACGAGCTTGTCGACCAGTAGCGCCAACCGGTTGATTCGGTCGGGAGTTTCGCGGTACCCGACCCCAGCTTCGCTTTGCCGCAACGATTGGCGCCGGTTGCCCACTTGGTCCACGTCACCTTTGTAACCGAAGGAACCGTACGGCACGTTGCCGTACTTGCGGCTCGGGATGTCATGGCTGAACTCGTGTCCCGCCGTGACCCCCACCTTAACCACCAAGTGGATCTTCTGAGCAGAGTCCGACGATGAGCTCGAAACACGGTCGGTGCACGTCCAGCGAGCTGGACCGGACGGTCACCGGCCGTCAAGAGGGCCACTACCGGCGTTACGGCACGGTCGACCGGAGCATCAACAACCTCGGACATCCTGAACGCGACAGTGCCCCGCGGCCCGGATCGGGCGAGGCGCGGGGCACTGACGGGTACGGAGCAGAGACGTCAGGAACAACCGACCCTGCGGCCTGGCCCTAACCGTTGCTCTTGGGCGCCGCCTGCTGCACGACCTCGAAGGACCACAGCGTGGACCCGCTCGCCGCCGGCTTGGGGCGCTCGCCGCCCTCCGCTGCGGCGCCGCCCTGGTGGGCCGCCTTCATGGGGCCCTCCATCCAGGCCTGGAAGGAGGCCTCGTCGCGCCACCGGGTGTACACGAGGTACTGGTCGGTGCCTTCGACCGGACGGAGAAGTTCGAACCACTCGAAGCCGTCCGAGCTCTCCACCGTGTGCGCACGGGAGGCGAACCGCTTCTCCAGGACCTCCCGCTGCTCGGCGGGGACAGTCAGTACGTTGATCTTGACTACGCTCATGGCCCCATCCTGCCGCACCGGTCGTCAGGAGCGGGTGAGTGACCTGGGCACTGTCCCGGCGGTCACGAGTGGAGCCGCATCACAGGGGCCGGGCACCGCGACCGCGTCCGGCGCCTCAGGCGAGGCGAGTGATCAGGATGCGGCCTCCCTCGTACACTCCGCCGTCGATGGCGACGACCCGGTCATCGGCGTACCGCAAGACGTCCCGGACGTCTTCGGGTGCCACACCGAAGTACTTGGTGAGCGTGCTGTGCCCGTGCACGAGCACGTCGCCGCCGAGCGTGCGCAGCATGACCGAGACGGGATCGTCGGCGTGCGCCGCCTCCGCGTCGCGGAACGCCCCCCGGTCGCTCATCCTTTCGCAGAACTCCAGCCACACGTCGGTGTCCGCGGAGTTCAGGGTGGTGGCCACGGCGGCGTTGACGTCCGCGACCGTCGATCCGAACTCCAGGTACCGAACGGTGTCCGAGTGGATGAGCAGGTAATCGTCGACGAGCACGATCGCGGGCAGCTCGGTGATCCAGGCGATGTGTTCCGGGGCGAGCCGGCGCAGATCCTCCTCGCAACCGCCGAAGCGCGCCCAGCCGCCCCGGAAGCCGCCTGGTTCGTCCCAGCCCGGGACGGACGCGGCGCCGAAACGGTGAGCGGCGAGCAGTTGCACCTCGTGGTTGCCCAGCAGAGCCCCTATTTCGCCGCCGTCGGCTGCGGCTTCGGCCGCCAGCCTCCGGACGTCCTCGATGACACCGATGCCGTCCGGGCCGCGATCGACGTAGTCGCCGAGCAGCCACAGCCGTGCGTCGCCCCCCGACCACCGCCCCTTGCCGTCGACAAGTCCCGCGTCACGGAGCGCTTCTTGGAATTCGGAGCGATGGCCATGGACATCGGCGGCCACGTACAGAGGGGTACTCGAAATTGACATGGGCCCGGACGCTACCAGCGGACTTACCGGACACGCGTGCATTTTGACTGCTGATCGGCAGCAGCGGCTCCAGCCGGACGGACAGGCCTCGCCCCTCCGTGCGGGCGGCGCGCGTCATGCGGACCCTCGGCGGTGCCGGATCCGGCCTGGGGCAGCGGTCCGGTCGGCCGGCACGGGGCTCGCCATCCTGCCGGTGCCACCCGGCCCAGGGCCGTCAGCCGATGTGGAGGCGGATCTCCCCGTCGGCGGCCGCCTCGACGCGTACTGCGCGGAGGTCGTCCACCTGCACGGTGGGGGCGTAGGCGCCGGCTCGTGGGCCGATGCCCACGACGCGCATGCCGGCCGCCCGGCCGGCGTTGATCCCGGCCTCGGAGTCCTCGAAGACGATGCAGTCGGCCGGGTCGACGCCGAGCTCGGCGGCGCCCTTCAGGAAGCCCTCGGGGTCGGGCTTGCTCGCCCCCACGGACTCGGCGGTGATCCTGACGTCGGGCACGGGCAGACCCGCGGCGCCCATCCGGGCAGCGGCGAGGGCGACGGTGGCGGAGGTCACCAGGGCATGCGGCAGACGGCCCGAGGCAAGGGCCGCCAGGAACTCCGGCGCCCCTTCGATCGGTACGACCCCGTCGACGTCGGCGGTCTCCTCGGCGAGCATGCGCGCGTTGTCCGCGTGGTTCTCCTCCATGGGCCGCTCGGGCAGCAGCAGCGCCATGGACGCGTAACCCTGACGGCCGTGCACCACCTTCATGACGGCGTCCCCGTCGAGCCCGTGCACACCGGCCCAGCGCCGCCAGCACCGCTCGACCACGGCGTCCGAGTTCACGAGCGTGCCGTCCATGTCGAGGAGAAGGGCGCGAGCGGTGAGAACGGTGGCCGACATCGGCATGCTCCAGTGCACGGTGAGAGGTCCGGGAGGGTCGCCCCCGGAGGTCAAGCGGCTCCGCCCGCCGGTCAGGGAAAACGGGCGGAACCACTTTGTTCCTCTACGATACAAAACGCGGGGCGGGTTGCGCCACTGCACACCGCACTTTGTTTCTTCACGATACAAAATGAGGGGTCGGTTGCGCCACCGCGCCCCCGACGCGGCCCCCCGGAAGCCCACCGCCTACCGGTCCCCCGGAAGCGGCCGCACCCCCGTCACGACCGTGGCGCCGTACTCGTCGGACTCCGCGACCCGTACCGACAGGCAGCCCCGCTCCATGATCGCGACGGCCTCGCCCACCTGCCGTTCGCTCGTCTCGACGAAGAGCCCTCCGCCGGGAGCCAGCCACTCCCCCGCCTCGGCGGCCACCCTGCGCAGCACGTCCAGTCCGTCCGCACCTCCGTCGAGCGCCACGAGCGGCTCATGGGTCCGCGCCTCGGCCGGCAGCAGGTCGACGTCACCGCTCGGAACATAGGGGACGTTCGCGGCGAGGACGTCCACGCGCCGACGGAGGGCCCCGGGCAGCGCGCGGAAGAGGTCGCCCTCGTACACCCGGCCGCCGACGCGGGCCAGATTGCGTCGCGCGCACCGCACCGCCGCCGGTTCGATGTCGGCCGCATGCACCTCGCAGGAGCCGAGGGCCGCGGCCAGCGCAGCGCCGACCGCGCCCGTCCCACAGCACAGATCGACGACGACCGGGCCGTCGCAGCGCCCCCGTACGAGCTCGAGGGCCTGCGCGACAAGGAACTCGGTACGGCGGCGCGGCACGAACACACCGGGGTCCACGGACACCCGCAGACCGCAGAACTCGGCCCACCCCACGACGTGTTCCAGGGGCAGCCCGGCGGCGCGCCGGTCCACCATCGCGGCCAGCTCGGCGGGCGTACCGGCCGCCTCACGGAGTATCCGCGCCTCGTCCTCGGCGAAGACACAGCCCGCGGCGCGCAGCCGTTCGACGACGTCCGCCTCGGACGGCGAAGGGCGGGGCGGGAGGGACGGCGAGAGGGCGCGGAGAGAAGAAGCGCGCGAGGCGGCGCGGGAGGTGGAAGAGGAGCACGAAGGAGAGGAGCAGGGCGGAGGGGAATAAGGGGAAGAGCAGGATGAAGAAGGGGACTTGTGTGACATCCAGAGCCTTTTCGGGAACCGAAGGGGGCTCTTCCGTTCGCCCCGGCCGGCCCGGCCGAACCGCCTGAAGCGGCTAGATCGGGAGGACCGCGGGACCACGAGGGGAGAGCACCCGGCCTGACATGGCGTTGATGGGTCTCACCTCCTCGGTCCGTTCACCGTCACTGGCGACCGCCACCCTACGCGAGTCACCCGCCGTGCGCACGCCCCGCCATCCGCCGCCGGATCCCTGGACGTCCGTATGCACGCACCCCGGGCGCCGCCCCCACCGCACGCCCCGGCTTCGCCCGCCGCACACCCGTGACCGTCGCCGGACCGGACCGCAGCCTTCCGCCGCGACGCCACCACGCCGCCGAGGTCACTACGCCGCCGCGCCACCACGCCATCGTGTCGCCGCCAACCGCCACGCCGCCAACGCCACTACGCCACCGCGGTGCCGCGACCCGCCACGCCGCGCCGCGCCCACTCCGGCACAACGACCGCACCCGCTCCGGCACAAGCGCCGCCCCGCTCCGGCACACGGGCCACCCTCTCCGGTGCAGGAGCCGCCCCTCCCGCACAAGAACCGCCCCAACTCCCTTACACAGCAACGTCACACCACTTGATGTGACGTGCACATGACGCAACCCTGTTACCTGACGCCCATCTCCCGGCAACCCACGGGCGCCAGCATGGCCGGGCTCCGCGGCCATCACCCCCCCCACTACAAGGGAGTTCGAATGTCCGATGTCTACGCGCGTCGACGCCCCGCCGGTATATCCGGCGCATCCCGCACGAGCCAGGCGGGCCGCGGCCACTCGCGTCGTCGCCTCGGCGTCCTGGCCTCGCTCACCGCGGCCGTGTCGGCCGTCGCCCTGTTCGCCGGACCGTCCGCACAGGCCTCTCCCCCCACCCCGGTGAGCGCGGCGACCGCGCGCACCTACCTGTCGGGGCTGACCGTTCAGCCCGAGGGCTCCCTGACGGGCTACAGCCGCGACAAGTTCCCGCACTGGATCACGCAGCAGGGGACCTGCAACACGCGTGAGGTGGTGCTCAAGCGGGACGGCAGCAACGTCCGGACCGACTCCAGCTGCGCCGCCGTGTCCGGCAGCTGGTACTCGGAGTACGACGGGGCCACCTGGACCGCCGCGTCGGACGTCGACATCGACCACGTCGTACCGCTCGCCGAGGCCTGGCGGTCGGGGGCGAGCGGCTGGACGACCGCGCAGCGGCAGTCCTTCGCCAACGACCTGACCCGTCCACAGCTCATCGCCGTCACCGACAACGTCAACCAGTCCAAGGGCGACCAGGACCCGGCCAAGTGGCTGCCGCCGCGCACCGCGTACCGGTGCACGTACGTCCGCATGTGGGTCCAGGTGAAGCACGACTACCACCTCACCCTCGACTCCGCCGAGAAGAGCGCCCTGCAGTCGATCCTCAACGGCTGCTGACGACGCGTTGCGGGACCGCCTCCGGGCGACCGGCACGGGAGGAACCGGAGGAAATGGCTCCGGGGAAGCGGAAACCCGGTACGCAACCTCCCGCGCGACCTCCGTCGTTCCGTACCGTACGGGGCGACGGAGGAGGGTGATCACGTGGCGCGTCTGTGCCTGGGGCCGCTGTTGAGGTACGTCGACGGCTCCTCCGCGACCGTCTGGGTCGAGGCGAGCCGTCCGTGCCTCGCGGAGGTGCGGTGCGCGGACGGCGCGTCGGGCCGGGCCCGCACCTTCCATGTGGCGGGGCACCACTACGCGCTCGTTCCGGTCGCCGGACTCGCCCCGGGCACGGCGACGGCGTACGAGGTGAGGCTCGACGATGTGCCGGTGTGGCCGCCGCGGGACGGCCGGTTCCCGGCGAGCGAGATACGTACCCCGGCGGAGCACCCGGACGAGGTGCGGGTGACGTTCGGATCCTGCCGGTGGGCCGCACCTCCCATAGGCGGGCGGGACCCCGTGGGCCCGGACGCGCTCGGCGCGCTGGGCACACGTCTGGCCGCGGACCCGGCCGCCGAGCGGCCCGACGTGCTGCTGCTCCTGGGCGACCAGGTGTACGCGGACGAGACGTCCGAGGCCACGCGACGCTGGCTCGACGCCCGCCGCGGAGGCGCGTCCGGGGGGCCGGCCGGGGACGACTCCGTCGGCGGCCAGGTCGCGGACTACGAGGAGTACACCCGCCTCTACCGCGAATCGTGGCTCACCCCCGAAGTCCGCTGGCTGCTCTCCACGGTTCCGAGCTGCATGATCTTCGACGACCACGACGTCATCGACGACTGGAACACCAGCGGCTCCTGGGTGGCCGACATGCGGGCCACCGCGTGGTGGCACGAGCGCGTGGTGAGCGCCCTGATGGCGTACTGGGTCCACCAGCACCTCGGCAATCTGTCCCCTGCGGACCTGGCCGCCGACCCCCTGTACGAGGTCGTGTGCGCGGCGCCCGACGGCACCGAGGCGCTGCGCGCTTTCGTGGCCCGGGCCGACGCTGAACCGGCCTCGGCCCGCTGGAGCTACCGGCGGGACTTCGGCCGCGTACGGCTGGTCATGGTGGACACCCGGGCGGCGCGCGTCCTGGAGGAGGGCGGGCGCGCGATGCTGCATCCCGCCGAGGCCGCGTGGCTGAGCGCACAGGTGCGGGACGGACAGGGGCCGCCGCATGCGGGCGAGGCTCCCGCCGCGTACGACCATCTGCTGCTCGGGACCTCGCTGCCCTGGCTGCTGCCGCCGCTCATACACGACGCGGAGGCGTGGAGCGCGGCGCTGTGCCGCGGTGACCGCGGTCCGCGCTGGGCCCGCTTCGGGGAACGTCTGCGCAGGGCCGCCGACTTGGAGCACTGGGCGGCCTTCCCCGCATCGTTCGAGGGGCTCACCGCGCTGCTCGCGGAGGCGGGTTCGGGGGCGGCGGCACCCGCGACGGTGTGCGTCCTGTCGGGGGACGTGCATCACGGGTACGTCGCCGAGCCGACACGGTGGGACGGGCGCGGGCCCGCTGCCCGCGTGCTGCAACTGACCTGCTCGCCCGTACACAACGCCGTACCGGCCGTCCTGCGGCTGGCTTTCCGGCTCGGCTGGAGCCGCGCCGGACAGGCGCTGGGCCGGCGGCTGGCCGGACACGGGCGGATCGGGCGCACGCCGGTCGACTGGACCCGCGGGGGCGGCCCCTGGTTCGGCAACCAGCTGATGACGCTGACGTTCGGCGGGCGCTCGGCACGGCTCCGGCTGGACCGGGCGCGGCGCAGGGTCGCCGGTTCCGCGGAGCTGGAGACCGTGACCGAGCGCACGGTTGTGCCGTAACGACGGCCTCGCGCCCGATGTCCCGTATTGCAGCGCGATGTTCGTGACACGGGCCACACCGGACCCGGATGCCCCGGCCCGGGGTTCGACTCCCGCGGCCGCGACGGCATGATGAGGCGGACCGTCCGCTTCCCCACGGGCGGTCCGCCGCCCCACCGGCACACGGACGGCCCGCCGCCCCACCGGCACTCGTGGACGGCTGCCGCACCGGTGCCCGCGGACGGCCCGCCGCCCCCACCGGCAACCCCCACAGCCGCATACGCCAGGAGCCGTCCTCTTGCCCTCTGCGACCGTCCCCCACGCCGTCGCCCTCGTCGGCGCGGGCCCGCGCGGCACCAGCGTCCTGGAGCGCCTGTGCGCCTCCGCCCCCGAGCTCCTGCCCTCCGGGGCCCGGTTGACGGTCCATGTCGTCGACCCGTCCCCGCCGGGGCCCGGAAGGGTCTGGCGGACCGCCCAGCCCGACGAGCTGCTGATGAACACGGTCGCCTCGCAGGTCACCCTGTTCACCGACGAGAGCGTGGACTGCGCCGGGCCGGTACGCCCGGGGCCGAGCCTGTACGCATGGGCCGCGGACCGCCCGCACGGCACGGGCCCCGACGACTATCCGACCCGCGCCGACTACGGGCGCTATCTGGAGTGGGTGTTCGGCGAGGTGGTGCGCACAGCACCGCACGGCGTCCGTGTCGAGGTGCACACCGCGCGGGCCGCACGGCTGGACGACGGGGCCCACGGGCTCCAGACCCTCACCCTGGACGACGGACGCGCACTGACGGGCCTGTCCGCCGTCGTACTAGCCCAGGGGCACCTCCCGGTGGTGGCCGGCCCGGACGAGCGGCGGCTCGCCGAGCACGCCTCCCGGCACGGCCTGCGCCACTACCCGCCCGCCAGTCCTGCCGACCTCGACCTGAGCCCCCTCGCTCCCGGCGAGCCGGTGCTGCTGCGCGGTCTGGGCCTCAATTTCTTCGACCACATGGCGCTGCTGACCGTGGGCCGGGGCGGCCGTTTCGTACGGTCGGACGACAGGCTGCGGTACGTGCCGTCCGGGCGCGAGCCGATGCTCTACGCGGGATCGCGGCGCGGTGTCCCCCACCAGGCGCGCGGCGACAACGCGAAGGGCCCGTACGGGCGTCATGAACCGCTCGTCCTCACCTCCGAGGTCATCGCGTCCTTCCGCAGGCGGGCGGACTCCGGCGACGCGCCCGACTTCCTCACGGAGATATGGCCGCTGGTGGCGAAGGAGGTCGAGACGGTCTACTACGAGGCGCTGCTGGGGCGCCACGAGGAGGCGCGGGAGCACGGGTGCGCCGCGCGCCGCCGCGAGGTCCGGGGAGCCCCCGCGGATCTCCCGCACTTTCGCGGGCGTTTCCTGTCCGCACCCCACGGCAGCGCCCGAGAGGCCCTCGTCCTGGACGAGTTCGGTGTCGCCCGCGGGGACCGCTGGTCGTGGGAGCGGGTCTCGCGTCCGTACGGCGACCGCGGGTTCACCGGCCCGCCGGACTTCCGGAGCTGGCTCGTCGGCCATCTTCGCGAGGACGCCGCGCAGGCCGCGCTGGGCAATGTGCGGGGCCCCTTGAAGGCGGCCCTGGACGTACTGCGCGATCTGCGCAACGAGGTGCGGCAGATCGTGGACCACGGCGGCCTGAACGGTGTGTCACGGCGGGAGCACCTCGACGGCTGGTACACCCCGCTCAACGCCTTCCTGTCGATCGGTCCGCCCCGGCGGCGGATCGAGGAGATGGCGGCGCTGATCGAGGCGGGCACGCTCGAGGTGGTGGGGCCGCGGCTCGAGGTGCTTGCGGAGGACGGGGCGTTCGTCGCGCACTCTCCTGATGTGCCCGGTTCGCGGGTCCGCGTCACGGCGCTCGTGGAGGCGCGGCTGCCGGAACCCGATGTGCGGCGGACCGCCGACGCGCTGCTCGCGGGGCTGCTGCGGGCCGGCCGGTGCCGGCCGCACACCGTCGACGGGTACGAGACGGGCGGCGTGGACGTGACGGCGCGGCCGTACCGGCTGGTCGAACGGGACGGGCGTGTGCACGGCAGGCGGTTCGCCTTCGGGGTGCCGACCGAGGGGGTGCACTGGGTGACGGCGGCCGGGGCGCGGCCGGGGGTGGACTCGGTGACGTTGTCGGACGCGGATGCGGTGGCCCGGGAGGTGCTGCGGACGGCGGCGCGTGACGGGTCGGTCACGGGCGCCGGGTCCCCCTCCACCGCGGCGGAGCAGTGGCTGAATGTTGAACTTGCAAGCATTGATTAGGCTAGCCTAACCTTTGGCCTCACTCGGTTACGTCCCCAACCGACCGAAGGAGTCCCCCATGACCGGACGTCTCAACAGCGCCCAGCCCTATGCCATCGGCCTGTTCCGCATCGTCGTCGGCCTGCTCTTCGCCTGCCATGGCGCCGCATCGCTCTTCGGCGTGCTCGGCGGCGCACAGGGCGGCGGCACCATCCCGGCCGGCGCCTGGCCCGGCTGGTACGCCGCCGCCATCCAGCTCGTCGCCGGCGCCCTGGTCGCGCTCGGTCTCGGCACCCGGGCCGCGGCGCTCGTCGCGTCGGGTTCGATGGCCTACGCGTACTTCACGGTGCATCAGCCCGAGGCGCTGTGGCCGCTGCAGAACGGCGGCGAGCCCTCGGCGATGTTCTGCTGGGCCCTGTTCCTGCTGGTCTTCACCGGGTCGGGAGCGTTCGGGCTCGACCGGCTGTTCGCCGCGCGAGGCACCGACGACCGCGCGGTGACCGAGACCGGGTCGGGACCCGCGACCCCCGCCGCAGCCTGACGCAGCGCCGTTGTGGCGCAGGAGTGAACACGACGTGGTGATCTCCTGCGCCCCCGGCGGATCTCCCCCCGACGGCCCGGCGTACGCTGTATGGCTGTCATCAGGCCGCCCCTGCCGCTCCCGCGACGTCGCGGCATCGCCGCACGAACCGGGGGGCTCGTGGTGCTGGAGAGTGTGGGGTCGTTGACCGGCGGCCCATGGATCTACGTCGTCGTGGTGCTGTCCGTACTCTTCGACGTCTTCCTTCCGGTACTGCCGAGCGGCGTCCTCGTCATCACGGCGGCCACCGCCGCCACCGCGGGCACCGGTGCGGCGACCGGCCGGGTGCCGCACGAGGTGCCCGACATCCTGGCGCTGGCCCTGTGCGCCGCGACCGCCTCGGTGCTCGGCGACCTCGTTGCGTACCGCGTCGGACTGCGCGGCGGCGAACGCCTCGACCGCGCCATGGCCCGATCCCGACGGCTCACCAAGGCGCAGGAACGTCTCGGCACCGCTCTCACCCGCGGCGGCGGCGCCCTCGTCGTGGTCGCCCGCTTCGCACCCGCGGGCCGCTCACTGGTCTCCCTGGGTGCGGGTGTGGCCCACTGCCGGAAGCGCGAGTTCCTCCCCTGGTCCGCCCTGGCGGGCGTGGCCTGGGCGGGCTACAGCGTGGGCCTCGGCTATGTCGGAGGCCAGTGGCTCGGCGCGACCTGGCTCGCGGCGGGCGTCTCCCTGCTGGCCCTGATCGGGGCGGGCGCGATTGCGGCGTACGTGATGCGGCGCCCGCTGTCCGCGGGCTGAGCCGGGCACACCGAGCCGGACGCCCGGGCTCCGTCCGGCACACCGGACAGGGCACCCGGGCACCATCCGGCCACCGCTCGCCGGGCCGGACACCGTTGGCGGACCCCCGGGCGCTATCCCGCCGTCGCCCGCACCTCGGCCGGACGGCGGCCTCGCACCTCCAGACCGTCGAGCAGCTCGGCGGTCGCGTCGGCGATGGCGTCGACCGCACGGTCGAGCACCTCGCGATTGTGGGCGGCCGGGGCACGGAACCCGGAGACCTTCCGCACGAACTGGAGCGCGGCGGCCCGGATCTCCTCCTCGGTGGCCTCTTCGGGGATCACGGGCGGACGGAGCGTCTTGATGCTGCGGCACATGCCCCCAGTCTCGCGCGACCGCCTCGACGCCGGCCACGTTCGAGTGAAGACGCGCCCCGGACCCCGAAAGGAGCTCGCCTTCAAAAATCGAACAGGCGTAGCATTGCGGCGTGGCTGAAACTCATGGCTTTCCGAGCGATCTCCTCGCCGGTCAGGAGGAGCTGCACCAGGTACGGGCCGAGCTCCTGGACCTGCTCAAGCGACTCCCGTGGTCCGTCGAGCCCCTCGACGGATTCAGCGACGACAACGGCTGGCGCAGGGTCGAGCGCCCCGCGTCCCCGGGCTGGACACCCGACGAGCAGGCCCAGGTCGAGAAGCTGCGACGCCGCGAGCGCGAACTGGCCGTCTTCGTGACCACCCACCGCCACTGGGCCGAACTCCAGGGATCCGACCGGCCGGACGCCCGCGCCCGCCTCAAGCACACCGTCCCACCACCGCCCCGACCCGGCGACTGACCCGGGCCGGGAAGGGATCCGGACGGTTCGCCCCGGCCGGTCCTCGGGCGCGGCGCGGGCCGCCGTCGGAGGCGGCGCCCCGGACGGCGGCGCGGGCCCCGGCCCCGACCACTCAGTACGCGTGCCGGTCCGCCTTGCCCGACCAGGCCGCGTACGCCTCCGCACCCAGCTCCGGGTAGATCTGCTCGATGTGGATCCGCCGCTCGTCCATCGGCTTCGTGAAGTCCTCGTACTGGTAGACGTCGTCGAAGCCGATCTCCCGCGTGGCCTTCAGGTCGCAGCTGAAGAAGACGTTGTCGATGCGCGACCAGTAGATGGCGCTCATGCACATCGGGCACGGCGCACCGCTGATGTAGATGGAGCAGCCCTTGAGCATCCGGGCGCGCTCGGGGACCGGGTCGGGAGAGCCCTCCGGACGCGGCACGTACTCCAGCGTGCTCTCGTTCTGGTGCTCCTCCGAGATGCTGGGCGCCTCGGGGTTGAGCCGCTGAATCGCCTTGCGGATGGTCTCCATCTCGGCGTGCGCGGTCGGGTCGCCGGTCAGGAGCACACGGTTCTGCCCCCGGGCGACGACCTCGCCGTCCCGGGTCAGCACGGCGCCGAACGGACCGCCCCAACCCTCTTCAACCGACTCGGTGGCCAGCCGCACCGCTTCTGCCAGGAACTCCTTGTGACCCATGACGGCCTCCGTTTCACCCGACGAGAGTTTCTAGCTTTTCCTCCGATTTGGTCGATAAGTCCCTTTAGGATTAGGCTACTCCGTATGGACGCCAGCGCAAACCGCGATAGCGGCGGGGCCGGTGCAACCGTGGTGACCTCCCAAAAGGTCATCCACGGCTGCGAGGAGGCCTACAAGCGCTGGCAGGACCAGGTGAACCGGGCGGTCCAGAACTTCGAGGGATTCGAGGGGACGGAGCTGTATCCACCCGAATCCGAACAGGACAATCAATGGGTCGTCGTCTTCCGCTTCTCCGGCGTCGGCGAGTTGAGCACCTGGCTCCGGTCCGGAACACGCCGGGAACTGCTCCACGAAGGCCGTCATCTGTTCGAGGAAGACCCGTCCCAGGAGGTCCTCAGCGGCGGACAACCCGCCCAGGAGGCCGTGACGGCTGTCATCTCGCACGATGTGAAGCCGGGCCGGGAACGGGACTTCGTGGCCTGGCAGGACAAGACCCTGAAGGCCCAGGAGAGATACCCGGGGTTCATGGGGTCCGAACTCTTCTCGCCGGTGGAGGGAATCCAGGACCGCTGGGTCGTCGTCTTCCGCTTCGACACGCGTGAACACCTCGACCAGTGGCTGAAGTCGGACGCCCGCAGGAAGCTGCTGGACGAAGGACGCGACTACTTCGCCGACTACGACATGCACGAGATCGCATCGGCCTTCAGCGGATGGTTCCGCTTCGGCGAGGGACAGCACGGGGGCGTACCGGCCAACTGGAAACAGGCCATGTCCGTGCTCCTCGCGCTGTATCCCACGGTCATGGTGCTCAACCTCACACTGGGCAAGGGCCTCACGGCCGCCGCCCTTCCCGGCTACCTGGCCCTCTTCATCAGCAATGTGTTCAGCGTCAGCATTCTGACCTGGTTCATGATGCCGTTGGTGGTCAATCGCGCCCTGGCCTTCTGGCTGGCGCCCGACCGGACGCGTTCGCGCCGTGTCCAACTGGCGGGCACCGCCGTGGTGCTGGCGTGCTACGCGGCGATCCTCGTGATCTTCGCCTTCACCACCTGACCACCAACGATGATCCGCTGAACCCGATGAACCTCTGAACCGCGCACGCCACCGCGGCACCCGTATGCACGACGGCATTTCGATTCCTTTCGATTCCGGACGGCATTCGGTTCCGGATTCGGAAGCGGGTTCGGTGATGTCGATGACGTCGGTCGATAGCGTCGATGTCGATAACGGTGAGCCCGCCGGGTTTCTCCATGCCGAAGGAATGGGTCCCCGCATCGCTGGGATTCAAGGTGCGGCGGCGGCGTGCACGGGGCACGATTCGTTGGCGCACGCATTGCACGGTAGGGTGAAAAGGCCCCAATTTCCCTGTCTCATCACCGATTAACGTCTCTTCAGCGTCATCCACAACGGCACTCTCCGCAACCTCTCCCCGCCTCAGGGCGTGCGCGGCCACCGTGGCGAGGTGCCGAGGAGAGCAGGGAGCACCGAGGCGAGGAGTACAGGTGATGAGTCGGCACACGCAGATGCGCGGCCTCGGGGAAACCGTGGTACGGCGGGGCGACGCCGATTACGAGGACGTCCGCCGGGACGCGGTGTGGAACGGGCTCACTCCGGCACGCTTCCCCGAGGCCGTCGTCCGCCCGGTCTCGCCCCAGCAGGTGGCCGAAGCGATCCGCCTGGCCGGGGCCGAGGGGCTCAGGGTCGCCCTGCGGTCCGGGGGACACAGCTGGTGCGCGTCACCGCTGCGCGAGGGCAGCCTGCTCGTCGACCTGTCCGGGCTGCGCACGTGCACCGTCGACCCCGCAGCGGCGACGGCGACCGTGGGGCCCGGCATCACGGGCCGCGAACTCACATCGGAGCTCGGCCGGCACGGGCTCGCCTTCCCCACGGGCCACTGCGGGTCCGTCGCCGTCGGCGGGTACCTCCTCAGCGGAGGGCTCGGCTGGAATTCCGCCGTCCGCGGGCCGGCGTGCGCCGACGTCCTCGCGGTCGACGTCGTCACCGCGGACGGCGAGGCCGTCACCTGCAGCCCGCGCGAGCACCCCGACCTGTTCTGGGCGGCGCGGGGGGCGGGCCCCGGATTCTTCGCCGCGGTCACCGCCTTCCACCTCCGGCTGCATCCGCATCCCGGTGCGATGACGAGCACCCTCTGGTCCTTCCCGCTCGCCGACGTCGCCGAGGCGACGCGCTGGGCCACCGAGGTGGCCTCGGCGCTCCCCCCGAACGTCGAGGTCACCTTCTGCCTCGCCGCGGCGGACCCCGGCGCGGCACGGAGCCCCAAGGTCATCAACGTCGCCGCGACGGCGTTCGCCTCCTCACGCGAGGAGGCCGACGACGTCCTCGAACCGCTCCGGTCCTGCCCCCTGGCCGACCGTTCCCTGTCGCGGCAGTTGGACGAGCCGGTGACGTTCGCGTCCCTCTACGACTCCTCCGCCGCCCTGTGGCCTCCCCAGCTGCGCTACGCGGCGGACACCCTGTGGTCGGACGCCGACTTCGCGACGCTGCTGGGGATGCTCGCCGGAGCCGTCGAGGCGGCCCCGTCGAGCAGGTCGGAGATCCTCGCGCCCTTCCTGCCCGCCGCCCGTCCCACCGAGGACATGGCGTTCCCGGTGCTCGGCGAGAGCTATGTCGTCCCCTACGCCGTCTGGGACGATCCGGCCCAGGACGCCGCCAACATCAGCTGGTTGCGTCAGACCATGCGCGCGGTCGAGCCCTTCGGCACGGGGCACTACATCGCCGAGGCCGACCTCACCGCCGCGTCGTCGCGCGCCCGCCGGTCCTTCACCCCGGAGGGCTGGCAGCGTCTGCAGGACCTCAGGGTCCGGTACGACCCTGAGGGCGTCTTCTGCTCCTACCTGTCACCGGAGGAGGCCGCGCCGTAGGTGCCGCTGTGCGGTCCCGCCCGCGGGCGGGACCCGGAAAAAGATCAAGGCCCAGGTCTCCGGCTGCCTGCCGGTCGACCTGGGCCTTCCTCATGCCCTGGGGCTGGTGGGCGCGGACGGTTTCGAACCGCCGACATCCGCCTTGTAAGGGCGGCGCTCTACCGCTGAGCTACGCGCCCGGGAATGAGTCGACAGCCTACCTTGCCGGTGGGAGTGCATCGCAAACCCGTATCCGGGCTCCGCCGACACCCGCGCCGGGTGCGGCCGCACGGCCGGAGCAGGGCGAAATCGCCGCGCGGAAAGTGAACTGACCGGCTCGTGTCTTCGTCTTGCACCGGTGGGAGAATGACACGGCCAGGGCGGATGACAGCACGGGAGAGGGAAGTGACGGCGACACCATCGCAGTCGTACGCGCCGAACACGCCGCACACACCTCATGCGCCGAGCGCCCGGCCCGGTGCAGCCCCGCGCCCGGCGCGCGGCGGCACCGCGCGGCGGACGGACCGCGGGCGTGCCCGCGCCGCGACGCCCGGCGCCCTGCGCGCCGTAGCCCGTGACGTGCTCGCTCTGGCGCTCCTGCCGCTGCCCCTGCTGGCGGTGGCGGTCGCGCCCGGCGCGTTCGCCGGGGGTGGCGGGTCACGGCGGTGGTTCGGGGGCCGGGGCGAGGGGCAGCGGGCCCAGGCGCAGGCCGCGAAGGACGCCGCCGCCGCCGCGTTCTACGAGCTCGACACCGCGCAGCGCGAGCTGCGGATCTCCATAGAGACGATCGTCGCCGTGGACGACTCGCCGGCCGCACGTCGCGTCGTCTCCGACTTCGAGGCACTCGGGCGCCGGATCGACGACGCGAGCCACCAGTACATCAGCACGATCGACGCGCAGGACCTCGACCGGGACGACCTGGAGGTGGCGGTCGCGGCGCATGCCCGCACCCAGCTCACCCTCGCCAAGGACGAGCTGGTCAAGGTCAAGCAGGACCTGGACCGGTTCGCGCAGTCGCTCGCGCCGCTGCTCGGCAAGGCCGAGACCCAGCTCGCCCGGGTCGCCCCGGCCGTGGAGCGGGGGCGCCAGGCGCTGCTGGCCGCGAGCAACGCCCTGGACGCGGTCCGCGCCTCCGGGCTCACCGCCGACGACCTGGCGGCGCGGCTGGCCGCCCTCGCCCCGGAGCTGACCAAGCTCAACCAGGGCGCGGGACGGCACGGCGTGACGGAGACCCTGGAGCGGGCGGAGCGCGTGGCGCGCGAGGCCGAGGCGGTGCGTGCGGAGGCCGAGCGGCTGCCGGAGCGAGCCGCCGAGATCGACCACCGGCTCGTCTCGCTGCGCACCCGGGCGCAGGCCCTGACCACTCGCGCCGGCCAGGTGGACCCGGTGCTCAGCGAGCTGCGCCGCCGCTTCGCCGCCGCCTGCTGGCAGGACCTCCAGCAGGTGCCGGAGCAGGCCGTGGAGAACGTGAAGCAGGCCGAGCTGAAGCTCCAGGAGGCCCGGGCGGCGCGCGACGCCCAGCGCTGGCCGGACGCGACCTCGCTGCTGACCACCGTACGGGCGCTGCTGAACACCACCGACGAGGCCGTGTCAGCGGCCGGTGACCGACTCCGGCGGCTGAACGCCGTGGCGAAGGACCCGCAGCAGGAGATCGACCGCACCCGGTTCGCGATCCGCGACGCCCAGCGCCTCGCGATGGCCGGCCGGAACACGCCCGACCCCCGCCACGCCGGGCCGCTCGACGACGCGGTCGCCCGTCTGGATCAGGCGGTCACCGGTCTGGAGGGGCGCCACCCCGACTACTGGCACTTCCTCACGGAGACCGAGGCCGTGCGGCGGACCGTGGCCGACGTGGTGTCGAGGATCCGGGGCGAGCGGGGCACGGGCGCCTGATTCCCCGGGCGGGGTGCGCCACTGCTGTGGCGATCCCGCGGCCCCGGGCCGATCCTGTAGGTACGTACGGCCGGAGCCGTACGGGTGGGCGCCCCCTGGGTGCCCACGACGAGTCACGGACGGGGACGCGCCGGTGCGCGCCCCCGCTCATGGCCTCCGCGAGCGCGAAGGAGGCGGACATGGCCATGTACCACGCGATGAGTGCCCCGGCGAAGCGGCGCATCCGGTTCGAGGACCATCTGCCGGTCGACCACAAGCTCAGCCAGTTCTACCGTGTGGGCGCCGGGCTGATGGGGCTCTTCCTGGTCGCCTTCGGCATCTTCGGCCTGCTCCACCACATCGGGTACTTCGACACGCACGGCGCGACGGTCATCGGGCTGAACACCAACGGCACCCTGAGCGTGCTCTCGATCTGCATCGGGGCGCTGCTGTTCGTGGGCATGGTGATCGGCGGGAACTTCGCCTCCTGGCTCAACATGATCCTGGGCGTGCTGTTCCTGATCAGCGGCTGGGTGAACCTGGCCCTGCTGGACACCTCGCACAACTTCCTCGCCTTCCGCATCCAGAACGTGCTGTTCAGCTTCGTGGTCGGCGTCCTGCTGATGTTCTTCGGCATGTACGGGCGCGTGGGCTCCGCTCTTCCGCACGACAACCCGTACTGGCGGACGCGGCACGCCGACGACAAGGAACGGCTGGAGCGGCTGAAGGAGGCCGAGCGGGCGGAGCGGGCGCAGCCCTTCCACCACTGACCCCGTCGCCTCGGGCCGGCGCCCGGATGACCGGGCGCCGGTTAACCTGTGCGCATGCCTCGCTATGAGTACCGGTGCCGTACCTGCGGCGACACGTTCGAACTGAGCCGGCCGATGGCCGAGTCCTCGGCCCCCGCGAGCTGTCCCGACGGCCACGAGGACACGGTGAAACTCCTGTCGACGGTGGCCGTCGGCGGCACGGCGTCCGCCGCCTCCGCCCCGCGGCCCGCAGCGGGAGGCGGAGGCGGAGGGGGCTGCTGCGGCGGCGGCTGCTGCGGCTGACGCCCACTCGCGCGGGGGCCGCCCACCTCGCCTGCCGGAGCGGCCCTTGGGCCCCTACGCTGTCGACGTCGTCAGCAGGGCGCGCAGGATCTGTTCGCCCGCCTGCACCCCCCGGTCGGGGAGTGCCGTCACATGCGGTGCGGTCCAGCCGGTGTCCGCCAGTTCGCCGTGGCCCGGGCGCCAGGCGCGGTCGGCGGCGAGCAGGAGGTCCGCGTCCAGCAGGGAGTCGCCCGCCGCCAGCGTGAGATCCGCGCCCGTACGACGGGCGACCTCCCGCATCGCCGCGCTCTTGGTGAGCGGCTTCGGAACGGCGTAGACCTTGCGGCCCTGGAGCGAGACCGTCCAGCCCCGCGGCTCGGCCCACTCGGACAGTTCCTTGACCCAGCCCTCGGGCAGGAGGGCACGCTCCACGACGAGGTAGGCGAACAGGTCCTCGGCGACACGCTCCTTGCGCAGCCACGCCGGGTCGGCCGCTTCCCGCAGATGGGCCCGCACCTCGTCGAGCGGGGCCGAACCGTCCGCCAGCTCCCGGGCCACGTGCGCCTGCCAGTCCGGGTCGGAGACGCCGTCGACGAGGAGATGGCCGCCGTTGGCGCAGATCGCGTACGGGGCGGCGGGCCCGGGCAGACGGATCCTGCCGTACTGCTTGCGGGTGCGGGTCGTCGTGGGCACGAAGACGGCGGCGCGGGCGAGCTCCTGGAGGAGTCCGGCGGCGGTCTCCGTGAGGTAGGACAGCGGCTTGTGCTCGTGCACCTCGACGCAGAGCAGGCGGGGTGCCTCGGCGTCGGGCATGGTCAGGTCGAGCGCGGCGGCCGAGTAGATCAGGGTGCGGTCGAGGTCGCTGGCGACGAGAGTCCGTCCGGTCACTGGGACACCACCGTCCGGCCGTCGGCGCCGGTCGCGCCGCGCGTGAAGCGCGGGTGGATCAACCCCACGCAGCTGTATGGGAGTTCGTCGACGTCCTCGACGGGCACGCCCCGCTGTTCGGCGAGCAGCCGCACATGGTCGAGGTCCGCTCCCGCACCGGTGCGCGCGAGGATCTTCCACGGCACCCGGCGCAGCAGGACCCGGGTCGTCTCGCCGACGCCCGGCTTGACCAGGTTCACATCGTGGATGCCGTACTCCTCGCTGATCCGCTCGACGGCGGCCCAGCCCTCCCAGGTGGGTTCCCGGTCCGCCGACAGCAGCTCCTTGACCTGGGCGTCCACGGCGTCGGCGACCTCGTCGAAGCGTGCCGCGACGGCGTCGAGGAAGACACCGGACACATCGGCCCCGGCCAGCTCGCGGTAGAACTTCGCGCCATGGAAGTCGTGCGGGCCCACGAGGTCGCTGCGCAGCACCGTGCGCGAGATCAGGCCGGAGACGGTCGAGTTGAGGCAGGCGGAGGGGATGAGGAAGTCCTCGCGGGTGCCGAAGGTGCGTACACAGGAGCCCGGGTCGGCGAGCACCGCGATCTCGGGGTCGAACCCGGAGATCCCGTCCGACTTCTCGAAGTCCCGGATCGCCTCGGCGAGTTCCCGGGTGATCGCGCCCTTGCCCGTCCAGCCGTCGACGAAGACGACGTCGGCGGGGTCGTGATGGGCGGCGAGCCAGCGCAGCGCAGTGGCGTCGATGCCCCGGCCGCGCACGATCGACACGGCGTAGTGCGGCAGGTCGAGGGCGTGCCGGTACTGCGCCCAGCGGCGCATCAGCACCCCGACGGGGGTGCCCGCGCGGGCGAGCGAGACCAGCACCGGGCGTGGTGTCCGCTCCGCGAGCACCGTGTCGGTGACGACGCCGACGGCCTGGGCGATCCGGGCCGCGGAGGTCTCCAGTGCGGCGTGGAACAGGTCCTGGTACTGGGCGCTCGGCTGGTACTCGACGGGCAGCGATTCGGCGTAGTGGGCGCCGCCGCTCTGTATCGCCTCCTCGCGCTCCTCCGTGGGCGCCTCCAGACGTACGTCCGAGAGGTCCTGGAGCAGCCAGCCGACCTCGTCCGGTGCGTACGACGAGAAGGCGGGGCCGCGGAGGGGCTCGGGCAGCATGAGGGGCCTTTCGGAGGCGTACGGCCGTGGGCCGGCGTACGGCGGTGCGGGCGAGGGCGCCGGCACGTAGGACGGCACGACGGCGAGCAGCACGCTCGGGGTGTGTGCGGCGAGTTGGGCGAGCAGGCCGTCGGCGGCGTGCAGCTCGGGTGTGTCGGCCGCGGAGTCGACCACTGCGACGACGGCGTCGAAGCCGGCGCCCGCGACGTTGTAGGCGTACCGCTCGCCGGGGCCGTCGCCGGGGGCGTCGTGGGCGGGGAAGACGAGGCGGCTGCGTATCGCGTATCCGGGGTCGTCGACGGCGAGGACGGGTGAGCGGGTGGTCGTGGAGTAGCGCACCTCCGCGTCGGCGCGCTCCTCCAGGGCGAGGGCGAGCCGCAGCGGCGCGTACATCAGCTCCTCGAAGCCGAGCACGAGGACCCGGCAGCGGTCATGGCGGGCGGCCGGCGGGAGCGCGTCGGCGATCCGGGCCGCCATCGCGGGCAGCGCCGCTTCCAGCAGCTCCCGGTGGGCGGGCGTGAAGCCGTGCCGGCCGCCGTCGGGCAGACCGTCGGGCCAGTCGAGCGCGACGCGGGCGACCGGGTGGCGGGCGGGTGCCGGAGGCGCGGGCGTGTCCTGTTCGTGCCGGGCGACCAGCGCGCGGCCCTTGTCCAGGACGCCGTCCGGCAGCCGGACCGTGCCGGATGCGGCGGCGATGAGGTCGACCCGGGCGCCGATCTCGCGGGCGAACGCGTCGAGGCGGCCGCGGTCGGCTGCGGAGCGCATGTCGACAAGGGCGACGATCACATACCGCTCGCGCGGGAAGCGCCGGTTCAGGTCGCGGATGGTGTTGAGCACCGTGTTGCCGGTGGAGAACTCGTCGTCGACGAGGACGAGCGGGCCGTCGCCGCGGAGCAGCCCGGGGTCCTCGGGCAGGAGCAGGTGCGAGGTGGCGTGCGAGTGGGACTCCTCGAAGCCTCCCGCCTGCTCGACGCCGGCCACGGGCCGCCGGGTCGAGTGGAGGTAGGGGGCGAGGCCGAGGCCGTCGGCGACGGAGTGGCCGAGTCCGGTGGCCGTCTCGGCGTAGCCCAGGACGACGGCGCGGCGCGCGTCGGCCTCGCCGAGCAGCTCCCGCACCCGGAGGCCCAGTTCGTACCCGGAGCGGTGCACGACGGAGGGCAGCTGGGGCACGTGCTTGCCCAGGACGTTCGACACGAGCAGATGCGCGCGCTTGGGGTTGCGCCGCAGCGCGAGCCCCAGCATGTCGCCGAGCACACGGTCCCCCGCGAGCTCGACGCCGAGCCGCTCGGCGACCCAGCTTCCCGACCACACCACGTTCGTCACGGTTCCTTTCGGCTCACGCGGGCAGCCCGGCGGTGAGCAGGTCGACGAAGCCGATGCCCTCGCGGGCCACGCCGAAGGTCTCGGCGCGCAGCAGGGTCCGCTCGGCCCAGGCACGATGCGGCTTCACCTCGTTCATCTTGTTCGTGTACGCGGACCGCAGGACTCCGCCGCCCTCGCGCTCGGGCCGCAGGATGTCCTGGGCGTCGCTGAACTCCTCGTGGCTGACCACGGACAGCGCGTGGACGGGCAGGACGTGCGAGGGGTGGATGCAGGTCTTGCCGAGCAGCCCGTTGGCCCGGTCCAGCTCGATCTCGCGGAGCAGACCGTCCATGTCGTGCTCGATGAGGGTCGCGCGCAGCCCCTCGGCGCGCCCCTCCAGGAAGGGGCTGCGGCGCAGCTGCGGCTTGAACATCCGCTCCTGCACCGGGAAGTACTCCCACACCGGACCGGTGACCGTGAACCCGGTGCCGTCGGCCCTGCCCAGCACGTTCACCACGTCGGCTATGACGGAGGCCACGACCTGGACGTCGTAGGCGGTCATGTCCGGGGGGCGGCGCAGTCCGTACGCCGAGCAGAAGTCCGTGACGCCGAGGCGCAGCGCGAGGACCCGCTCGCGGTACTTGTCGACGGTGCGGGCGATGCCGCTGAGCGTCTCGGCCCGGCTCTCCAGGTGCAGCAGCTCGGGCGATTCCAGGACGGGCATCGCGAACAGCCGTCGGCCGGAGGCGGCTTCGGCCGCGGCGAGCGCCTCGAGGAACAGAACGCCGCGCTCCTCGGTGAACTTCGGCAGGACGAATCCGGACAGCAGGCGCACGGTCGGCCCGAGACGGCGGACGAGATCGGGGATCTGCTCGGGTGTGCGGACCCGGATGAAGAGCAGGGGCAGGTCGTCTTCGGGATGCTCGGCCAGCGCGGCGAACTGCTTGACCAGGTTCTCCTCGCCGCTCGCGACGTCGGCGTCGTCGATGGCGTCCTCCAGGCACAGGACCATGGACACGACGCCCCGGCCCGCCTGTCTCACGATGTCGGCGGCGAGCCGGGGGCGGACGGCCGGGCTGTAGAGGGTGGCGCCCAGCGCCGTGGCCAGCGTGCGGGCCGGGGAGTCCGCGCCGAAGACGCAGGGCTCCCGGTGGAAGAGGCGCTGACGCACCTCTGGGGCGAGCTGCCCGAAATGACGCATGAGACTCCCCGTGGTGCCGACGCGGCCGAAGAAGATGTGGCCGGTAATAGTACGTAGGGATCAAGGTCAAGAGTTCCCATCGGGCATGAAGTTCAGGTAATACGGCGATGTCGAACGGTCGTGTGTGGTTACATACGGCGCCTCGCACGTGCGTGGACGGCCCCTGGCCGGGGCACGACGAGTGCGTGGAGGGCCGTACGCCGGGGTCCGGGGATCATGCCGACCCCGCGTTGTCGGCCTCGGACGGGGGAAGGCAGGATGACCGCATGACGCACGCGATGCTGAAGGGGTCGAACGTCCCGCTCGAAGCCACAGCGGTGCGCGCCGTGCTGCGCTGGGCCCCGGGACAGGGCGTCCCGGACGTGGACGTGTCGGCGCTGCTGCTGGGCCGCGACGGCCGTGTGCGCTCCGACGAGGACTTCGTCTTCTACAACCAGCCCCGGCACCCCTCGGGCACGGTGTGGCGGCTCGGCAAGAAGCGGGGCCCGGACGGTCTCACCGACACGATCCAGGCGGACCTGGACGGCATGGTCCCCGAGGTCGGCCGGGTGCTCGTGGTGGCCTCCGCGGACGACGTGCCCTTCGACCGCGTCGAGGCACTGCGGATATTGCTGTACGACGCGGGTGCGGCCGAGGGTGAGCCCCTCGCGTACTTCGACATCCGTCCCGAGACGGGCGCGGAGACGGCGCTGATCTGCGGCGAGCTGTACCGGCGCGGCGAGGGCTGGAAGTTCCGCGCCCTCGGCGAGGGGTACTCGAACGGGCTGGTGGGGCTCGCGACCGACTTCGGGATCTCCGTGGACGAGTCGGAGGCCATGCCCGGGCCCACGCCGGAGGCCTCGGCACCGGCCCCGGCCCCGGCCCCGGATGCCACGACCGCGCAGCCGCTGCCGCCGGAGACGAGCGCCGCACCGCTTGCGGGCACGCCCCTGCCGCAGCCGGTGGCGGAGGTGCCGCAGCAGCAGCCGGCGTACGGCTATCCGCCGGCGCACCAGCCGGCGCCGCAGCCCGCCTACGGCTATCCGCAGCCCGCCCCGGCCCAGCCGGTTCCGCCCGGTCCGCAGCCCGCCTACGGCTATCCGCAGCCGATGGCGGCGGCGCCCGGCGCCGAGTTCAGGCTGCCGCCGCAGGGGCCGCAGTTCCTGCCGCGGTAGCGGTCCCGCCCGCCGCGGCGGCCAGGGCCTGTCGTCACATTCCCGTCTGCCCCTAGCGGTCTCCGGCGGTCTTGTAGCCGCGGCCCCACTGCAGGCCCCAGCCGTACAGCCGGTCCAGCTCGCTCTGGAAGCCGTACACGAACTTCACCTCGCGGCGCACCAGCAGCTCGCCCTTGACGTTCTCCAGGGAGACCACGGCGCACGAACGGGCCTGCGGGGCGCGCTCGTCGAGTCCGATCTCGATACGTGGGCCGTTGCTCGGGTAGAGCGTCACGATCGCGTGCGTACGGTCGAAGGCCGGCGTCTGGTCGTAGATGTAGACGAACACCAGCAGCCGCTTGATGGACTCGCGGTGATCAAGGTTGACGTAGATCGTCTCGCCCGATCCCGAGCCGAACCGGTCGTCGCCGCTGAGCTTCACATAGGGCGGGGCGTTGAGCTCCCCGAAGAAGTTGCCCAGCGGCTGGACCACACCCTTGGCGCCGTCCGTGAGTTCGTACAGACAGCCGAGGTCCAGGTCGACATTGACCATGCTCTGGGTGTGGGCCTGCACGACGTCGGGCTTGAACAGCTGGGACGGGTGCCGCAGCAGTCCGCCCCGCTCGGGGCGCCCGATGTCGGAGGTACGCATCCGCCAGGAGAGGTTGATGCGCAGGTTGCCGGTGGACGCGCCCTGTTTGGTGAGCGAGACGACCGAGTGCCGTTTGGTGAGTTCGATGGAGTTGGTCGCTGCGCTCCCGGACTCGAACTGCGTCGAGCGCCCACGCCACAGACCGTCCCAGAAGGACATGCCGCCTCAGCCCCCCATTGCCGTATGCCGTATGCCTGTCACGCCACGGGGCGGCCCGGAGACCCCTGCCTCCTGGCCGCCCCGTTGAGAGCGTTCCTCACCGAGGGCCGGATCATTCCGGCCCGGCCGGACCCGGTCGCCGGGCGCGTGGCCCGGGCGGGCCGTCCGGCATCAGACCCCGGACGACAGGGTCGCCTTGCCGTCCGGGCTCTCGGCGCCTGCGTCGCCGCCCCCGAGGGCGCGGTTGCGGCGCACGGACGACCAGAACGACCAGGCGATCAGGACGACGCCGACGAGACCGGTGATGACCTCGTTGATCTCGTACTGGATGGTGACCAGGAGGAGCACGGCGAGGGCGCCGATCGCGTAGTGCGCGCCGTGCTCCAGGAAGACGTACTCGTCGAGGGTGCCCTGGCGGACCAGGTAGACGGTGAGCGACCGGACGTACATCGCGCCGATGCCGAGGCCGAGGGCCATCAGAACGATGTCGTTGGTGATGGCGAAGGCGCCGATGACACCGTCGAAGGAGAAGGACGCGTCCAGGACCTCCAGGTAGAGGAACATGAAGAACGCCGCCTTGCCGGCGAGTACGACGGCCGAGACCTGCTTGCCGCTCTTCCTGGCCTCCTCCTCGGCCTCGTGCTCCCGCTCCTCCTCTTCCTCGAGGCGGTCCTCGAAGAAGCCGGACAGGCCGCCGACGACGAGGTAGGTGATCAGTCCGGCGATGCCCGCGACGAGGACCGTCTGCGCCTTGTCCACATGGACGCCACCGTGCTGGTGGGCCTGGGTCGCGAAGGTCATCGAGGTGATCAGCAGCACGATCATGGCGATGCAGACCGACAGCATGTCGATCTTGCCGAGCTTGGCCAGCGGCCGCTCGATCCAGCGCAGCCACTGGATGTCCCGCTCCTCGAAGATGAAGTCGAGGAAGATCATCAGCAGGAACATTCCGCCGAAGGCGGCGATCGCCGGGTGGGCGTCCGTCACCAGCTGCTGGTAGCGGTCCTTGTCGGTCAGCGCGAGGTTGACCGCGTCGACCGGGTTCAGCTTGGCGGTGAAGGCGACGATCACGACGGGGAAGACCAGCCGCATACCGAAGACCGCGATCAGAACGCCGACCGTGAGGAAGATCTTCTGCCAGAAGGCATTCATCTTCTTCAGGATTCCGGCATTGACGACCGCGTTGTCGAAGGACAGCGAGATTTCGAGGACGGACAGGATCGCCACGATCCCGAAGGCCGTCCACCCCCCGTAGACCACGGCCGCGGCAAGGCCGAGCGCGGTGACCACGAACGACCAGCCGAAGGTTTTCAGAAGCACTGCTTACCCCATCGTGTGTGTACGGGTCTCGGGTACGGGTCTCCCCCCGCGCCGTACGGCTTTACGAAACGTTGACCCCGAAGTCTAGAGCGATGCCCCGCAGACCCGACGCGTACCCCTGTCCCACTGCACGGAACTTCCACTCGCCTCCGTACCGGTACACCTCGCCGAAGATCATCGCGGTTTCGGTGGAGGCGTCCTCGGACAGGTCGTAGCGGGCCAGCTCCTGGCCGTCGGACTGGTTGAGCACCCGGATGTAGGCGTTGCTGACCTGGCCGAACGTCTGGCCCCGCTCCTCGGCCATGTGGATGGAGACCGGAAAGACGATCTTGTCGCAGGTGGCGGGGACCTTCGCCAGATCGATGAGGATGGTCTCGTCGTCGCCATCGCCCTCGCCCGTGAGGTTGTCGCCGGTGTGCTCCACCGAGCCGTCGGGGCTCTTGAGGTTGTTGTAGAAGACGAACCACTCGTCGCCGAGGACGCGGCCGGCGTTGCAGAGCAGCGCGCTGGCGTCGAGGTCGAAGGGGGCTCCGGTGGTGGAGCGCGCGTCCCAGCCGAGCCCGATCATCACCTGTGTGAGATTCGGTGCGGCCTTGGAGAGGGAGACATTGCCTCCCTTGGCGAGCGTGACGCCCATGATGCTGGTCCTCCCCGAGGTGGTGCGGTGCGTGTGGTCGAGCGGGTGCGCGGCGGCCGCGGTGCGGGCGGCGGCCGGGCCGTGCACGTCCGGCGCCGCACGTGGTGTGCGGCGCCGGGCGAAGGGGGGGTGGGGGCAGGCCGGCAGACGGTGACGCCGAATTGCTGCGCGATGGCGC